>CACZYP010000027.1 GCA_902785425.1 uncultured Ruminococcus sp. | reverse complement strand
CGCCTGACGTATTTCAAGGTTTTTGAGTTCAATTTGACCAAAAGATGCAAGCAAGATGGGTGCTCAGTCCACAGGACGTGATTTATTCAGTGGTTCCTTTACGTTATTTCAATAATTTTACTTGTATAAAACAGCGAATTGTTGTATAATAGGATTGCTATTATTTTATGGGGGTACTCTTTATGTCCAACGAGAATGAATCAACGGCATTTGAGCCGAACGAAAACAATAACAACGAAGTGCAGGAGACTAACGAAGTCCAAGAGTCTGAAAAGACAGCAGAGACAACCGAGACAGCTGAAGCTCCCGCCGAGCAGGCAGAAGAAGCTGCCGTGAATACAGAAGAAAAACCTGTTCTTCCGAGAAAGAGGAAGATAGTTAAAAACAATCAGCTTCTTGTTTCGGCGTGTATAACGGGAGCGGTGCTTCTTATACTGCTTGTATGGAAGCTTTTCTTCGATCAGGGCGTTCTTGGTCAGTGGCACTACGAAGTTGAGCTGCCGCTTGAAACGAGCGACACTGCCGATATGGCAGCCGCAGACAACGCCGAAACTTCGGATCAGGCTACGGCTGTTCGCAGCATAGTATATGATTTCCAGAAAAACGGTACATGTAAAGTAACTTACGGTACAATGTCCGTGATAGGCACATATCAGGTCGCTTCCACAGAGGATATGGGCAACATTATCTCTGCAAACGTTTACTACGGCTACTCGCCTGTGTTCTACGGAACATACAAGTATACTGTAAAGGGAAATATATTCACAGGCAAGACGCTTGTACTTGAAAATGCTTATTACGATGACGATGTTCAGACGTTTGAAAAGGGCAAAGCAAAGGAGCTGCTCACTCCGTATGCAGACAAGAAGCTTGACGAGCGCCTTACAGGCAAGTGGTACGACTCCGAGAACGACATAACGTTCGAGTTTACAAACGACGGCGAGATGTACAGAAGCTCCTCTGACGGCATGACCGTTCGCCATCTGTACACCATCATGCAGGACAACATAATCATGACAAAGTATTTCAATGAAACTGAAGAGACGTACACATACGGCTACGAATTCCAGGGCGACGATTTGTATATCGACGGATTTGTTATGAAGAAGCTCGATCGATAATGATCGTCCGCACCGTTTGGTGCATACATTATATAGTGAAGAGTGAATAGTGGATAGAGTCGGAAGCACTTCGTGCTTGTTTATATAGTTATAGTTGTAGCTGTCGGCTGCCGAAAAGGAGATCTTTAAATATATAAAAACAGAAGCGAAGCGACTCCGCAATTCCACATTCCACACTTACAAGCAGAGATCGGCTTTGAGTGTAAAATGATAAAAACAAGGGTGTGTTTTGATGAATACGGAAAAAAGGTGCGAAGAGCTTGATAACCGTAACGTATCGATGCTTGTGGAGCGGCTGCTTGACAGCTATTGCAGCCACGATCTCACCTGCCGCATAGATAAAGATAACATGGTGAGCAAGGAGATACTCATCGAAATAGTGGAAGAGCTGAGAAAGATCCTTTTCCCCGGCTTTTTCGACAACAACAAGGTGCGCAGCGAGTATTCACGCTACCTTGTTGGCGAGAAGCTTGAATATGTTCAGTATCACCTCAAAAAGCAGATCGCAAAGGCGCTTGATAACGTAAAGAGCACTGCCGATACCCGTGAGGACGTTATCGCCCGTGCAGATGAGATAACTTACAGATTCCTTGCAACGCTGCCGAAGATCAGGGAGTATCTCAGCACCGATGTTGAGGCTGCATACAACGGCGACCCTGCCGCTTTCAGCACAGACGAGATCATTTTCTGCTATCCGGGAATGCTTGCTATTTCCGTTTACAGGATCGCTCACGAGCTTTACGAGCTTGGTGTGCCGCTCATTCCGAGGATAATGGGCGAATATGCCCACAGCATAACGGGAATAGATATCCATCCGGGCGCAAAGATCGACAAGTATTTCTTTATCGACCACGGCACGGGCGTCGTGATCGGCGAAACTACCGAGATAGGAAAAAACGTAAAGATATATCAGGGCGTTACGCTCGGCGCTCTTTCCACAAGAAAGGGTCAGCAGCTTAAAGGCACAAAGCGCCACCCGACTTTGGGCGACAACGTGACGATCTACTCCGGTACGTCTGTTCTCGGCGGCGAGACTATCATAGGCGACGGCGTAACGATCGGCGGCAATGCGTTTATAGTAAGTTCTGTATCGGAGGGCACTAAGGTCAGCGTCAAGAATCCGGAGCTGGAATATATCAGCACGGAAAAATGACGAAGTCATTTAAATTGACAATGGACAATTGCGGTTAAGCTCGCTGCACTCGCTTTTTTAATGTGGAATGTGGAAAGTGGAGTGTGGAATGAAGGAACTCACCTGCGGTGAGTTGGATTGTATTAGTTATCTAAGGAGCCAATTTTCGTCATCTTGTACTCAACTCCCTTGAAATACGTCAGTATGGTCTCGGCTGCCGCCTCGGTCGGTGCTGTTGCCTTGCGGCAACGTCTGCCACCGTCAGACCGCACCCTGCGGTCGTTTCGTGCAACCTGACTGAAAATCTGACGGCGCAATATGGACACTCGATTTAATCAGTGCCTCCCTAAAACCTAAACTTTATTCGCTGCCAAAAGATATATATTGAGTTTGGATAGACTAATATAGAATCAGGAGCGAAGCGACTCCGCAATTGTCAATTATCAATTGTCAATTGTCAATTAATTAGTGGGGTTTTATGATGAGATTTAAACTAAGGGCGGCTTCTATGCTGCTGATCCTGACACTGATCCTCTCCGGCTGCAGTTTGCAGCTTTCGTTTGAGGACAGCGATACTGATGTTACAGAGGTAAATTCCGAGGAAGCAGGAGGCGGCAGCCCGACTATCGACGCCGCCGTTTCTATCATACAGTATATGGATCATACGTCGCTCAATGAGTGCTGCGACGGTGTGAAGAATGTTCTTGACGGCGCAGGGATCGCTTACGATGTTACAGTCGGCGGCAAAAATACGGAGCGTGAGGACTGCGAAGAAAAAGCAAGAGATCTCGCTATCAACAGCAAGAGCGATCTTATAATATGTATAGGCACACAGTGTGCCGAATCGGTCGTTCCGATAATCAGTTCGGCAGACAGAACGCCCGTTGTGTTCTGCGCCGTTACCGATCCGCTCGGTGCCGGGCTTGTTGAGAATATCAATGCTCCCGGTTCAAACTGCACAGGTGTTGCAACGGCGTTTAATATATCGGAACAGCTCAATATGATAAATACGTTCCAGCCGTCCATCACGAAGCTTGGCGTTATATACACACAGTCTGAGCAGAACACGGAAGAGCAGCTTAAAACGCTGAAAAAAGAGGCGAAAAAGCTCGGTATTACAGTATATGAAGCCGCTGTGGACGACCCGTCGCAGCTTTCGAGCATTTCCTCTGAGCTTATGAGGAAGGTCGAAGCCGTAACGCTTCTGCCCGACAATATGATCGCCGCAAATTCATGGAACATCACAAACAAAAGCATAGTTGAAAAGGTCCCGCTCTACGGAGTGACGCTTGCGCAGGTAAAAGAAGGCTGCACGGCAGGCTACTGCTACGATTTTTCCCTCATAGGCCGCAAGGCAGGGGAGCAGGCGGTAAGCATAATCAGAGGCGAGAGCGCTTCCGATATGCCCGTTATCATGGAGCGTGAATGCAGTCTTTATGTCAATACGGACAGACTCAAGGATCTCGAAATGGAGATACCCGATGAGTATAAAGCGGCAGCGACGGAAGTAAAGACTTCATATGAAGCGGCGAAGAACAACTGACGTTATAATTGAAAATTGAAAATGGAAAATTGAAAATTGAGGAAATGCTCACTTCGTTCGTTTTTTAATATGGCGAATGTATCAGTTTGTCTGCATCTCGTTGCTTTGTTTATGCGAAATTTTGCATATCGGTGCTTGCCAACCGCAAAAAGCTGTGTTATAATTAAAATCAGGCTTGATCACATACTTACTTGATAAAAGGAGTGGACCGCATGAAGATCAGAGAATCGGCAGAAGATTATCTGGAGACTATCCTTATTCTCAAAAACAGGAACGGAGACGTTCGTTCTATAGATATTGCGACCGAGCTTGGTTTTTCCAAACCGAGCGTAAGTATTGCAATGAAGAATCTTCGTGAACACGGCTATATCAGCGTTGATCCCAAAGGCTACATCACGCTTGAAGAATCTGGCAAAGAGATCGCAGAGCGTATCTACGAGCGCCACACTTTTTTGTCGCAGTGGTTCATAGAGCTTGGCGTAGACCCGAAAACAGCTGTAGAAGACGCCTGCAGAATGGAACACGTTATAAGTGACAATACTTTTAATGCTATCAAGAAGCACGTCAAGAATGTGAAGAATAATTGACAATTGACAATGGATAATTGACAATTGCGGAGTCGCTTCGCTCCTGTTTTTATATTGGTATATTTAACTAATGTATCACTTTACAACAAATAAAGCATAGCTTTGTGAGAACTAATACAAACCAACTCACCGAAGGCGAGTTCCGTAATTGTCCATTATTAATTGTCAATTGCTTTGTTTACATAATAAAGCCCTCTGTATCCGGGGGCTTATTCATTGTTTTTTTGCTGTTGTGAAAAAAGCGTACGGAGGTAATTTTTTTGTCAGACTTAAAAACCGAGATCAGCAAAAGGCGGACATTCGCCATTATTTCGCACCCTGATGCGGGCAAGACCACGCTCACGGAAAAGCTTCTTCTTTACGGAGGTGCAATAAATTCCGCAGGCGCAGTTAAAGGAAAGCATTCGTCGAAGCATGCTGTTTCCGACTGGATGGAGATCGAAAAGCAGAGAGGTATTTCCGTTACATCGTCCGTTCTGCAGTTCCGCTACAACGGTTACTGCATCAATATTCTCGACACGCCCGGACACCAGGACTTCTCGGAGGATACATACCGCACACTTATGGCTGCCGATTCGGCTGTCATGGTTATCGACGGCTCAAAGGGCGTTGAGAATCAGACGAAAAAGCTCTTCAAGGTATGCGTAATGCGCCATATCCCGATCATTACGTTTATCAACAAGATGGACAGAGAAGCGCAAAGCCCGTTCGATCTTCTTGAAGATATCGAAACGGTTCTCGGAATAAATACCTGCCCGATGAACTGGCCTATCGGAAGCGGCAAGGAATTCAAAGGCGTTTACGACAGAAAGAGCGAAAAGGTGCTCGCCTTTACGGCTGCAATGAACGGTCAGAAGGAAGTTGAAAAAACGGAGATAGAGCTTAATTCACCCGAGTTTGACGAGCTTGTAGGCGAGTATTACAAGCAGGATCTGCTCGATGAGATCGAGCTTCTTGACGGCGCAGGCGACAACTTTGATCTTGACGAGGTAAGAGCAGGCAGACTTACTCCCGTGTTCTTCGGTTCGGCGCTCACTAACTTCGGTGTAGAGCCGTTTCTTGAGGAGTTTTTGAACATCACGACGTCTCCGCTTCCCCGTGAGACGAATACAGCCACGATCGACCCGATCAGCGACGGCTTCTCGGCTTTCGTTTTCAAGATACAGGCCAACATGAACAAGGCTCACCGTGACAGGATCGCTTTCATGCGTATCTGTTCCGGCAAGTTTGACAAGAGCATGGAGGTTTTCCACGTTCAGGGAAACAAGAAGCTCAGGCTTTCTCAGCCGCAGCAGATCATGGCTCAGGACAGAGAGATTGTTGAAGAGGCGTATGCAGGCGATATCATCGGCGTTTTTGATCCCGGTATTTTCTCGATAGGCGACACCGTATGCTCTCCGAACATGAAAGTACAGTTCAAGGGTATCCCGACGTTTGCGCCCGAGCATTTTGCACGTATCCGCCAGAAGGATACGATGAAGCGTAAGCAGTTTGTCAAGGGAACAACTCAGATCGCCCAGGAGGGTGCTATCCAGATGTTCCAGGAGCTTGGCGGCGGTATGGAAGAGATCATCGTAGGCGTTGTAGGTACGCTCCAGTTTGACGTTCTCAAATACAGGCTTGAAAACGAGTACAACGTTGAGATCATCATGGAGACGCTGCCGTATCAGTTTATCCGCTGGATAGGCAACGCAGTTATCGACCCGAAGAAGCTTGACCTTGCTTCCGACACGAAGCGCATACAAGACCTTAAAGGAAACTATCTGCTGCTCTTTACGAGCCAGTGGAGCATTAACTGGGCGCTTGAGCACAACAAAGACCTTGTGCTTGAAGAGTTTGGCACAAAATAATAGATCGATATGCACTTACAACGGCTGCTGCTGTTGTAGGTGCTTTTTTGTTTCTGAAACTGCTTTCTTCGTCAATATTTGACATTTTTGCGAATATATATATTGTGATAAAAAACGCAAAAAATATTTATACCGGAGGCAGATCGTATGTTTGAAGCAATACTATCATTTGTCGGGAGCTTTGCTTTGTTTGCTGTGCTTCATGTTGTCGGGGCGGGGTCGTTTCCGAAGCCGCTGTCAAACAAGGAGGAGCTGCGGCTGCTCGAACTGATGAAAAACGGCGACAGATCGGCACGAAGCAGGCTTATCGAGCATAATCTCCGTCTGGTGGCACATATCGTGAAAAAATACTATAACGTCAGGGCGGACAGTGATGATCTCGTTTCCATCGGAACTATCGGTCTGATAAAAGCCGTTGACAGCTACGATACGTCTAAAAGTACGAAGCTTTCGAGCTACGCTTCACGCTGCATTGAAAACGAGATACTTATGTATCTTCGCAGCCGCCGTAAGAATGCGTTCGATATCTCCCTTGACGAGACTATAGATTCCGACAAGGACGGCAATGCTCTCACGCTTATAGATATCCTTGCCGATGAAACAGATATTTCGGAGCAGACGGCTGTAAAACTCAACTCAGAGCGTGCGTCGGACTATTTGAAGCGGCTGCCCGAAAGGGAGCGGAACATAATCACAATGCGCTACGGCCTTGACGGGGAAGAACCGCTCACACAGAAGGAAATAGCCGAACATCTCGGTATATCACGCTCTTACGTTTCAAGAATTGAGAAGAAAGCCGTCAATGCGCTTTCGGAGATGTTCGGTGTTAAAAAATTGTAATTTGAAAGATAAATTGCAAGTATTGCTTTATTCTCTCGTATGTGGTAAAATAATTTGAGGACTTGTCGGCAATTGCCGGAGAATATATATTAATAGGAGCGCTTTTATGAGTAAGAATAACGGAAAAAGCTATTCAAAAGAAGAGCGGGAGGCTTTTATCGCCAAGAAGCGAGAGGCTCGTGAGCAGGTTTTTGCAATTCTTTTTGAAATGACGTTTACAAACGACAGCTACAAGGATATTCTCGATAATGCGGTGGAATCACGCCTTATCGTTGCCGACGACTATACGACGAAAATACTGGAGTATTACAGCAGCCATAAGGACGAGATCGACGAGATCATCAAGGCGAACATCAAAGGCTGGACATTCGAGCGCCTTTCTCGTGTTCCGCTCAGCATAATGCGCCTTGCTTTGTGCGAGATCAGGTGCTGCAAAACTCCCGAGAGCGTAGCTGTAAACGAGGCGGTAGAGCTTACGAAGAAATATGCCGCACCGAAAGAGGCGTCTTTCGTAAATGCAGTTCTCGCAGCAGCAGTGCGCCGCAGCGATGACGAGAAAATAGACAGCGGTGAAAAAAGCGAAGATGAGCAGTAAGTATATACTCGGTATCGACACGAGCAATTACACTACTTCGGCGGCGCTTTACGAGCTTGAAACCGGAAAGCTCCTTCACCGCCGGATGCTGCTGCCCGTTGCACACGGGGCGAAAGGTCTTCGCCAGAGCGATGCGGTCTTTCATCATACGCAGCAGCTTCACAAGGTGATGGCACAGCTTAGCACAGCTCTCGGTGAAAAGCCGGATATTGCGGCTGTTGCCGTATCTGCACGCCCCCGTGAGCAGGAGGGGTCGTATATGCCTTGCTTTACGGTAGGCATGAACACGGCGTACTCGATAGGTTCGCTGCTTCATGTGCCTGTTTATGAGTTTTCGCATCAGTCGGGGCATATAGCGGCTGCTGTCTATTCGTCGGGGCATAAAGAGCTTTTTGAAAAAGAGTTCATTGCGTTTCACGTTTCGGGCGGCACAACGGAGGCCGTTTTTGTAAAGCCAGATAAAGACCGCATATTCAATGCCGAGATAGTCGGGAAAACGCTTGATCTTCATGCAGGTCAGGCGATAGACAGGGTAGGCGTGTCAATGGGCTTGAAATTCCCGTGCGGGATCGAGCTTGAAAAGCTTGCTCTTGCGTGTGACAAAAAGATCAAGGTAAAGACCTGCGTAAAGGGCAGCGACTGCTGCTTGTCGGGTATTGAGAATATATGCGCAAAAATGGCGGAGAATAATACAGACAAGAGCGAAATAGCGCTCACATGTCTGATGTTTGTCGAAAAAACGCTTGAAAAGATGTGCGAAAACATTTTGCAGAAATACGGCGATATCCCCGTGATATTTGCAGGCGGCGTTATGTCCGACAGCATAATCAGAGACGCACTGTATAAACGCTTCGGCTGCCTGTTTGCATCTGCCGAACTTTCCAGCGACAACGCCGCCGGAACAGCGGTGCTCGGAGCGGCTGCGTTCGCTTCGCTCACGCAGTCAAATTGACAATTGACAATGGATAATTGACAACTAATGAGTCGCTTCGCTCCTGATTATATATTGGTGTATTCAGACTTGCAATATGTAACTCGGCAGCGGAAAAAGAATAGACTTTTGAGGACCAATATAAAAACAACTCGCCGCAGGCGAGTTCCGCAATTATCAATTATCAATTGTCAATTGTCAATTTTATAAGTTTTCCATTTATCGAAGGGGTGTGAAGAAGATGTCTGCGGCTGTACTGACCGTGTCTCAGGTCAATAATTATGTAAAAATGATACTTGATGAAGATGATGCGCTCAGGAGTATCTTTGTTGTCGGTGAGATATCCAATTTCAAGGATCACTATGCTTCGGGGCATCTGTACTTCTCTCTTAAAGATACAAAATCAGGCATAAGCTGCGTGATGTTTGCAGGCAATGCTTCACGTCTGCGCTTTAAGCCGAAAGACGGAATGAAGGTCATTGTTCGTGGCAGCGTGTCTCTTTACCCTGCAAACGGGCAGTATCAGCTGTACATTGAGAGTATGCAGCCGGACGGTACGGGAGCTATCGCTCTTGCTTACGAGCAGCTCAAAGAAAAGCTATCGGCTGAGGGCTTGTTTGCCGAAAGCCATAAGAAGCCTTTGCCCGTTTTTCCGAAGACGATAGGCGTTGTAACTTCCGAAACGGGCGCAGTTATCGAGGATATCAAGAGGGTGACTTCCGAAAGATGTCCGCTTGCGGAGATAGTTTTATATCCGTCTGCCGTCCAGGGAGAATCGGCGCCTTTGCAGCTTACTGAGGGCATCAATTACTTTAACAGCGAAAAGAATGTCGATGTTATTATTATCGGCAGAGGCGGCGGCTCGATGGAAGATCTGTTCTGCTTTAACGATGAACGCCTTGTTCGTGCGATCTATGCCTGCACGATACCTGTTATATCGGCTGTGGGGCATGAGACGGATTTTACGCTCTGCGATCTTGTTGCCGACAGGCGTGCTTCAACGCCGTCAAATGCGGCGGAGATAGCTGTTCCGTCAAAGGAAGAGCAAAGACATGAGCTTTCAATGATTCGTGATCGAATAAAAGCGTCTGTGGGCGATATCCTTTACACATCGTATCAGGATATCGACAGGCTCAAAGACTCCGTTGAAGCGCTCAGACCGGAGCGTATCATCGAGAAGGAAATGCTTTCCGTAAAGCTTTTTGAGTCCCGCATGATGTCTTCCGTTGAAAACAGGCTTGTGCTTGAGTCGGCACGAACCGACGCACTTGCAGATTCACTCAATGCGTTAAGCCCCGTCAGGCTTTTGCAAAAGGGCTACTCGGTAGCTTTCAAAAATGAAAAATGTGTCTCGTCCGTGTCGGAGCTTGATTCGGGCGATAAGATAAAGATCCGCTTTTCCGACGGATACGCTGACTGCACCGTCGAAAGCGCAGTAAAAACGGAGGTGTAAGCTTATGAGCGATTACGAAACATATTCCGAGGCGAAAAAACGCCTTGAAGAGATCGCCCGTGCGCTTGAAGAAAATGATGTAACTCTTGAGCGTTCTATGGAGCTTTACGAAGAGGGCGCAAAGCTTTTGTCTCTGTGCTATGAAAAGCTTAACTCGGCAAAGCTCAGATTTTCAAAGATAAACGAAGAGCGGCAGGTGGCAACTGATGGAGAATAAGTATTTATCGCTCATCGAGAAAAAGCTTGCGGAATATCTTCCCTCGGAGGAGTGCAGCGAAAAGAGCGTTATAAGCGCTATGAAGTACAGTCTGCTCGCTTCCGGCAAGCGTATTCGTCCGACACTGACGCTTGCATTCTGCGAAGCTCTCGGCGGCGATATCGAAGCTGCAGTTCCGTATGCGTGCGCAGTTGAGATGATACACTGCTATTCGCTTATCCATGACGATCTGCCCTGTATGGACGATGACGACATAAGACGTGGCAGGCCGTCCAATCATAAAGTATACGGAGAGGACATTGCGCTTCTTGCAGGCGACGCATTGCAGGCTCTTGCTTTCGATATAATGCTCCGTGACGAGTCTGTTCGGAAAGCAGGCATACAGGGTGCAAAAGCCGCCCATATTCTTGCCCGTGAATGCGGCGCAAACGGCATGGTCGGCGGTCAGGTGATAGACCTCGAAACCGAGGGCAAAGACCCGACGCTTGAAACTATCTCCGAAATGTACGCAAAGAAAACGGGTGCGATCATCAAAGCGGCGTGCCTTATGGGCGCAGTTATCGCAAACGCAGACGAAGCTGCAATTAATGCGGCGGCTGTTTACGCAGAAAAGATCGGCCTTGCTTTCCAGATCGTGGACGATATACTCGATATAGAATCGGACACTGAAACGCTCGGCAAGCCCGTTGGCAGCGACGCTGAAAACGAAAAGGTAAACTACGTCACAAAGGTCGGCGTTGAACAGGGCAGACTTCTTGCCGAAAAGCTCACAAGCGAGGCTGTTGAAGCGCTCAAAGCTATCGGCGGCGATACGGTATTTTTGAAAGAACTCGCCGAAAAGCTTGCGCATCGTATTAAGTAAGTCATTGCATCGGTGCTGTGCTGTAATGGCTTTATATAACAACCGGTAAATGTAATTAAGGAATGAATGTAATTGGAAACTATCAGATACAAATATCTTGATAAAATAGATTCGCCCGGCGATCTTAAAAAGCTTTCCATAGACGAGCTGTATGTTCTCTGCGAGGAGATACGTGATATGCTCGTCAAAACTGTTGCGCAAAACGGCGGTCATCTGTCACCGAATCTCGGCACTGTCGAGCTTACCGTTGCTCTTCATTACGTTTACGATCTCCCGAAGGATTCTATCGTCTGGGACGTTGGTCATCAGTCGTATACTCATAAGATACTGACGGGCAGACGAGATAAAATGTCTACTATCCGTCAGAAAGGCGGCCTTTCGGGCTTCCCGAAGCGCAGCGAAAGCAAATACGACGCTTTCAATGTAGGCCACAGCAGCACGTCTATCTCTGCGGCTTACGGCATCGCACGGGCAAAAGCTCTCAAAGGCGACAACTCACGCACGATAGCCGTTATCGGTGACGGCGCTCTGACGGGCGGACTTGCGTTCGAGGGTCTTAACAATTCCGGGCGCAGCAAAAAGAATTTTACAGTAGTTCTCAACGACAATAAAATGTCGATATCAAGAAATGTAGGCTCGGTCGCAAAGTATCTGACACAGATCAGAATCCGACCCGGCTACATCAAAACTAAAAAGATCGTTGAAAAGGTGCTTCTTCATACGCCTATCGTAGGTGCGCCGATCAGGAAGCTTATGCTTCGCTCGAAATCGAGCCTCAGAACGAGCGTTTATCGAAATACTATTTTTGAAGACCTCGGCTTCGTTTATTACGGCCCCGTTGACGGTCACGATCTCAGGAAGCTTATACACGCATTCAACGCTTCCAAAAACGTCACACAGGGCGTGCTTATCCATGTGATAACAACGAAGGGCAAGGGTTACAGCTATGCCGAGAACGACCCGAAATCGTATCACGGTGTCGGCAAGTTCGATATAGACACGGGCGAGCCGCTTTCTTCAAAGAAAGGCTTTTCGGCGTGCTTCGGGAATATCATGTGCGAGCTTGCCGAAAAGGACGATAAGCTCTGCGCCATAACGGCTGCAATGAAGTCGGGCACGGGGCTGAGTGCGTTTGCTAAGCGCTATAAAGACCGCTTTTTCGATGTCGGCATTGCTGAAGAGCATGCCGTAACGTTTGCTTGCGGTATGGCGGCGCAGGGAATGGTACCTGTTTTTGCCGTGTATTCGTCGTTTTTGCAAAGATCATACGACCAGCTCATTCATGACGCTGCGGCGCAGAAGCTGCATATCGTGCTCGGCATAGACAGAGCAGGAATAGTCGGCGACGATGGTGAGACGCATCAGGGCGTGTTCGATGCGGCAATGCTCAACTCTATACCGAATGCGACAGTATATTCACCATGCTATTTTGACGAGCTGCGTGCAGACCTTGACCGTGCCATCTATCACGATGAGGGCATAGCAGCCGTTAGATATCCGAGAGGCGGCGAGCCGTACAGACCTCTCGACTACAAGCCCGACGGCGTTTACAGCGTATACGGAAGCGGTAAAGACGCCGCTATAGTAACATACGGCAGGCTGTTTGCACAGGCTGTTCAGGCTATGCAGATACTCAAAGAGCAGGACAAACACATTACGATAATAAAGCTTGAACGCATTCGCCCGATACCGGAAGATGCGGTAAAAGATGCGAGCGCATTTGAGCGTATATATTTCTTTGAAGAGGGCATCGAACAGGGCGGCATAGGCGAGACTTTTTATATGAAGCTTCGTGACTATGGCTTTAAAGGCTCGTTTGAACTGAGCGGTATCAAAGACAAATTCGTTCCGCAGTCCACAGTCGATGAAGCGCTCGAAGATCTAGCCCTCGACTGCGCAGGAATGACAGCTAAGATTTCGTGGAACTGACTTAATAAATTGAAAATGGAAAATTGAAAATTGAAAATTGCGGAGTCGCTTCGCTCCTGGTTTTTATTAGTTTTTTCAAGTTTAACATTTATCTCTCGACAGTGAATTAAAGTATAGCTTATTGAGGACTAATACAAATCAACTCGCCGCAGGCGAGTTCCACAATTTTCCACTTTCCATTTTCAATTTTCAATTTAAACATGGGGGAGTGTTTTCATGCCTATAAGAAAAAGACTCGATATTCTTTTGGTCGAGAAAGGGTTGGCGGAGAGCCGTGAAAAGGCTAAGGCTATAATAATGTCGGGCATCGTGTACGCCAATAATCAGAAGGCGGACAAAGCCGGCACAACATATCCCGACGATATCTCGCTGGAGGTTCGGGGCAATACCCTCAGATACGTCAGCCGTGGCGGATTGAAGCTTGAAAAGGCTGTAGCGTCGTTCCCGATAGATCTCAATGGTGTTACAGCTATGGATATCGGCGCTTCTACGGGCGGTTTTACCGACTGTATGCTGCAAAACGGAGCGAAAAAGGTCTATTCGATAGACGTAGGCTACGGTCAGCTTGCTTGGAAGCTTCGCAATGACGAGCGTGTGGTGAATCTTGAACGCACCAATTTCAGATATGTGACTCGTGAACAGATACCCGATGAGATAGACTTTTTCAGCGTTGATGTTTCGTTTATCTCGCTGAAAAAGATACTTCCCGTTGCAAGAGAGCTTCTGAAAGACGGCGGCACGGCTGTGTGCCTTATCAAGCCGCAGTTTGAAGCAGGCAGAGAGAATGTCGGCAAAAACGGCGTAGTCCGTGACCCGAAAGTCCACGCCGCAGTTATAGAAGATATAGTGACGTTCGTTTCCGAAAACGGCTATTCGGTGCTTGGTCTTGATTTCTCGCCTGTAAAAGGTCCCGAGGGCAATATCGAATATCTCATATACATAAAGAAAAGCGATTTCCCCGAGATCACAGCCGAAATAACACCGCAGGAGCTTGTTAAGGCTTCGCACGAGAAACTGGACAAATAATTGATAGTTGACAATTGACAATTGATAATTGACAATTATGGAACTCGCCTGCGGCGAGTTGGATTATATTAGCTATCTCAAATTTATACGTTAATTCGCAGCCATGAGGTAACTATTAAGTCTGAATAAATTAATTAAAAATCAGGAGCGAAGCGACTCATTAATTGTCCATTGTCCATTGTCAATTGTCAATTTTTAATACGATCCAACTCGGCGACGACGAGTTTAAAAAACGAGGTTTTGCCATGAAAGCAGCAATCGTTCCCTATAAGGGAAACAAACTTGCAATTGAATATGCGTGCCGTATTATTGAGCGGCTTCGTGAGTTCGGCTGTACGTTTGCTATGCAGTCGGTGCTAAAGCCGTATATCAGCTCGGAATACGCCGAGTTTTACAAAACTCAGTTCGAGGCGATACAAAACGCCGATCTTGCTATTTCCATAGGAGGCGACGGAACGATAATACATACAGCTAAGGACGCAGCTATCCTCGGCAAGCCTGTTCTCGGCGTAAACTGCGGCAGAGTCGGCTTCGTTGCCGATCTTGAACCGTCGGAGCTTGATCTTCTGCCCGAGCTTATAAAGGGCAATTACACCGTAGACGAGCGCATGATGCTTGAGATCACGGTAAGCAGAGACGGCGAAAAGAATAAAGCATATGCCCTCAATGACGTAACGATAACTCACGGCGGCGTTTCCCGAATGATCGACCTCGATGTTGAACTAAACGGCGAATTTATAAACGAATACAGAGCGGACGGCATTATTATCGCCACGCCTACAGGCTCCACAGCGTATTCGCTTTCGGCAGGCGGCCCCGTTATCGAGCCGCATATGAAGTGCATACTTCTGACGCCGATATGTCCGCATTCGCTGTTTTCACGCTCCGTGCTGTTCTCGGACGATTCCGAGGTAACTGTTTTCAGAGGGCGTGACAGCAGAGAAAACCCATATGTGACCGTAGACGGCAGGCGCAGCGAGGCTATCGGAGAAAATGACAGCATAACGGTTCGTAAGGCTGATATAAGCGCAAGCTTTATCAAGCTTAACAATAAGAATTTTTACAGGATACTCAGCGAAAAGCTGAGCGAAAGGATGGGCTGACGCATGAAGAGAGGCAGACAGGAAAAGCTTGTAAAGCTCATACAAACGAAGGAGATAAGCACTCAGGACGAGCTTATAGAAGAGCTTCGTGCGTGCGGCTACAACGTAACTCAGGCTACCGTTTCGAGAGATATCAGGGAGCTTCAGCTCGTTAAGGTGATGTCACGTTCGGGCAAATACTGTTACGCTTTGTCCGGCTCGAAAGAGAACGACGCTTCAAAAAGACTGCGTTCTTTGCTTTCAACGGCAGTAATAGATATTGACATTGCCGGAAATCTTGTTATAATTAAAACAGAAGCAGGCATGGCACAGGCTCTCTGCGCCGCCATTGATTCCGCAAACTACCCCGAGGAGACAGTCGGCTCGATAGCGGGCGACGACACTATCTTCCTTGCGGTAAGAACGACCGAAGCCGCCGCCACCGCCGCAGCTTCGCTGAAAAGAATGACAAGCTGATTCAATTGATAATTGACAGTTGACAATGGACAATTTCGGAGTCGCTTCGCTCCTTATTATTAATGTGGAATGTGGAAAGTGGAATGAATGAACTCGCCGCAGGCGAGTTGGATTTGTATTAATAATTCAAATTCATACTTTTTCCACTGCCGAGAGATACTTATTATGTTTGTAAAAACTAATATGATCAAGCACGAAGTGCTTCCTTCATTCCACTCTCCACACTCACAAAAAGAGTAAAGCTGTGGATAATTGTCAATTGATGTTTGGGTGAAAAAATGCTGACTAACATTTATATAGAAAATGTGGCTGTTATCGAGAAGGCGAGTATCGACCTTGACGAAGCTTTCAATATCCTTACAGGTGAAACCGGTGCAGGTAAGTCGATAATCATTGATTCGATAAACGCCATAATGGGGCAGAGAATGTCCCGTGAGCTTATACGTTCGGGTGCTAAACAGGCGTTTATAAGTGCGTCCTTTTGTGACGTTACAAACGCCGCAAAGGAACAGCTTTCCGAAATGGGCTTTGAAGATGAAGACGGCGAGTACGTTTTGCAGCGCACGATAACTGCGGCAGGAAAGAACACCTGCCGTATCAACGGCCGTCCTGCGCCGCTTTCCGTTTTTCGTGAAGTCGGCATTCATCTTGTGAACATCTACGGTCAGAACGAGGGCTATGACTTCATGACCGCAGACAGCCACATAAAATATATCGACGCAGTGGGTGACTACTCCGATCTGCTCGATGATTACAAAGAAAAATACGTGGTCTATTCCGACCTTAAAAGAAAGCTCTCCGCAATGAATGACAATATTCAGGACAGAGAGCGCAGGATAGACCTGCTTCGATATCAGATAGACGAGATCGACGAAGCGGAGCTTGAACCGGGTGAGCTTGAACAGCTGTCAACACGGAGAAAGCTTTTAAACAACAGCGAAAAGATCAAGTCGGGCATAGCGCAGTCTTACGCCATGCTTACGGGCGAAAGCAGCGAGGGCATTATTTCAATGCTCTCAACGGTTGCCGACGATCTTTCGGAAATGTCGCTTCTGCACCCCGATCTCGAAGCTATAGCCGACAGGATACAGTCGGCGTATGAAGAGATAAACGACTGCCACTACGAGCTGAGAGATATCTATGAAGAGCTTGACTTCGACCCTGCGGAAGCGGAAGCCGTCGAAGAACGTTACGAGCTTATCAGGTCGCTCTCACGCAAGTACGGCGATACTATAGAAGAGATACTCGATTTCTGCGAAAATGCAAGAGAGGAGCTTGACTCACTTTTGCAGTACGATATCAATAAAGAAAAGCTTCAAAGCGATTTTGACAAAGCCGAAAAAGAACTTGCAAAGTCTGCCGAAGCATTATCAAAGGCACGCAAGGAATCAGCCGAAAGCTTCTGCGAGGCTGTAATGAACGAGATGCGCTACCTTGATATGCCTAACGTGGTGATGGTGCCTCGGATGGATAGATGCGCATTCACCGAAAACGGCTGCGACACGCTTGAACTGCTGATCTCGGCGAACCCCGGAGAAGACCCGAAGCCGATCTCAAAGATAGCCTCAGGCGGCGAGCTTTCACGAATGATGCTCGCAGTAAAGACCATAATCGCCGGGAAAGATGAGATAGATACGCTCATTTTCGACGAGGTTGACACGGGAATAAGCGGCTCGGCGGCTGCAAAGGTGGGCAGAAAGCTTCGAGAGCTTTCGCAGTCGCACCAGGTAATATGTATAACGCACCAGGCGCAGATAGCTGCGCTTGCCGATACACATTTGTATATAAGCAAGAGCGTTTCAGAGGGAAGAACGTTCACAAAGGTCAAGGCGCTCGATTTCGAGGAGCGCAAGCATGAATTATCCCGAATGATCGACGGCAGCGACGCCTCACAGCTTTCACTTAAACACGCTGAGGAAATGCTGCGTTCAAAGTAAAAGGAGTTTTGTTAATTATGATGAAAATACCGTTTTCACCGCCCGATATTGGTCAGACGGAGATAGACGCTGTTGTTAAGACAATGGAATCGTCATGGATAACGACAGGCCCTAAAACGGAAGAGCTTACACAGAAAGTGTCTGCTATGTGCAACACCAAGCATTCCGTATGTATGAACTCGGCTACGGCATGTCATGAGATGGCACTCAGACTGCTTGGTATAGGCGAGGGCGACGAGGTCATTGCGCCTGCATATACATATTCCGCTTCGGCAAGCGTTGTCGATCACGTCGGCGCAAAGCTTGTTCTTGTCGATATAGAAAAAGATACGTATCATATTGATTACGACGCTGTTGAGGCTGCCATCACGCCGAAAACAAAGGCGATAGTTCCCGTAGACCTCGGCGGAATTCTCTGCGACTACGACAGGCTCAATAAGATAGTTGAGAGCAAAAGGGATATTTTCAAGCCGAACAACGATATCCAGTCCGCAATGGGCAGGATAGCGATCACAGCCGACGGCGCACATTCTCTTCTTGCAGAGAGAGCCGACGGCAGGCGCTCGGGCGAGCTTGGAGATTTCACAAGTTTTTCTTTCCATGCCGTTAAGAACATCACAACGGCAGAGGGCGGTGCGCTTACATGGAAGCAGATAGAGGGCATTGACAGCGCCGCTATGAAAAAGGAGCTCATGCTTCTTGCATGTCACGGTCAGGACAGAGGCTTTAAAGCAGACGGCGAGAAGCCTTTCTGGGAATATGACATCAGGTTCCTCGGCTACAAGCACAATATGACCGATATCTTAGCGTCTGTAGGCGTAGCTCAGCTTGACCGTGCCGATGAGATAATGGGCAAGCGCCGCCATATTTTCAAGCTTTATGACGAGGCTTTAAAGGGCATTGACGGCGTATCTGTAGAAGATCACTTTGACGGCAGAGGTTCAAGCTGCCATCTGTATCTTGTCAATTTCAAAGACCGTGACGAGGCTTTCCGCAATAAGTTCATGGATAAGCTTCTTGAAGAAGGCGTTACGGCAAATGTTCACTACAAGCCGCTTCCCATGCACACTGCATACAAGAAGATAGGCTTTGATATCAAGGACTTCCCGAACGCATACGATATGTTCAAGGGCGAAGTTACGCTGCCGTCTTATTCTCTGATGACAGACGAGCAGGTGGAATACGTTATAGATCGGTTCCTTAAAGTCTATAAAAGCGTTAAATAATTGACAATTAATGAGTCGCTGCGCTCCATTATCAAATGGAAAATTGAAAATGGAAAATTTCGGAGTCGCTTCGCTCCTGTTTTTATATTAGTTTATTCAGAATTAATAGTTATCTCACAGTAGCGAGTAAAGTGTGGATTTCAGATAACTACTATAATCCAACTCGCCGCAGGCGAGTTCCGCAATTGTCCATTATCAATAGTCAATTGTTAAGCTTTGACGCTTTTAAATATTAAAAGAAAAGAACAAAAGAACAAAGAAAAGAAGAAAAGAAATGTGAGGTAAGGACAGCTATGGAGTATGAGATAATCGCTCTTGATGTTGACGGTACGCTGACTAATTCCGAAAAGAAGATCACGAAGCGTACAAGAGAGGCACTGATCGAGGCTCAGAGACAGGGTAAAAAGGTCGTTGTAGCTTCGGGCAGACATCAGTACGGACTGAAAGATATCGCTCACGAGCTGGAGCTTGATCGCTTCGGCGGTTACGTTATGGCTTTCAACGGGGGCAGAGTTATCGACGCCTCGACAGGTGAGGTCATGTCTGCGAAGTATTTTCCGCAGGAGTACATAAAGCCCGTGTGTGATCTCGTTAAGGACGCAGATATTACAGTTATGTCTTATGAGGGCGACTCGATCATAATGAACGACAAGGTCAATGAGTACTCTTATTTTGAGTCGAAGATTCTTGGCATGGAGAGCAGACAGGTCGGCGATATTGCGCAGTATATCAATTTCGACGTGAACAAGCTTCTTCTTGCAGGCGATCCTGCTCTTCTTGACGAGTACGAGAAGAAGTTCATTGCTAAGTTCAAGGGATATTTTGACGTTTTCAAGAGCTGTCCGTTCTTCCTTGAGGTAATGCCGTTCGGCGTTAACAAGGGTGCGGCTCTTCGCCCTCTGCTTGAAAAGCTCGGCCTTAAGAAAGAGCAGCTCATTGCATGCGGCGACAGCTACAACGATATGACTATGATCGGCTATGCAGGTCTCGGTGTCTGCATGGAAAACGGTGCAAGCGATGTTAAGCGTATGGCTGATCTTATCGCAGATTCAAACGACGACGACGGCGTAGCTAAGGTGGTTGAGAAGTACATGCTCAAGCGCACGGAGGCTATTGCTTGATAAAAGATCAAAGCGGCACTTGCGGAGCTTCCGGGTGCCGCTTGTTTATTGGTACAATGATCTTCTGTAGGCATATAATATGAGACTTTATTATTCTGTATCGAAATAATAAAAGTAATTGCAACATTTCTGCTGTGTTGTTTAGTTAAACCCCGACTATTTACAACAGAATGCACAAATAAATTTTTGAAAACGTTGACAAATTTAGTGTTTTGTCCATTTAATTATTTGCTTATAACATGTATAATTATTATGGGAGTTGATGAAAAATGACACACGCAGTAACATCTTTAAACACAAAAAAAGCGTTAGCACGCTCACTGCGCAATGCCATGGAAAAGAAACCTTTTTCCAAAATTACAGTTACCGAGATAATCACGGACTGCGGCGTAAACAGAAAAACTTTTTACTATCATTTTCAGGATATTTACGCTTTGCTCAAGTGGATGCTCCAGCAGGACGCTATCGAGGTTGTCAAGAAGCTTGACTTTGTTTCCGATCTTTCTCAGGCGATCAGATTTGTAATGGATTACGTTGAAACAAACAATCACCTTATCAGCTGCGCATACGACTCGATCGGTCATGATGTTGTGAAATCATTCTTCTACACCGATTTCATTGCTATGACGGGTCAGTACATTGAAGGCAAGGAAAAAAGCCTCAACATGCGCCTTGATGAGAAATACAGAAGCTTCCTCAACAGATTCTACACAGAGGCGCTTTCGGGTATGCTCATGGACTGGATCAAGGAACGTGAAGATGTCGATAAAGAGAACATCATTGATTACATCTCAAAAACGCTTGACAATTCTGTTACTCAGCTTATCAGAGTAAACGGTTTCGGCATCTGAGAACAAGACAATTATTAACAAAAAATCCGACTGTCACAAAAAGCAGTCGGAATTTTTTATTGAATGTGGAAAATGGAATGACAGAGCCGCTTCGCCCCACTTTTTTTAATTGACAATTGACAATGGATAATGGACAATTCCGGAAGCACTGCGTGCTTGTTTTTATTTTGCCGTATTCAATTCTGTAGCTTATCTCAATTCAGCAAATAAAGTATAGTTTTTTGAGGTCTAATACAATCCAACTCGCCGCAGGCGAGTTCCGCAATTGACAATTGACAATGGATAATGGATAATTTCGGAAGCACTGCGTGCTTGTTTTTTATATTGCTGTATTTAATTTTGCAGCTTATCTCAATTCAGCAAATAAAGTATAGTTTTATGAGGACTAATACAATCCAACTCGCCGCAGGCGAGATCCTCAATTGACAATTGACAATGGATAATGGATAATTTCGGAAGCACTGCGTGCTTGTTTTTTATATTGCTGTATTCAATTCTGCAGCTTAACTCAATTCAGCAAATAAAGTATAGTTTTTTGAGGTCTAATACAATCCAACTCGCCGCAGGCGAGTTCCGCAATTGTCCATTGTCAATTATCAATTATCAATTATCAATTATCAATTGTATCGTAGGTGTGTTCGCATATCTCATTGATCTTGTCTCGAAGCCTGAAGTAGTCTTCCATTGCGGCAGGTTTGTTGTTGGGGTTTCTGAGCAGTGCGGCGGGGTGGAGCGTCGCCATCAGAAGCGTGCCGTTTCGCTCGAAGAATATGCCGTGTTCTTTCATGATCTTAAAGTCGGGCTTTATGACCTTCTGTGCCGATATCCTGCCGAGACAGACTATTATCTTCGGCCTGATGAGCTTTGTCTGATTGCGCAGCCAGTTGATGCACTGCTCCTGCTCCTCGGGCTTCGGATCACGGTTTTTAGGCGGTCTGCACTTTACCATGTTTGCTATATATATATTCTTCTTTCGGTCAAGATCGACTACAGCGAGCATTTTATCGAGAAGCTGTCCTGCTCTGCCGACAAACGGCTCGCCTTTGAGGTCCTCCTGTTCGCCGGGGCCTTCGCCTATGAACATGACCTCAGCGTTCGGGTTGCCCACGCCGAAAACAAGATTTGTGCGTGTTCTGCCAAGCTCGCATTTTTGGCAGTTAAAGCATTCGCTTTTCAGAGTTTCCCAGTTGTCGTACATCGTATATTCTCCGTTTCTCATGTTTTAAAAATATTTTATCATGTTTTAACGAAAATTACAAGATAGTAACGAATAATCGGCGCAAATATGGTTGAAATATTCCGTGAAAAGGTGTACAATAACTATGTGATGCCGCAAAGGCGGCAGTAATAATATTTATGGAATGGTGATTAGTAATGAAAGTAATCGTTGAAACATCTGCACGTCATATCCATGTGACAAAAGAGACATTCGCTGCTCTTTTCGGCGCTGACGCAGAGCTTACAAAGAAGAAGGATCTCTCGCAGCCCGGTCAGTTCGCATGCGCAGAGAAGGTAACTGTAGTAGGCCCCAGAGGCGAGCTTGCTATGTCTATTCTCGGACCTTTCAGAAATGCAGATCAGGTAGAGGTAGCTCTTACCGACGCTCGTAAGATCGGTATCGCAGCTCCTATCAAGGAGAGCGGCGACATCGCAGGCACACCCGGCTGCAAGCTCGTAGGCCCCAAGGGCGAAGTTGAGATCGAGTGCGGCGTTATCGCAGCACAGCGCCACATTCACCTTACTGTTGAAGATGCAGAGAAGTTCGGCCTTAAGGACAAGCAGATCGTCAGCGTTGAAGTAGATGCAGGCACAGGCAGAAAGCTCGTATTCGGCGATGTTGTATGTCGTGTAAGAGGCGATTTCGCTACAGCTATGCACATTGATACAGACGAATCCAACGCAGCAGGTATCGCCGGCAATGTTGAAGGCACAATTATTCCGTGATGAAGCATAAAAAGCTTTTGATCGCTGTCGGCGCAGTTTTATTTGCGGCAATTGCTGCGGCTGCTGTTCTGATAGTGACAAATACGGGCAAGGAGCCGGAGCTTCCCGATGAGCTTGCGCAGATCGATCCTACCGATATGTCGCAGTATTATGCGATGAGCGAGTATTACCCTCCGAACGATATTACTGCTATAAATGTTGACTGGCAGGGCGGCAGGGTAGAGGTGATCGGCTACAACGGCGAAGATTATTTCGTCGAAGAAGGCGCCACACGTTATCTTCAGGAAAACGAACGCCTTGATTACACGCTTTCAGATAATACATTCTCGGTTCATTTCTGCAAGGAGGATCAGACTATCTCCGACGCTTACAAAAAGCTTGAGATACGTGTTCCGAAAACGCTTGCGGAAAAGCTGACTTCACTCAAAATAAACACAAACGGCGAGGTCGTGCTGAGAAATATCACGGTCGGCAGTATTACCGTAAACGGCAAAGAGGGCAATGTAAAGGCTCAGAATGCTTACTCGGGTTCTACTGTCATCACGACAACGAGCGGACTTGTTTCGCTTGCTGTTGACAACACTATCGGCTACAGCGTGAACTTCTCGTCATCAAAAGGAAAGCTTGACTCTTACGTTGACAACGGCATGAACTCCTATGTCAGCGGCGACGGAAAATATCCTTTCAAGGTAAAGACAAAATCGGGAGATCTTGATATTTCGCTTGCCGAGAAAGAATAAATATGCTAAAAAGTCCTTATGACAGCTGTCATAAGGACTTTTCCTTTATGTTATGTTTCCGATTCCTTGATAGACGAAATATCGTAAGGCGTATTCTGGTAAACGTAGTAGTTGAGCCAGTTCATGAACAGCAGATTTGCATGAGCTTTCCAACGCATAACAGGTGTTTTTTCCGTATCGTTTTCGGGAAAATAGTTGCTCGGGATCTGCGGGTCAATTCCCTTGTCGATGTCTCTGAAAAACTCTTTTGCAAGCGTGTCACGGTCGTATTCGGGGTGACCGAGAATGAAGAACTGCCTGCCGTTTTTCTTTGCAACGATCGAAACGCCTGCTTCATCGGAGAGAGAAAGAATCTCCAGCCGGTCGTGCTTCTGAACGTCGGCGGTGCGAACGCCCGTGTTGCGTGAATGCGGCAGGAAAAACAGGTCGTCAACGCCACGCATAAGCGGATGGCGGTCATTGAGAACTCTGTGCGAGAAAACGCCCGAAAGCTTTTCGTCAAAGATATATTTCGGTATTCCGAAGTGATAGTAAAGACCTGCCTGAGCGCCCCAGCAGATGTGCAGCGTGGAGTATACGTTGCGCTTAGACCAGCGCATGATCTCGCAAAGCTCTTCCCAGTAATCTACTTCTTCAAAGCTTAAAAGCTCAACGGGCGCACCTGTGATTATCATGCCGTCGTAGTGGTTGTCCTTTATCTCGTCAAATACCTTGTAGAACGTCAGCAGATGATCCTGCGGCGTATTTTTTGAAACGTGAGAAGCCATTTGCAGCAGCTCGACATTTACCTGTAGAGGGCTGTTGCCGAGAAGCCTCAGAAGCTGGGTTTCGGTTACGATCTTTGTCGGCATCAGATTGAGGATTATGATCTTCAGAGGGCGGATATCCTGAGATTTAGCACGTTCGTCCGTCATGACAAAGACGTTTTCACCCTCCAGAATTTTCACAGCCGGCAATTCCCCCGGAATGTTTATAGGCATATAAAGCACCCCCCTTTTTTATATAATTGACAATTGAAAATTGACAATGGACAATTTCGGAGTCGCTGCGCTTCTGTTTTTATTGAAGCGTTTTCGTTTCCATAGTATATACTTTAGTAGTCGGAAGTTTAGATTGTTTATTGAAAACATTAGGCCTGTGTATGCGATAAACTAATTCTAAACAAGCACGAAGTGCTTCATTAATTGTCAATTATCAATTGTCCACTGTCAATTGATTAGTACTGTTTCCCCCAGAACACCTGGTGCTTTGCGGGGCGGCCGCAGCATACGCAGACGTCGGAGATGTGCTCTTCTTCAAAGGGGATACATCTTGACTTAACGCCGTTTGTAACGTCCTTGATCTTGTCTTCACATGCAACGTCGCCGCACCACATAGCTTTGATGAAGCCGGGGCGCTCTTTTGCTGTTTCAACGAACTCGTCGAACGTTGTTGCAGTGTGAGTTTTCTCTTTCATGTTCTGAAGAGCCTTTTCGTACATTGCATCGTGTACAGCCTGAAGTGCATCGGCTACTGCGTTGTCAAGATCGTCAAGCGATACGAACTGCTTGGAACGGTCGTCTCTGCGAACGATAACGCACTGATTCTTCTCGATATCCTTCGGACCGATCTCAACACGAACGGGAACGCCCTTCATCTCGTACTGGCTGAATTTCCAGCCGGGGCTGTTGTCGCTGTCATCAAGCTTTACTCTGTAGTTCTTTGCAAGACGCTCTTTAAGCTCGTTTGCTTTTTCGAGAACGCCCTCCTTGTGCTGTGCAACGGGGATAACGGCAACCTGAATAGGCGAGATCTTCGGAGGAAGAACGAGGCCGTCGTCGTCACCGTGAACCATGATGATCGCACCGATCATACGTGTCGATACGCCCCATGATGTCTGATGAGGATACTCAAGTTTGTTGTCTCTGCCTGTGAATGTGATGTCGAAAGCCTTTGCAAAGCCGTCGCCGAAGTAGTGCGATGTGCCGCCCTGGAGTGCAACGCCGTTGTGCATCATAGGCTCGATAGTATATGTAGCCTCAGCGCCTGCGAATGTCTCTTTCGGAGTCTTCTTGCCGACAACAGCAGGGATCGCAAGCGTCTCTCTGTAGAAGTCCTCATACACTTTGAGCATGCGAAGAGTTTCTTCCTGAGCTTCTTCGGCTGTCTCGTGCATTGTGTGACCCTCCTGCCAGAGGAATTCACTTGTTCTGAGGAACGGACGAGTTGTCTTTTCCCAGCGCATTACGGAGCACCACTGGTTGTAAAGCTTCGGAAGATCTCTGTAAGAGTTGATAACGTTCTTGTAGTGTTCGCAGAAAAGAACCTCGGAAGTAGGACGAACGCAAAGACGCTCTGTAAGCTTCTCGCTGCCGCCCTGTGTTACCCATGCAACCTCGGGAGCAAAGCCCTCAACGTGATCCTTCTCTTTCTGAAGAAGACTCTCGGGAATAAGCATGGGCATATATACATTTTCATGACCTGTCTTTTTGAATCTCTGATCGAGGTCTGCCTGGATATTTTCCCAGATAGCGTAACCGTAAGGGCGGAAGATCATGCAGCCCTTAACGCCGCTGTAGTCGCAAAGCTCGGCTTTTTTGACGATATCGGTATACCATTTTGCAAAATCCTCGTCTCGTGAGGTGATAGCCTCAACCATTTTCTTATTCTGTGCCATAATTAACCTCCGTGTGTCAAAAGCTGATATCAGTCCGGAATCCCGGATAATATCGTATACTTTTCTATTATAACGTTTCACGGCCGTTAATTCAACCTTTTTTGAGAAATTTTTATTCTCTGACGCAGGATTATTGCAATATTTATGAAAATGAGATAGAATAGAGAAAAACACAAAAGGAGTGCAGATCAATGAAAGTTACCGTAAAAGCTGCGGCGAAGATAAACCTGACGCTCGATATCATAGGAAAGCGTGAGGACGGCTACCATGAACTGAGATCAATAATGCAGTCGGTCGCCATATATGAGTACGTTACGCTTACAAAAAACGACAGCAATACGATACTTATTTCCTGCGATAAGCCCGGCATACCTACAGACGACACGAACATAGCAAGCCGCTGTGCCCGTGCGTATTTCAAAAAGGCAGGCATTGAGCGTATCGGGCTTGAAATAAGTATTCGTAAAAATATCCCTGCGCAGGCAGGAATGGCAGGCGGCAGCGCAGACGGTGCGGCTGTTCTCAGAGGACTAAACGAGATGTATAATGCTTTGAGCTTTGAAGAGCTTTGCGCTCTCGGAGCGACGTGCGGAGCCGATATCCCGTTTTGCCTTATGGGGGGAACGGTGCTTTGCGAGGGAATCGGAGAAAAGCTTTCAAGATGCGAAAACGTTCTGCCGGACTGTACGCTCGTTATCATAAAGCCGGAAGCAGGCATATCAACAAAGGATGCATACGATGCGGTTGATAATGCAGGCTTTTCGGGTGATATAGCTTCGGATAAGCTTCTTGAAAACATGACGGATATTGAAAGCATCGCCGCTTATCTCGACAACGCATTTGCAGATGCGCTTAAAATCGCTGAGATAGACGATGCTGTGGAGAGGCTTAAAGCTTTTGACGGCTGCCTGAACGCTTGCATGACCGGCAGCGGTTCGGCTGTGTTCGGAATATTCAAAGATGAAGAGAAAGCATATAAATGTGCGATAGAGCTGTCCGGACAATATTCGTTCTCGAAAGCGGTGAAGCCATGCAGGATAGGTACCGAAATAGTGTCAAAAGAGCAATGAGGCGAAATAATTGTTGAAATATTACGGCGATTGTCATATAATAGTAAGTATACATTATTACCGCTCTGTTTTAAAAGAACGGTAAAGTAACTAAAGTGAGGCATTTTTTTAATGGATACAAAAGCATTTTTTGAAAGCATCAACGGAAAAAAGATAGCGCTTTGCGGTATGGGCAGAAGCCATTTGCCGCTTATCCCGCTTTTTACAAAGTACGGCGCAAAGGTCATCGCATGCGATAAGCGCTCCCGTGAGCAGCTCGGAGCTGCCGCAGATGAGGCGGAGAAGAACGGAGCAGTTCTTTCTCTCGGCGATGATTATATCAAGGATCTTGATGTCGATATCTTCTTCCGTACACCGGGTATGAAGTTCTTCACCCCCGAGATAGAGGAAATGAGAAACAGAGGCGTAGTAGTTACAAGCGAAATGGAAGTGTTTTTTGACATCTGCCCGTGCAAGACTATCGCAGTTACGGGAAGCGACGGCAAAACAACGACTACTACCGTTATTTCGGAGTTTTTGAAAGCGGAGGGCAAAACGGTCCATCTCGGCGGCAACATCGGCAAGCCTCTTCTGCCCGAGATCGAAACGATCACAAAGGACGATTACGCCGTTGTAGAGCTTTCAAGCTTCCAGCTTATCTCCATGCGTGAAAGCCCCGACGTGGCTGTAGTTACTAACTTAGCTCCGAATCATCTTGACATACATAAGGATATGCAGGAGTATATCGATGCAAAACGCAATATCGTGCTGCATCAGAACGCTTTCTCTAAGACTGTTCTCAACCTCGACAACGATATCTCGAATTCGTTCTCCGGAAATGTACGTGGCAAGCTGCTGAAATTTTCACGCCGTCAGGCTGTTGAAAACGGCGCATTCATGGACGAGAAGGGAGATCTGTACTACGCTGAAAACGGCAATAAGACCTTTATCATGAACAAAGATGATATAAAGATCCCCGGTCTTCACAATGTGGAGAACTATCTTGCAGCTGCATCTGCTGTATGGGGAGATGTTTCTGTAGATACTATTGTCTCCGTTGCAAAAAGCTTCGGCGGTGTTGCTCACAGAAACGAGTTCATTCGTGTGCTTGACGGAGTTTCTTACTACAACGACTCCATCGCATCAAGCCCGACAAGAACTGCTCTCGGTACACTCTCACTTTACGATGAGAAGATGATCGTTATCCTCGGAGGTTACGATAAACATCTTGACTACACAGACCTCGGCAGACTTATCTGCAAAAAGGTCAAGACTGCTGTTCTGATGGGTGCAACTGCCGAAAAGATCAAGACAGCTATTCTTTCGGCTCCCGAATATAAAGAGGGCGAGCCTGTTATCGTTGAAGTAAGCTCGATGGAAGAAGCAGTAAACGCTGCACGCAAAGCTGCTGTAAGCGGCGACAAGGTATCTCTTTCGCCTGCAAGTGCAAGCTTCGATCTTTACAAGAATTTTGAAGAGCGTGGCGAGCACTTCAAGTCGCTCGTCAACAAACTGTAAGGCGGTGGAAACAATGGAAGAGCTTTTAAAACGCTTATGCACCGCTAAAGGCGTATCGGGACGTGAGGAAAATGTCTGCGAGCTTATAAAAGCCGAGATAGCGCCTTATGCCGATACTGTAGAGACAGATATAAACAACAGCGTTATCGCCGGGATAGGCGATGTTGATTCACATAATATACTTCTTGACGCCCATATCGACGAGATCGGGTTTATTGTTACATACATTGACGAAAACGGTTTTCTCAAAGTGTCACAGTGCGGCGGAATGGATTACCGTGTTGTTCAGGATGCACGCTTCAAGGTGCTTACATCAAGCGGCGAGATCACGGCAGTTGCATGCTGTCTGCCGCCTCATTTAGCCGACGGCGGCGAGGATAAAGCGCCCTCGGCGGATGATGTTTATCTTGACACGGGTCTGCCTGCCGAAAAGGTCAGGGAGCTTGTGTCTTTGGGCGATACTGTAGCATTCGATGTTGAACCGACAATGCTTTTGAACGACCGCTTTACATGCTGTTCAACAGACAACAGAGCGTGCTGTGCGCTTCTTATCAGAGTGGCACAGCTTATAAAGGAGGATCCCGTAAGAACGGGAGTTACGTTTGCGTTTACCTCGCAGGAGGAAACTTACGGCAAAGGTGCATCAACTTCGGCTTTTTCCGTAATGCCCGATGAAGCTATCGTAACGGACGTAAGCTTTGCTTTGCAGCAGGGAGTTTCCGAATGTGAAAGCGGCAAGCTCGGCTGCGGCAGCATGATCTGCATTTCTCCGACTTTGTCTCGCAGGATGTCCGACAAGCTTATATCACTTGCAAAGGATAATGATATCCCGTATCAGCTTGAGATAATCGGCGGCAGAACAGGTACTAACGGAGACAGGATCTCTGTTGCACGAAGCGGCATTCCGACTGCGCTCGTTTCCGTACCTCAGCGCAATATGCACACTCCTGCGGAAATAGTATCGCTTTCCGATATAGAGAATACGGCACAGCTTATATATGCGTATATTAAAGCTGCGCTTTAATTAGTGCGGAGTGTGGAGTTAAGGCAATGGAGGGCATAAGAAGTGGAATATTGCATTAAAGCTTTTGTAAACTGTGTTAGGGAAGCACTGATTAAATCGAGTGCCCATATCGTGCCGTCAGATTTGCGGACAGTGTCCGCAGACAGATATGCGTTACACACTTTGATTTATGATGGCTTGCTCCGCACGCAAAAAAGCTTTCAATTATGATTCTT
>CACZYP010000026.1 GCA_902785425.1 uncultured Ruminococcus sp. | reverse complement strand
TGTTTTATTAAAAGTTGGCTGGCTCCCCTGAAAGGGGAGCTGGCGGCGCAGCCGTCTGAGGGGTTATATCAGGCAAAATTCCTTAAGTTGTTGACATTGACCGGAGACCCTCACCCTGCGACTTTTTCGTCCAATTTGCCTCAAAATCTGACTGCGCAATATGGGCACTCGATTTAATCAGTGCTTCCTTAACAAACAACAATTCCTGTGTTCAACGGATTATATTCCAAAGTATAATTTTATCGAAAAAAAGTATGCCCTGCAACCAAGATTGCAGGGCATACTTTTTTATGTTTCGGGAGTGTATAGATGTATCAGTAACCAATCAAACACAATGATTTTTACGATGCGTTCCTCATTCCAAGCCTTAATTTGTCCGAGATCATTGCGATGAATTCACTGTTCGTGGGCTTGCCTCTGCCGCCTGCTATCGTGTAGCCGAAATATGAGTTGAGAATATCAACATCACCTCTGTCCCATGCTACTTCTATCGCATGACGGATAGCACGCTCAACTCTTGACGACGTTGTTTCGTATTTAGTTGCAACGGAAGGGTAGAGGCGCTTCGTAACGGCGTTGATGATGTCGGGCGTTTCAACGCACATGATGATGGAATCACGCAGATAATGGTAGCCCTTGATGTGCGCAGGAACGCCTATCTGATGGAGAATCTCCGTGACTCTTATCTCAAGCGAGCTGCCCGTTTCGGATATGCTTTTAAGCATGGGCTTTCCGAGACCGCTGCGTGCCTTGTAAAGCTGAGTGATATTTGCCGCCAGATTTGCGGCGCTGTATGGGCGAAGTACAAAGTAAGAGCCGCCTGCACTCATGATCTCCTGTTGGATAACGTCGCTGTCAAACGTCGATGAGACGATGAACAGAGGCTTGTCGGGCTTGCTGCGAAATGCTCTGATAACACCGATAGCATCCGTTCTCGTCATGAAAAGCTCCGCTACGACAACATCGGGTTTCTGCCGCTCGATCTGCTCGATCAGCTCGTCGCCGTCTTTGCCGCACAGGGTAACGCTGATGTTCTGCGAGGCGAAACATTCAAGCTCCTCGTGCGAGAAAGCGTTCTTGTCTTCCGTTATCAAAAGATTGATCTGATTTTCCATTGTTTTGCTCCTCCAAAATGGTAATAATTGGTTTGTTGTACATATATTACCATAAACTGGTAAAAATAGCAATACCTAAAACAAGGATTTTACGAAAAAACAGATTACAAAATTGTAATAATGAAATACTTAGATACTCCTTTTATCAAGCTCATCAAACATATTCTGAGCAAATATCCCGTAGCCTTTGACGGAATTTGTTATCAGGACATGTGTTACCGCTCCTGCGAGTTTACCGTTTTGTAATATCGGAGATCCGCTCATTCCCTGTATTATTCCGCCTGTTTTGTCTTTCAGGCGCTCGTCACAGACCATTATTTCGAGATTTTTCGTTTTGTTCCTTTCATCATAATCTATGGCGGTTATTTCTATGTCGTAAAGCTCGGCTTTTCCTTTATCTATAGTGCAGAGTATCTGCGCTCTGCCTTTTGTGATCTCATGCGCTGCGGCAACGGCAACAGGATCAATGCCTTCTATCGGCCGGACAAGCTCTCCGAAAAGACCGTTCCCGCTGTTTTTGTCGGCAAGACCTATCGGCGGCAGGTCGCTGAAATAGCCGTTTATGCTGCCTGCCGAGCCGTCGGTTCCTTTTGTGATGCCTGCTATCTCAACGGCTGTTATCTCGGCTTTGTCTATAGGCAGAAGACCTCCCGTTTCTTCGTCGCATATACCGTGACCGAGCGAAGCGAATCTTCCGCTGTCAGGCTCATAAAAAGTCATTGTTCCCAGTCCTGCGGCGCTGTCTCTTATCCACAGACCGAGACGGTACTTGTTTTCCGATAGGGCAGGCGTTATCTCGGCAGTAAAGGCTTTGTCTCCACGCATGCAGGAAAGCGTGAGAGCTTCACCGCTGCTTTCTTCTGTAAGACGTTCGGCGTCACGGTAGCTTTTTATCTCGCTGCCGTTTACGGCGCAGATGGTGTCGCCCGGTCTCAGACCGCACTCGGCGGCAGGATTCCTCATTTTGCCGAGCCGTTCATCAAGAATATTGCAGCATTTTATAACAGCAGCGCCTTTTGTGTGAAGCTTTACGCCGAACAATGAGCCGCACGGTACGACTATTCTCCGCTGTTCCTTTTCTACCGTGACCGTTTTTATCGGTATTATATGAAAAAGTGTGATCTGTCCCGATACGTCCGAAACTGACGCACTGTTTTCAAAAATGTATGCAGCCTGTTGTTCTTTCGGTGAGATATTTACATTTACAGTATTAATATCAAACAGCGAATACTCCTTGAAAGCTGTGTCTCCGCTTTCATATAAAGTTATGCTGTCGGGAAGTATTCGCCCGAGATATGCGCACAAAGCAAGGATAACGGCGCTTGCAAGAGCGAGGATCAGCGATATACATTTTACGGCTCGTTTCATCTGAAAAAGTCTCCTCATGACTGTGATAATATTATTGTTAGCAAATATAATTGGTTTAATCTTTACGCCTTTTGGTAATCATAACTATTATTATACCTTTTATTTTGTTAATAATCACAGTCCGACATATTTCAACAATCTTTAAAATCATTAAGGAACGGTAAATTATTATAAATTTACCTTTACAGAATCCGAACTTTATTGTAAAATATATATTAGAAATTTTTGGGGAGGATCTATTAAATGGAACCTAAATATAAAAGAGTACTTTTAAAGCTCAGCGGCGAGGCACTCGCAGGCGAAAAAAAGACAGGCATCGATTTCGAGATCGTTGAAAAATACTGCAAGCCTATCAAGAAGCTCAACGAGATGGGCGTTGAGGTCGCAGTCGTTGTAGGCGGCGGCAATTTCTGGAGAGGCAGAAGCAGCGGTCAGATGGACAGAACGAGAGCAGACCACATGGGAATGCTCGCAACAGTTATCAATGCGCTCGGTATTGCCGACACGCTTGAGAGCATGGGCGTAACCGCTCGTGTTCAGACGGCTATCTCAATGCCGCAGGTTGCAGAGCCTTATATCAGAAACAAGGCTGTTCGTCATCTTGAAAAGGGAAGAGTAGTCGTTTTCGGCTGCGGCACGGGCAATCCGTTCTTCTCGACAGATACGGGTGCAGCTCTCAGAGCTACAGAGATAGGCGCCGATATCATGCTCAAGGCAACAATGGTAGACGGCGTATATTCGAGCGATCCGCACAAAGACCCGACTGCTGTCAAGTTTGACAGGATCACGTTCCATGACGTGCTCGACAAGGGTCTTCAGGTAATGGACGGCACAGCGGCAACTCTTTGCCGGGACAACGATCTTCCGATACTTGTATTCAGCCTGGAAGATCCCGATAATATTGTAAAAGCAGTGTGCGGCGAGAACGTCGGCACTATTGTAGAAAATTGATATACAAACGGAGGTTTTGATTTATGAAAGAAGTACTCAGCAAATGCGAAGAGCGCATGCAGAAAAGAGTAGACCATCTTGATGTTGAATTCAAGGAGATCAGAGCAGGCAGAGCTAACCCTAATGTGCTCGACAAGCTCAGGATCGACTATTACGGCACACCCACACCGATCAACGGTGTTGCTGCCATCTCTGTAACAGAGGCTCGCACACTTACTATCCAGCCCTGGGACGCAAGCGTTCTTAAGGCTATCGAAAAGGCTATCCTTACATCGGATGTAGGCATCAATCCGCAGAACGACGGCAAGATCATCCGTCTTGTATTCCCGCCGCTCACAGAGGACAGACGTAAGGAGATCAGCAAGGATATCGCAAAGATGGCAGAGGCTAAGAAGGTCCATGTCCGCAATATCCGCCGTGACACAATGGACGACCTCAAGAAGCTCAAGAAGAACAGCGAGATCACAGAGGACGATCAGAAGAACGGCGAGAAGAAGGTTCAGGAAATGACCGACAAGTACATCAAGCTTATAGATTCCATGACAGAGAAAAAGCAGAAAGAGATCATGTCTGTCTGATTTAAAAGGACTTTGAAATGGGTATTTTTTCAACCAACAAAGAGACTGTCGATATCTCGGGCATAAAGCTGCCCGAGCATGTCGGTATCATAATGGACGGAAACGGCAGATGGGCTAAAAAGCGTGGGCTTCCACGCACGGCAGGTCACAAGCAGGGTGCCGAGACATTCCGTAAGATCGCACGCTACTGCAGCGATATCGGTATAAAGCATCTTACAATGTATGCGTTTTCAACCGAGAACTGGACAAGACCTGTTCAGGAAGTCGAAACGCTTATGCGCTATTTCAAGGATTACCTTGAAGAAGCGCTTCGTGATTTTGCCGATGATACGATAGCCCTGCGCTTTCTCGGCGATATCAGCAGGTTTTCGCCCGAGCTTCAGGAGCTTATGATAAAAAACGAGACGCTTTCAGCTTCTCACGAGGGCATGATACTCAATCTTGCCATGAATTACGGCGGCAGAGACGAGCTTGTACATGCTTTTAAAGAGATGGCAAAGAAGATACAAAGCGGAGAGCTTGCTCCCAATGACATCAACGAAAAGCTCGTTTCCGACTATCTTTACACAAAAGGTCAGCCCGACCCCGATCTGATAATCAGACCGAGCGGAGAGCACCGCACCTCTAATTTTCTTCTATGGCAGTCGGCGTATTCCGAGTATTATATTGATGATGTTCTCTGGCCGGACTATACTCCCGACCATCTGAACCGTGCGCTTATTGAATATTCAAAGCGCAGCAGAAGATTTGGGGGTGTCTGATAAGTGAAAACAAGACTTTTATCCGCCGGTATCGGCATAGTGCTTGCACTCGGCCTTGTGATTCTGGGCGCTTATTTCCCGGTAGTAATAGATATAAGCTTGGCGGCAGTAACTATAATGTGCCTTGTCGAAGGGCTTTCTGCAAAGAAGCTTGACAAAAAGCTCACTATGGTCATACCGTGTACAGCGTTTTGTCTTTTGTTCTTCCTGCTGTACACAAACAAGCTTGCGATGATGTGCATCGTGTTTGCTTTCATCGTTGCGTTGTATTTGTCAATGGTTTTCAATCATGAGAACTTAGTGTTCCCCGATCTGTCGTTTGCGCTTACTGTCACTACGATGTGTACGCTCGGCATCTGGACGATCGTTTATATGTACGACCGCTTCAAATCGGTAACGGGTATTTTCTACGTTGTTATCAGTCTTGCGATCCCGTGGTTTGCGGACGGCGGCGCATATTTCGGCGGAAGCTTCCTCGGAAAGCACAAGCTCTGCCCGAAGATCAGCCCGAAGAAAACAGTAGAGGGCGCTGTAGCAGGCGTTATTGCAGGAACGATAATACCGCTCCTTGCAGGCGTTATCTTTAAGTTTTTCTTTTTCGCTCCCGAAACGACAGTCAACTATGTGAATTTTGCGATCATAGCCTTTCTGGCTTCGATCATTTCTATACTGGGCGACTTGAGCTTCTCTCTTATCAAGAGAAGCTGCAATATTAAGGATTACGGTGCGCTTATCCCCGGTCACGGCGGAATGCTTGACCGTTTTGACAGCGTTATCTTTTCCGCACCGCTTATACTGATACTTGATACGGTGCTTCCGATCATTAAATAATTTGTTTATGAAGAAACCGGGAATATTATTACTCCCGGTTTCTCGGTCAATAATAAGGTGAAAGCTATGACAGAAAATCTTTCAATTCTCGGCTCAACAGGTTCTATCGGCACTCAGGCACTGAGAGTATGTGAAAACCTCAACATCAGAGTTTCTGCGCTTACCGCTAACAGAAACGTCGGCCTTCTTGAACAGCAGATAAGAAAGTTCTCCCCGAAGCTTGCCGTTATGGGCAGTGAGGAAGCTGCAAAGGATCTCAGAACAAGAATAGCCGATACCGACACAAAGGTATCATCTGGTCTTGAAGGTCTGTGCGAGGCGGCATCTATTGAGGACGCCGACACCGTTCTTACGGCAGTCGTCGGAATGATCGGCTTAAAGCCAACTCTTGCTGCTATAGACTCAAAAAAGAACATTGCTCTTGCAAACAAAGAAACGCTCGTTGCAGGCGGCAGCCTTGTTATGAAAGAGGCAGCAAAGCAGGAAATAAAGATCTATCCCGTTGACAGCGAGCATTCGGCTATATTCCAGTGCTTACAGGGCTGCCCCGACAGGAAGATGCTCAAAAAGCTGATCCTCACAGCGTCGGGCGGACCATTCTTCGGCAAGACTACAGATGACTTGGAAAACGTTACGGTAGAGCAGGCTTTGAAGCATCCTAACTGGAGCATGGGAGCGAAGATCACGATAGACTCCGCTTCTATGATGAATAAAGGCCTTGAAATAATAGAAGCTCGCTGGCTTTTCGATGTTCCTGCCGATAACATTGACGTTGTAGTCCATCGTGAGAGCGTTATCCATTCTATGATAGAATACAACGACAATTCGGTGATAGCACAGCTCGGCGTTCCCGATATGAAGATACCGATCCAGTACGCTCTGACGTATCCCGAAAGGTACCCCTGCGAGGTAGGTGTTCTTGATCTTACGGAAGTTGCAAAGCTTACATTCTTTAAGCCCGATTACGAAACGTTCCGCTGTCTGTCCGCATGCAAAGAAGCGATCAAAAAAGGCGGCACAGCAACGGCTATAGTAAACGGCGCAAACGAAGAAGCCGTTCGCCGCTTCTTAAACAGAGAGATAGGTTTCCTTGATATCGGAAAGATAGTTTCGGCTTCACTCGACGCTGTACAAAGCAAGGAGATCACAAAGCTTGACGATGTTCTCGAAGCCGATGCAGCGGCGAGAGAATTTGCAGCTAAGAAGGTATAATAGCAGGAAGTTTTTTGCCAAGCTTTTTGCAGGCAAGCGCCTGCGGGCAGTGCCGTTTAGGCTTAGTTTGACAAGAGAATTTATCGCCGTACAGCCAAAGGTTTTTACCCCGCTTTTTTCAAAAAGCGGGCGGGGTGCAGGGGCGGAGCTCCTGCAAAAGCTTAAAAATAGAACAAAGTAATAATACAATGCAATAAAACAAGCGTGCGAAGCACCAAAACGTAAGCTTCCTGACAAATAAAACAGGCACGAGGCGAAGCCAATGTGCCGGACAGAAGCGCTCACTGCGTTCGCTCAGTGAATAGCGAATAGCCGGAGTCGCTTCGCTCCTGTCTTGTATTATTGGTAACATCGGCTCTATGCTTCGATTTTACTTTTGTGCATTAGCTGACCTCTTTTTTGCCCTCAATTGCCGTGCGGCTTTGAACAAACTCTGAGCTTGCACATAACTATAATCCCGTACAATTTACAGAATTACTATTGAAAGGTCTGATTTCAACGAAGATATTAACTACAGCCGCATTGATAGCGATAGGCGTTCTGCTTTTTGAGCTTATCGTGTTTATACATGAGTTCGGCCATTTTATTACGGCAAAAAAATTCGGCGTTCAGGTGAATGAGTTCGCCATCGGCATGGGACCGAAGCTTTTCGGCTTTGAAAGAGGCGAGACGAAGTATTCCGTTCGCCTGCTTCCGATAGGCGGTTACTGTGCGCTCGAAGGCGAAAACGAAGAGAGCGACAACGAGCGTGCGTTTGTAAATAAACCCGTCTGGCAGCGTATGATAGTCATAGTTGCAGGCGCATTCAACAATATCGTTCTCGGTCTGCTTATGATGACGCTGCTCGTGGCGCAGGAGCCGATGTTCTCTTCCACAACGATCTCGAATTTCTCGCAGGCGGCGTTTACGTCAAAATCGGGTCTTGAAACGGGCGATGAGCTGCTTGATATCGGCGGCTACAAAATAAAATGTTCGAGAGATATCTCGTTTGCAGTTGCAATGCTCGATATGAAGATCGTAGACGGTCATGATTTTTCGATCTATAAAGAGGACTGCGGCTTTACTCTCGTTCGTCAGTACACAGCGCTCAACGCAGAGGATTATACAGAGGACGAGCTTAAAGCTATAAGCGATGCATTCAACAGCGGCATCGAAAAGATAAACGTCAGCACAACGGAAGAAGAAGCCGACAAGGCGACGAGTGAAACGCTTGCGGAAGTGAACAAACTCTCCGGCAAGGACTACAAACCGGAAGAGACGGAATTTATGCCCGAGCGAAAAAGATTCCGCACAAACGTTACCGTAATGAGAAACGGCGTTAAGCAGACGCTTGAAAACGTTGATTTTTATACGTATCTCGGCGATGACGGCAAGCCTGCCGTTGCGCTTGATTTTACGGTAGAGCCGATCAATAAAACAATCTTAACGACTGTTTCCGAGTCGTGGAACGGCACGTTCTCCGTTGTGAGAATGATCTGGAAGAGCCTGTTCGGTCTGCTTACGGGTACGTATGGTATGAACGATATGGCAGGCCCCGTAGGTGCTGCAACGGTAGTTACTCAGGCGGCGCAGGCAGGTCTTGAAACGAGCTTCCTTGACGCTGTGAACAATATAGTCTATATGATGATGATAATCACGGTCAACCTCGGCATCGTAAATCTGCTTCCGCTTCCTGCGCTTGACGGCGGCAGATTCCTGTTTATGCTTATCGAGGTAATAATCAGAAGACCGATACCGCAGAAATACGAGGGTTGGGTACACGCAGCAGGCTTTATTATCCTGCTCGGGTTTATCGTAGTTATAACTCTCAACGATATCGTAAGGATAGTTACGGGCGCAGGCTTCGGAGGATAGAGGTGTATTTATGAGCAGTAAGATAAAAGTTCGTGCAGGCAATGTTGAGATAGGCGGCGGCGCCGACATTTCCGTTCAGTCAATGCTGAACGTTCCCTCAACAGATATAGAAGGCAGCGTAGCACAGGCGGTGCGCCTTGAAAAAGCAGGCTGCCGGATCATCAGGATAGCGATCCCCGATAAAGAGGCTCTTTCACTTATAGAGCCTATAAAGAAAGCTGTTTCGGTGCCGATAGTTGCCGATATCCACTTTGACTACAGGCTTGCTCTCGGTGCAGTAGACGCAGGCATCGACAAGGTTCGCATAAACCCCGGAAATATCGGCAGCGACGACAGGGTTCATGAGGTGGTCAAGGCGTGCAGAGCGAAGAATATCCCGATACGCATCGGCGTTAATTCCGGTTCGCTCGAAAAGCATATCCTTGCAAAGTACGGCTCGCCTACAGCGGAAGCGCTGTGCGAAAGCGCACTGTATCATGCGTCGCTGCTTGAAAAATTCGATTTTTACGACATCGTGCTTTCAATGAAATCTTCAACGGTAGGCACGATGATAAAAGCTTACGAGCTTGCTTCTCAGAAGTGCGATTATCCGCTTCACCTCGGTGTTACGGAAGCAGGCACGGAGCGCATGGGCATAATCAAGTCTGCCGCAGGAATAGGCTCGCTTCTGCTTCACGGCATCGGCGATACTATCAGAGTTTCGCTTACAGACGATCCCGTTAAGGAAGTATATGCCGCTAAGGATATCCTCAAAGCGATAGATATCGACACGAGCGGAGTGAAGTTTATTTCCTGCCCGACATGCGGCAGAACGAGGATAGATCTTATCGGCATAGCAGGCGAGGTCCAGGAAAAGCTTCGTGACTGCAAAAAGAATATCACAGTTGCAGTAATGGGCTGCGCAGTGAACGGTCCCGGAGAGGCAAGAGAAGCCGATATAGGTATTGCAGGCGGCGACGGTGTAGGGCTTATCTTCAAAAAAGGCGAGATCGTCCGCAAGGTTGCGGAGTCTGAGCTTGTCGGCGCACTGATGGAAGAGATAGAGAAATTGTAAAGGACGGTTAATTTGAGTACAGTTTCAAGAGTTTTTGATCCATACATATCACCCGAGCTTTCCGACAGTCTGGGCAGCGGCAAGGTGGAGACGATAAACGTAAACAAGCGCACCTCTGCCATGACGGCACAGATACGCTTCGATTCGCTCGTTTCGCAAAGCGATATCCTTAACATGGAACGTGAGCTGATGCACGAGCTGGAGCTTTCCAACGTGCGTATCAACACGGTTTTTGATCCGTCGCTTTTTACGGTGGATTACTTTCAGGATATCGTCACTCATCTTAAAAGAGACAATATGTCGCTCAACGGAACGCTCAAAAATGCCGTTCCGACATTGAAAGGCGACACGCTCGAAATAGAGCTGATAAACGGCGGCGAGGCGGTCATAAAAGGACTTAATGCGTCACATCTTATCACGCAGGCGATAGCCGATATGTTCGACGTTCATGTTAAGGTCGAGTTTACGGGCATGATGTCCGTCGAGGAGAATGAGGAAGTCCTCATCGAAAAACAGCAGCAGCTTGAAGAAGAGGCCCGCCGTGCCGCAGCGGAAAAGCTCGTTCAGCGTCAGGAAGAGATAATGGCAGCCGCAAAAGAGCGTGAAAAGAAAGCGGAAGCCGAAGCTGTCAAGATAGAGGTTCGTGAGGGCGAATCGCTCAATCCTGTTTTAGCGCCGAATTCTTCGCATCCTCTTTACGGACGTGCCATAACGAAGGTGAGCGTTGTTCCGATCAATACCATTTCAGCCGATTCGGGCAGCGCTATGATATGGGGCGATATTTTCTCGCTCGATCTCCGCACAACGAGAGACGGCAAGAAGTACATTGTGTCGATCATGATAACCGATTACACAGGCTCCATGACGGTAAAGATCATTGATACCATAGAGGCGTGCAAGCCGATAGAGCTGCTCAAAAAAGGCAAGACGATCATCGTTAAAGGCGACGTTCAGTTTGACCGCTACGATAACGAGCTTGTAGTCATGGCAAGAAGTATTTCTTCCGGCGAAAAGGTCAAGATAGTCGATAATGCGCCGACAAAGCGTGTAGAGCTTCATCTTCATACAAATATGTCCGATATGGACGGTATCTGTCCTGCGGGCGATCTGATAAGAAGAGCGCATGAGTGGGGCATGACTTCTATTGCAATAACAGATCACGGCGTTGCGCAGGCGTTTCCGGACGCAATGAATGCCGCCTCCGATATAAAGAGAAGCGGCGGCGAGTTCAAGGTCATCTACGGCTGCGAGGGCTATCTTGTTGACGATATGGACGATGAGTACAGCAAGCCGTATGAGGGCGAGGACGTTATCTGCGAGAACTGTTCGCAGCTTTCGATGGATGAGCTGAAGGCGAAAAAAACGTACCATATAATCATTCTCGTCAAAGATCTGACGGGTCTTAAAAATCTTTATAAGCTCATTTCATACGCACATCTGAACTATTTTTACAGACGTCCGAGGATCCCCCGTTCGGTGCTCAACCGCCACCGTGAAGGACTTATACTCGGCTCTGCGTGTGAATCGGGCGAGCTTTACCGTGCAATAGTTGACGGTGAGAGCGAAGAGAAGATAACAAAGATAGCAAATTTCTACGACTACCTTGAAATTCAGCCTGTCGGCAACAATATGTTTATGACCCGTGTAGGCACCGCTTCAAGCGTTGAGCAGATAAAGGATTTCAATAAGCAGATAGTAGAGCTTGGCGACAAGCTCGGAAAGCTCGTCTGCGCAACGTGTGACGTTCATTTTCTTGATCCGCATATGTCGGAGTACAGAAAGATCATCATGCACGGCAAGGGCTTCCAGGACGCCGATTTCCAGGCTCCTCTCTATCTTCGCACAACAAAGGAAATGCTCAAAGAGTTTGATTATCTCAGCGAAGAAAAAGCGTATGAGATAGTCGTAACGAACACAAATAAAATAGCCGATATGACGGAAGAGATAAAGCCTATCCCTGACGGCAACTTCCCTCCGTTTATCGACGGTGCGGAGAAGCAGCTCAACTCCATCACATGGGAGCGTGCAAAGAAGCGTTACGGCGATCCTCTGCCGAAGATAGTAAAAGACAGGCTTGACCGTGAGCTTGGTTCTATCAACAAACACGGCTTCTCGGTGCTTTATATGACGGCGCAGAAGCTCGTTGCCGACTCCGAAGCACACGGTTATCTTGTAGGTTCGAGAGGATCGGTAGGTTCGTCGTTCGTGGCGAATATGTCGGGTATTTCCGAAGTAAACCCATTGTCGCCGCATTACATCTGCCCGAATCCCGAGTGTAAGAACAGTGAGTTCATCACCGACGGCAGCTACGGCTCGGGCTTCGACCTTCCCGAAAAGGTCTGCCCGAAATGCGGCACGATGTACCACCGTGACGGCCACGAGATACCGTTTGAAACGTTCCTCGGATTTGACGGCGATAAGGTCCCCGATATCGATCTTAATATCGCAGGCGAGTATCAGTCGAGATCGCACCGCTACACGGAAGTCCTGTTTGGTAAGGAGAACGTGTTCAAAGCCGGAACTATTGCAACGGTCGCAGATAAAACGGCGTTCGGCTACGTTAAAAAGTACGCCGAAGAGAAAGAAAAGATCTTCCACAAAGCGGAGGAGCAGCGGCTTGCTATCGGCTGTACAGGCATCAAGCGCACAACGGGTCAGCACCCCGGCGGCATGGTAGTTGTGCCGAGAGGCATGAGCATATTCGATTTCTGCCCGATACAGCACCCTGCAAACGACATGAAGAACGACAACATAACGACTCACTTCGACTTCCATTCTATCCATGATACGATATGTAAGCTTGACGAGCTCGGCCACGATGTTCCTACGATCTATCACTACCTTGAGGAATACACAGGCATCAAGGTGATGGACGTTTCAATGTCCGATGAAAAGGTTATGTCGCTGTTCACCTCGACCGAGGCGCTCGGTGTAAAGCCCGAGGATATCAATTCCGAAACGGGTACGTTCTCACTGCCCGAAACGGGTACGAGCTTCGTTCGTCAGATGCTTGTTGAAGCCCGTCCGAAAACGTTTGACGACCTTATGCAGATAGCAGGTCTTTCACACGGCACAGACGTATGGCTCGGCAATGCACAGGAGCTTATCCACAACGGAACGTGTACTATCTCCGAGGTTATCGGAACACGAGACAGCATCATGACGTACCTTATGCACAAAGGTCTTGAACCGAAAATGGCTTTCAAGATCATGGAGATCGTTCGTAAGGGCAAGGCAACAAAGCTTCTTACCGACGAGCATATACAGGCTATGAAGGATCACGATGTGCCGCAGTGGTACATAGATTCCTGCATGAAGATCAAGTACATGTTCCCGAAAGCGCATGCGGCGGCGTATATGATCTCAACGCTGCGTCTCGGCTGGTACAAGGTCTACAAGCCCCTCGAATACTACGCAGCATACTTCACGGTACGAGGCGAGAGCTTCGACGCAAAGTCGGCTCTCGAGGGCAAAGAGGCTGTCGAGGCGAAGATCAAGGAGATCGAAGACAAAGGAAACGGCGCAAGCGCCAAGGAGAAAACAGACCTTGCTACGCTCCAGATCGTAAACGAAATGCTCGCACGAAAGATCAGAGTATTGCCTATCAGCATTTTTAAATCGGAGGCGAAGAAATTCCTGATCGAGGACGGTGCGCTCAGACTTCCGTTCTCTTCAATGCCGGGTGTCGGCGAGGCTGCAGCCGAAAGCCTTGCGGAGGTCGTAAAAAAGGGAGGCTTCCTCTCGATCGAAGACGTAGCACGAGAATCAAAAGTTTCAAAAACAGTAATTGAACAGCTCAAAGAGCTTGGCGCATTCGGCGATCTGCCCGATTCGAACCAGATGACGCTGTTCTGACAAACAAAGGAGGATCAAAATGGATATAGAATATCTGTTGCTTTTACAAAGCTTTCGTGAATACATAAACGATGCACTTACTCCGTTTATGGAGATGATATCGCTGTTTGCGGTAACTTACCTTATAATTGTTCCTGCGTTTATTTATTGGTGTGTCGATAAGCGCAGCGGTCTGTATACGATCGTGTCGTACAATGCTTCCGTTGCGTTCAATGCAGTTGTCAAGCTTACGTTCTGCATTTATCGTCCCTGGATACGAGACAGCCGTGTAATGCCTGCGGGCGATGCGATAACTACCGCAACGGGTTATTCGTTCCCGAGCGGTCACACTACGACAGCAACGCCGATCTACGGTGCGCTTGCAGTATGCGCACGAAAAAAATGGCGCTGGGTATCCGTTATAAGCATTATATGCCTGCTCCTTACTGCATTTTCAAGAAATTATCTCGGCGTTCACACACCTCAGGACGTGTGCGTAGGACTTACCATCGGCTGCCTGACGCTGTGGGGTATAGCTTCACTGTTCAAGTATCTGACGGCGCACCCCGAAAAGGAAAACTATTTCCTGCTTGCGGGCGTAATTATAGGCGCACTTGCAATTCTTTACATTTCATTGAAATCGTATCCGACCGATTACGTAGACGGCAAGCTGCTTGTCGATCCCGAACGCATGAAGAAGGACGGCTTCGGAGATATAGGAATGTTCATAGCAGTCTGCATCGGCAGATTTATTGAGAAAACATGGGTAAAATTCAAGCCCGAGCTTACTAAAGACAATCTTGTTAAAGGTCTTACGGGAGCAGTGCTTACATTCTTTCTTATCGAAACGCTCGGTCAGCCGACAAAGTTTTTGTTCGGCGTTCACTGGGGAGCTTTTGTAAAGAGCATGATCATCATCATCTTTATAATTGCTGTATGGCCTGCGATCATGAAAGCAACGGCAAGACCTGCCGAGCCTGTAAAAGAAGTTACTGTTTCGGCGGAAAGCAAAAAGCCTGCTGCAAATTCATCGTCAACCAAAGCAGGATCAGGCAGATCAAAGTCAAAGAAGCGCAGATCAAAGAAAGCTTCTTCACGAAAATGATAAGAAAAGCACCGTATCTGCAAAACGGATACGGTGCTTTGATAATTTGATGAAAGGAAAGTTGGTGCTATAATGAATTGGTTTGTTATCGCAGCCGAAACGATTCTATTCACGGCTTTATTTACGATATTCGTCTTTGCGTTTTTCGGTACAGACCGCAAATATACCCCCGGAGGTATTCATAATTATCCGCCCGATATTCAGGAGGAATATTTTAAAACACATGAAAGAACAGATACGTCTGTCAAGTCAAAAAACGTCATCGCCACTAAGCTTTCAGGACTTATAATGTTCATAGCCGTACTGCTTGGCTGCTCTGTGCTTGCAGGTGCAAAAACATTCCTGCAGGGGACTTGCCTTGCGCTTGGTCTGATGTTCTGGATAGGCGCATACGACACTTTCTTCCTTGATTGGGTGCTGTTTGCCAAAATGAAGAGATTCCGCCTTGAGGGCACGGAACACATGGATAAAGAGTACGCTCAGAAATGGTTCCATCTGAAAGGAATGCTGTTTCCGGGAACGCTCTTTGCGCTGATTATATCAGCCGCTGTCGGGGGATTGACGGCGATCATCCTCTGATTATTATAAATGTGGAATGTGGGAAGTTGAAAGTGGAATGTCGGAGTCGCTGCGCTCCTGAATTCCACACTTCACAATCCACACTTTGTTCAACTTTTTACTTGAATATTCAGGCTTTCTTTTGTTTATCGCCTTTAGTCTTAACGAGAATGAAAACATATACAGCAAAAAGCACAGCCGCAAATGTCATTCCGCATGGGTATGCGATCGCTTTTGAAAGCTTGAAGCCTTCATCGGCAAGCAGTATGTATGTAAGGCTTACCGCCGACATGAACGATGCAGGCAGTCCCGTAAGCAGCGAAGAAACCTTGTTCTTGCTCGTTTTCAGAAGATACGATGTTGCCACCCACAGCGATACCATTGCAAGCGTCTGATTGCTCCATGAGAAGTATCTCCATAAAACATTGAAGTCAAGCTGTGTAAGAAGTGCGCCTGCTCCGAGCAGAGGTACTGTTATAAAAAGCCTGTTCTTGATCGATTTCTGATCGAGTTTTGTCCACTCTGCAAGGATAAGTCTTGCGCTTCGGAATGCCGTGTCGCCCGATGTGATGGGGCATACTACAACGCCGACTATCGCAAGTATTCCGCCGACCATACCGAGCATTCCCGTTGAGATATCGTAAACAACGCCCGACTGTCCGAGTTCGGTCAGTGCGTCTGAGAGCATTTCGGTAGTTCCGTAAAATGCAACGCCGCCTGCTGCCCATACAAGAGCGATCACAGATTCGGCGATCATAGCACCGTAGAATACTTTTCTGCCTTCCTTTTCCGATGTGATGCACTTAGCTATCATCGGAGACTGTGTTGCATGGAATCCCGATATTGCGCCGCACGCAACAGTTATGAACATGAACGGCCAAACAGCCAGCCCCTTCGGGTGCATGTTTTCAAATGTGATCTCGGGGATATGATATCCGCCTGCAAATATACCGCCGATAATGCTTACCGCCATCACGATAAGTATGATACCGAAAACGGGGTATATCTTGCCGATAACTTTATCTATCGGAACAAGCGTTGCGATTATGTAGTAAACGAGTATCACAACTATCCAGAAAGTTGTGCCGAGCGCTTCGGGCGTGAGCCTTGCAAGAAGCGCCGCAGGGCTGTTTACAAAAACTGTTCCCGTAAGCAGCAGAAGCACAACGGAGAAGATGCGCATTACCCACTTAGCGGCCGAGCCGAGGTAGATTCCCGAAAGCTCAGCAATTGATCTGCCGTCGTGACGTGAAGATATCATTCCGGTCATATAGTCGTGAACAGCGCCGCCCAGTACAGCGCCGAAGATTATCCACAGAAACACGATAGGGCCGAAGCATGCGCCCATAAGTGCGCCGAATATCGGGCCTGTGCCTGCTATGTTCAGAAGCTGCACAAGAAACGCTTTCCATGTTTTCATAGGAACGCAGTCAACGCCGTCGTTTATCCTCACGGCAGGCGTTTCCCTGTCATCGGGCGAAAAAACTTTTTCCGTCAGCTTGCCGTAAGTCAGAAAGCCCACAACAAGCACTGCAATAGAGATCAGAAACGAGATCATGATATATCAACTCCTTTTTAATATTATATCATTCTTTTGTTCAAAAATCAATAACAAAGTGGGTGGGAATATGTTATAAATAACCTAAATGATGTTGGCTTAGTTATAACATTTATGTAGGGTAAGCAAACAATTTCCTTTACAGTTCTCCGTTCCTATGATATAATAATATTCAACCGACGTTTCCACAGGCGAGAGCGACTACAAAGAAGTCGTTCAGACCTTTGAAAATGAAACAGACGAGCTTGTTCACATCACTGCTGACGGTGAAGAGATAACAACCACTCCGAAGCACCCGTTCTATGTTCCCTATAAGGGCTGGACAAGTGCGATCGACCTTCGTGCAGGCGATATACTCGTTCTCTCAAACGGCGAGTACGTCACAGTCGAAAAGGTTCAGCACGAAATACTCGAAAGCCCTGTCAAGGTCTATAACTTTGAGGTTCGGGATTATCATACATATTATGTCGGCGAGAACTCGGTTCTTGTGCATAATACGTGTGCTGCTCCTAAAATAAGAGTCGATCCATATGAAGATATGAAAAAAGATGATAAGGTTACAGGTCAAGTTCATCATTTAAATCAAGATGCTGCTTTTAGAGATGTAATTCCTCATAAAGATGGATTGTCTGTTGAGTTGGATGGAAATGCATTTTCCGAAATTGGATCACAGCATTACAATGCACACAATGACCTTGAACAGTTCTGGGATAAATACAGAAAAAATGGTGAATTTTATCCAAGCAGCCCTACTATAGCAGAATATAACCGAGGTTTATATTCTTCACTTAAATCGGCAGGATTATCAGACGTAGATGCAGCGTATGCTGTAAGAAGGGCATACGAACAGCAGAGCTCGCATGGTTTAATGAATACTGATTTTGTTCCACGTATTCCGGGAAGAACAAATCAAAAAAAGGTAGGTTAAAAGGAATGGGTTTTGATGATACATTTTTGAATCGGATAACCAATTGTTCATGGTTATTGCGATGCGGATATAGAGATGAATTTGGTTTTAGTTGTACTTATGTTGAAAATACCGAACAACTAAAACGAAAAATCGATTCTGTGCACTGGGAGAATTCTTGTTTGGATAAAAGAGGGGATTTTTCTTCTTTTCTGTGTTTAAACCACCGGAAGGAGTATCGGGAATGGAATAATGTTGCAAACATCATTAAAACCGATTATCTGCCCGAAATTTCTCGTAAGCTTGAAGATGCAATTGCTCGACAAGGGTTACCTGATTGTATTCTGGGCGATATTAAATATAATGTTGCAACATTATTTATGCTGAACTATTATTCGGAGTATTATAAAATGACCGATTTCTGGGAGCAGATGCTTACGATATACCTTTCCGGTCATGTTCCCTGTGACTATAAAAAAGGTCAATTTGTGGTATATTAAGGTAGTATTCTTTGTGATTCCCTCCCTGCGGCGAGCCACCTCGCCGCAGTTTTTTTTGCCTTACACAACCGCCCTTTACAAACCCTCACTCATATGCTACAATAAAACAAAACCATTCATGAAAGGGCGGTGCTTATGGCGGATAATGTTGAGATACGGCTTGTCGTTGACGAAAGCTGCGAGAAGCCTGTCGTCACTATTCGTGCCGCTAAGGACGATGCGCTCGTCAGACGGATCGTCGAGGCCGTTGAGGACGCTTCAAAAACAGAGGCTTCCACTATCCCGGCGTACTCCGACGGTAAGCTTGAATTTATCCCTCAGCGGGATATAATGCGTATTCGCACAGAGGGGCGGCAGATCGTGCTCGATACGCAGGACAGATACTATATAGTCAAGCAAACGCTCTCTCACCTCGAAGACGAACTCAGCCGCCGCCGCTTTATCAGGATATCGCAGTCGGAGATCGTCAATATCTATAAGGTCAGGCGCTTTGATGTCAGCGTTTCGGGAACCATCGGCATCGAATTTGAAAACGGCGTTAAAACCTACGCCTCCCGAAGATATGTTGCGTCAATAAAGAAGTTTTTAAGCAGCAGGGGGGGCGAATGATGAGCAGTTTCAAGAAATTCTGGATCATGTTTTCTGTCGGCGTGCCTGTCGGCATAGTCCTCTGCACATTGATAACCATCATGACAAGCTCGGCTTTGTCGGGCGACGGCGCTTTGCATTACTGTGCGCCCGAATTATCGCAGAGGTTCGGCAGCGAGGGGCTTGCTATCCTCATTCAGTCGGCGGTGTCGGGTCTGTACGGCGGCATTATCATGGGCGCAACGGTGGTTTACGATATGGAGCGCTGGAGCCTGCTGCGTGCTACCTCGGTTCACTGCCTCGTAACGCTCACGCTCTACTACACTACGGGGCTGCTGCTGTGCTGGTTCTCGTTTTCCGACATCAACGAAACACTTCTCATGTTCACGATCTTTGTGTCGGTCTATGTGTGCATATGGCTTGTAAACTACGCAAAGTACAGAATAGAGATAGCAAAGTTCAATGACGAGCTTGAAAAGATCAAAAAAGAAAAATAAAACTACGGCGGTCAGCAAAGGCTGATCGCTGTTTTTTTATACCGATTAGCAAAAATATCGACCGCTTAGACAAAATTTATTGTAATATTGATGTAATTATAGTAAAGTTAATATATATTTTGATTCCGTTTATTCTTCATTGCCGCCTCTCGGACGATCATCCGATAAGCAGAGGCAGCAGGTTTTTACAAGGAGGTCACGATCATGACGAAAAAGAGATATTTATCGGCAGACTTGAAGCGTATCACGGCACTCATATTGTCCGTAATGATGATAGTGCCGCTTCTGCAAACGGCTGCGAGCGCCGAGCAGACGGTAAAGAAGAACATCAGCAGCGTCAATTTCGACGATACGGCGGTGTACGGCACATACTACTACACGGGCGAGCCTGTCGAGCCGTGGTTCGACCTTTATGAAGGCAGCGGCTATGTATACGATTATGTTGCCGAAACCAAGCATTTTCTGCGTGAGGGCGTGGACTATGTTGTCGAATACGTGGACAACGTCTACCCCGACCCGAATAATGCGTATAATCTTAAGGCTGTAATCACCGGTATCGGCGATTATTACGGCACGATGACAAAGACGTTCAGCTTTAAGCGCAGAGCTTTTGACAGCAGGCTCGTTACCGTAGAGCTTGACAAGACCGTTTACGACTACACGGGCGAGCCTATCTGCCCGAAGCCGCACGTTTATTTCAACGGCAAGGAGCTTGTCGAAAGTCAGGACTACGTTCTTGAATACAACAGAAACGTTGAAGTGAGTACAGGCTTGTTTGGCAGCGGTCAGATAAGGGTCGTAGGCATAAACAACTTTACGGGTTCAACACAGCCCGAGAGCGCCTACTTCTACATTGCGCCGCCCATTGAGACGGTCGATCAGATAGAGCGCACCGACAAGACCACAGGCGACTATTTTTGTTGGAGCATCGACGAGGAGGGCTTGCTCTCCATAGATGTACGGTCGGGCAGCGGTGATGGTATAGTTCTGCCCGACAGAGCCGAAGGCGGCTTTTCGGATGACATTGATGAAGCAACGCATCAGTGGATACACGTTCCCGGCTACGGTGAATATGCTTCGAGTGTCAGAAAGGTAAAGATAACGGGCGACGTTTCAGTTGTTACGGGCTTTACAAACTATCTGTTCCTTGAGGATGTGGAGCTGCCCGACGGCGTGACAACGATCAGGGGCAACGGCTGGGGCACAGGTTCACTCGGAACCTGTTATAATCTTCGTCACATAAACCTGCCCGATTCTTTGACCACTATTGAGCAGAATGCGCTCAGCGGCTGCCCGAGGCTTACCGTAGACCTGCCCGACGGCATCACCCGCTTTGAATATACCGGCGGTGAGGCAGGGCAGCGAGGCACCAAGTTTATGGTAACTCTCAATTCCACAACTGAGCAGACGCTTAAAACTCAGTCCCAGAATTATTACTATATAAAGGGCTACCCCGATTTTAACATCAAGTACTGTAAGCAAAACACCGGCGCCGAGACATACGAGCGTACACTCATGCATTATACCGGCACGAACCCCAATGTTGTTATCCCGGACTTTGTTGAAGCAATATCGGGTTCTTATCAGAATACATACAGCTTATGCCCTGTAATGATAGAAAGCGAGGTCATTCCCGGCAGCGTTAAGTGGCTCGACCATACGCTCGGAGATGAACCGGCACTCAGATACTTCGAGCTGAAGCCCGGTGTGCTTAAAGCGCTGCCGAACAACTTCTTCGGCAATAAATTCGACACGACTATATCGCTCCCCGAAACGCTGGAGACGATTGACAATCCATCGAATTACAAACTTTGCAGTGACTACTCATGGGTCATTGCAGAGGTAGTCGAAGGTTCGCCTATTCACAACTACGTTCTCGAAAACACAAAATGGAAAGAGGATGACGGCTCCGGAGTCGGCAACCGCTACCGCATTCAGACGGTGCGCCAGCCATCGATAGACCCAAGCTATGCAGAAACAAGAACGGACACGATCTCCGACGTTCACGCTTCAAAGAACGACGGCAGCTTTACGTTCGATTCGCTTCTCTATAACGGCGAACCGCTCACAGAGGGCACAGACTACACCGCAAAGGACAACTCCATCACACTAAAGGCAGACTGCCTGGAGCGCCTCGGCACAGGCATTCACGAACTAACGCTGCACTACACAGGCACGGCAGCAGGGGAGACAGCGGACGAGCTTATTACGCCCGTTGACCCCGTATGGACTGTAAACTATATCGCACGAAGTGTTCCGCTGCTTACAGTCAAAGGCTTTGGCGATGCAGATATCACGGATAAATGCACGGTAGTATGGAAAACAGCAGCAAATGCCGAAGTCACACAGCCTGTTTCCGTATCTCCGGGAACGTTCCTGCGCTATACTATCACCCCGAACGACTCTTTAAAGGTCGGCAATGTGCAGTATTACAAGCCGTATGAAGGCGAGATAACGCTCACCGAAAGAACTCAGGCGGTCGATGTTTCGCTCGTCGCTCAGGGTACGGTTACAGTCACCCCGACAGCTTCAAACAAAACAGACGGCACCAATACGATCCCGAACAAGAGCGGCGCTTCCTACAGTATCACATGGTACGAAAAAGACGGCGACACTTACAGAAAGGTCGGCGAGGGCGCAAAATCGCCTATGACCGACGCCTGCACAACGCTCTACTGTGATATAATAATGACGGGCGCCAACAAAGACGACTACCCCGACTCCGTAAAGGTTCCCGTTCCCATTACATTTGCAAACGACAACAGGACTATTAATGTCAACGCAAAGAACAATATCACGCTCAATATAAGCGGCAAAAAGAAAAACGGCAGCAGTATCACAGCTGATGATTACACCGTTTACTGGTACACAAAGACGGGCGACGGCTTTGTTCCGGCAGGAATCACCGGTGCGAAGGTACTTGATCTCGCAGGCTCCGTAACCGTTGACTACTACTATGAGGTAGCGCCTAAGGATCGCTATGCAGGTCTTTATGACAGAATATACAACTGGACTCAGTTCCACGGCGTTCCGGCAAGCGAAGCCACAAAGGTAACAGTCACTGACAAGCCGCAGGAGTTTAATATCGAACTTTCACCCGTAAAGGAAGTTGATATCACAGGCACAGTCACAAACGGCGCTGTTGTAGGTGATTCTCTTGAAATAACGGCAACTCAGAACCCGTTCCTTAATTACGCATGCGGCGCAAGCTACTATTCGTACACGAGCGAGTGGCAGGCGATCTCGCAGACGTTCCTCACCGAGACGCATGAAAACGAGGTCAGGTTCACAGCGCTTGTGAACGACCTTGAAACGACCGTCAAGGCATACGACAAAAACGGCAACTTCCAAACGGCATATCAGACTCAGCAAGTCGAAAGCCTTGATACTCCGTTTAATATGACGATGGAGGACGAAGAACTGCCCTCCGAGATCAATATGACGATCTACAGGCAGTATCCCGTAACGTATGGCGACGGCTGCAGCGTATATTACCTTACCGACCGCTCGCCGTATATTTTCTACGACATGAGCTTCACGCTCACGAACGAGACAAAGGGCACGACGATAGACCCGTCGCTCTATACGGTAACTCCGCAGAAGATCAAGTTCAACGATGTATCGGCGCTTTCGGGTGTTGTTTCAATGCACGACAAGCTCATGCTCACGGCATCTATCCCCTTGAACGATCTTGCGGACGAAAACGGCGAGCCGCACCCCGTTCACGCCGTACCGGTCAAATTTACGGCTTTTGTAAACATCAGCCGCAATTACGGCGACGCTGACAATCATTTCGAGCTTTCGTACAAGGAGTACGGTCAGATCAGATTTAAAACTACAAACAGCAGAAACGTTGATGTGTATGCGCTCTACGATACAAACGGCGACATCGCCTACACAGGCGAGGGCTGGGCAGGCACCTACATCTACACCGCACAGGTTCCTGCGGGTCAGTACACGCTCGCAGTGTGGGTAAAGGCAAACTGGCTCAACCCGCCCGAGACACTTGCCGACCTGCAAAGCCTTCTTGACGAGAGCGAGTATCAGACGGCAAGCGTTCTTATAGAGGACGGCAGGGTCAGCGCTGCGATAGAACTTGGCTCATCGGCAGACGTTACGGAGAGAAAGCTCTTTGACGATTCAACGGGCTTCCAGCTTGAAACAGTCGAGACGACATCGAACACCTGGACGCCGATAACGCTCGACTACAAGGTCGATAGGGCTATCGCACACGCCAACCCCGACAATACCTATGCAATAACCGTAATGACCTCGCTTATTACCGTACATGGCATAAACGCTATCATTCCACGTTACCGGAACGATCACCGCTACAATGTACCTATGAAGGATAAGTACATCAGCGTTTACGCAAACGGCAAGCTCACCGACAGCACCGTTAAGGTCATCTTCCACGATGGTTTACACATGGGTGATGTTCGAGGCTTTACCGTTTACACCGATCAGCCAGAGGGCAAGATATGCTTTGAGGTTCGTGCAGATTCGGGCGGCGAATATACTATCACCGCAAACGGCGACCGCCTGGACGCTCAGGGTAAGAAGAAGCAGACGGCGGCGGTCGGTTCGATGGTGGTTTCCGCGACAAGTGAAAACACCACTCTGAATTTCACCTCCGATTACCTGCGCACGACCGACAACAGCGCACAAGGACGCAATGCTTATAACGGCCTGTGGTTCTATGCCGAGCAAAGTGATAACAGCATCGTATGTACCGCAGATGTTTACATGGACGATGTTAAGATCGGAACAGCGGCAGCGGGTTCCGCCGGTTTAAAGACGTTTACGTTCATGATGGACGAAAACAAGGTAGGCTCGGCGAATACGAGCGAATTCAGAGCAATTGACAGTGAATGGTCGCTTTACGGCACTCACAAGCTGTATGCGATCATAAAGAAGGGCGATAAAGAGACGCATTCCGCAGCAGCATATATGGAGTGCGTTCCCAAAAGCAGCTTTACGCCTGCCTTCCTTACAGGCATGACTATCACTACATTAACAGACTATGAGGAAGATCCCTTTAACGGCATTTCATATCAGCTCTTTGAAAAACAATACAGCGTAAACCACATTTACATGCGCAGCAACTTTTTCTGCCCCGGAGATAAGGGCAATGTATTCTCCTACGAATACACCGCAGAGGTAGAAAACGCAGACAACCTTCGTGATAACGCAGGGCTGATACTCTTCGTCACCGCACAAAACGGTGAGGAATACTCTGCTGCAATGGAGCGTGTGGGCAATACGAACACCTTCAAAGCGACTGTCTCCGACGAGCGGCTTCTTCCCATAAGCTGGGCGGTGTCGATCAACTCCAAGCTGCCGAACACGGCTCCCACTGCCGTTACCGACGCACAGGACGAGGAAGCTATACTTGACGCTCTCGGACGAAACACCGTGATAGACGACCCCGAAACAGGCGAGCGCACGACGGTAGGCGCATACTACGAAAAGTTGTACAACGAAATGGAGAACACGAGCGAAGAGCAGAGAAGAGACTCGTTCAACTACCTTTGCGACGCATATGACGAATTCTTCCGCTCAATGCAGGACGTTTACGGTGAACTGCCCGACGGCTGGGTATTCGACGGTTCGCAGGAATCGGTAGACGCTCTCTACAAGTACCTCGGCTACACCTTCGGTACGGCTGCCGACGTTGATTACGAAAGCTGGGAGGATTATTCCACCGTATATTTGGCAGACGGCTCCGAGTGCCGCTCCAAAGTGGAATATATCCACGGCGACGATGACCATTTTTACTTCACTTCGTGGGCTGTGATTCTGCCGAAGAACGACGAGGACGAGGGTTGGTCGCAGATCCGCAGAGTTGAGATAGTCGAAGAAGACGGCGACGTTCTCCCGACGGCTAAGAGAGGAACAAGCGGAAAGATTATCATGACATCCGGTCTTGACGGCCTTGCACGCTGGTCGCCTCAGACTACTAAGACAATGCAGAATACCGCCAACAAGCTCCATAACGCTTACAAGAAGCTCACAGGCGGAGATCACGTTACACAAAAAATGAATGCGGGTATGCGTGCTCAATACCTGAACGGCGGAAGCACATGGCAGCAGGAGGGCAAGGCTGCGGGCGGCTACCAACAGGGTCTCAAGAACATTCTGGAGCATGGCGATAAGCTTCCTCCCGAAACGTTAAGAACGCTTCAGAGATGCTATGAGAATTCAAAGAACGTAAATTCCTGCCACAGCTTTGGCTCTCTTGCCGATGCGGCTGCCGCTGCTGCAAACGGAGCGCTCGAATTAGCCTCCGGCGGCTCCTCAAAGGTTTCCAAGAAGCTTATCGAAATGATCATAAAGCTATACAAGCAAAAATACGGAGACGATATCCCTCTCAGTCCGTCCGATGCGGCATTTATAGCCGAGAAGCTTGCCACAAAAGCGTGGTCAAGCAGTACGGAAGCCGATATTTATCTGGACGCCATAGCGATAGACAATGCGCTTAGAGCCGCAGGGCTTGCAGGCAGAGACAACTCGCTCCGCAGATCGGGCATGGGCAACGTCTCCGAAGCCTCCGCACGACCCACAATTGACCCCTCGGGCATTATCTACGAGGCTGTTCTCTCCAACCCCGTTGAGGGCGCAACGGCAACGCTTTACGAGCGGCTTGCCGACGGTACCGAGGTGCAGTGGAACGCCGAGGATTACGAACAGATCAATCCGCAGACAACGCTCTCGAACGGCTTCTATCAGTGGTACGTGCCGGAAGGCGAGTGGCAGGTAAGAGTAACCGCACCGCAAGGCTCAGGCTTACAGAACAACACAAGCGCCGGTCATGAAGCGGCAAACAAGGACGACGGCTCCACCGAGGGCTGGCTGCCCGTTTTCCCGGTACAGCTCGGCATAAATATCCCGCTCTATTCAACAAAGGCGCCTGTTCTTGAAAAATTCTCCAACACGAAAGACAGCGTAACGCTCGATTTCAGCCTCTATATGGACGTTTCCACACTTAACGGAAATACAGTGACCGTGACAGGCAATAACGGCACGATGGAGTGCTTTATCACATTCCCCGATAAGGAAGCCGACCCGTATGACAGCACAAAGGAATACGCAAAGACGGCTGTAGTTACGACAACGAACGAGACAGGCTTTGTAAAGGGCGTTGAGTATACGCTCACGATCACAAACGGCGCCAAAGCATACAACGGCAAGGCGATATCGGCGGTGAACAGAAAATTCATGGTCGCAGTCGATAAAACAGAGCTTGCAAAGAACATCGAGGCTGCAAACGCTTATCTTGATGAGATAGACGACGGTTATCCCGAGATAGCATCGCAACTTCAGGAAACGATCGCTGCGGCACAGAATATCTATAATAAGGCGGCTGCAACGGAAGCCGAAATGCTCGCAGCAAAGAATTCTCTTATTGCGGCAGTAGAAAAGGCGCAGGCGGATAAGCTCGCAGCAGATAAGCAGTCGTTTGAAGATCACAAGAACGAAAGCATCACGGCTGCCGGAAAGCTTGCAAAGAGCAGCGACAGCGCAGCTTCCAAAAAGCTTATCGATGATGCAAAGAAAGCAATAAATGCTCTTGGTTACGATGAAAGCATTACACTTGAAGAGAACAAAGCAAAGGTTGATGCAGTTGTCAATAAGCTGAAAAAAGACCTTGAAGCTCAGCGAAAAGCCGACAAGCGCACCGTGAAATTCAGCACGGACGGCGGCACTCGGATAAATGATGTGACTATTACAACAGGCTTCAAGCTTACAAAGCCCGACGACCCGACAAAGAACGGCTGCACATTTGACGGCTGGTTTGAAGACAGCAAGCTTTCAAAACCGTTCGATTTCAATACGCCCGTTACCGAAAATATCACGGTCTACGCAAAGTTTACAAAGAACACTTATACCGATACGTGGGAGTGGTTCGGCTACACAAGAGCAAGGGTAACGCTCACATGCGACAACGATCCGTCGCTTCCTCCGATCGTTGAGGAAATGCGTCCTGCCGAAATAAGCAGAACAGAGCCTGCGTGCGAAACGAGCGGAAAGGTCGTTTATCAGGCAAACTTTGATCATGAAGGCAGCCGCTACACCGATGAAAAAACAGAAACGCTCGAAAAGCTCGGCCACAAGTGGAGCGAACCCGAATGGACATGGAACGGCACCGAAACGGCATATGCAGTGTTTACATGCCTTAACGACAGAACTCATACCGTAACGGTCAATGCGGTCGTTACAACGGAGACATCAGATGTTCCCTGCGGCTGTGAGAATATTGTTACTTACGATGCGTTCGTTGAGTTGGACGGTGAATCTTACTTCGATTCAAAGACCGTAAACTACGGAATGATCGAGCATGATTACAACGAACCGTATTTCAACTGGTACGGCTTGGATAAAGCGGAAGCTGTGTTCGTATGCAAAGACTACAGCGACCACGTTATGAAGATAGAAGCAGTTGTCACAAGCGAAACTATCGGCAATGTTTGTGATCCCGAGATCGGTGTGATCTATACAGCAACGGTCGAGTATAACGGAAAAACGTATACCGATACGAACGAAGTATATGTTGCAACAACGGGTCACAAGTGGTGCGAACCCGAATGGACATGGAACGGTTATCAGACCGTATATGCGACGTTTACTTGCGAAAACGACAGAACGCATATCGAGAATGTCAATGCCGTTGTTACGAGCGAAAAGACAGACGCTTCGTGCGAGTCCGACGGAAAGATCGTTTACACCGCATCAGTCACATTCGGCGGCAAAACGTACACCGACAGCAAGACCGAAGTGCTCGGAAAGACAGGTCACAGCTATAAGCTTACTTCGTGGACATGGAACTCAACCGAGAGTGCGGAAGCTCACTTTACGTGCGAGCACGACAAGACTCACACCGTTACCGTGAAAGCAAAGGTGACATCCGACGGAGCAGGATTTACCGCAGCGGCAGAATTCGGCGGCGAGACTTACACCGATACAAAGCAGCTGCTCGGAGTTTTCGGAGACGCAGACGGCGACAGCATGATAACAGCAAGCGATGCTCTGCTTATCCTTCGTTCGAGCGTAGGGCTTGACGATCTAACGCCGCAGCAGAAGATCCTTTCCGACATCGACGGCGACGGAAACATTTATGCAAACGATGCCCTTGCAGTTCTCAGAAACAGTGTAGGCATCGAAGACGAAAACGGCATAGGAAAGCCGATGATTGCAAACGAATAACAAAAAAGGGGCTGCCGGGAACACCGAAATGTCATTAAGGAACCACTGAATAAATCACGTCCTGTGGACTGAGCACCCATCTTGCTTGCATCTTTTGGTCAAATTGAACTCAAAAACCTTGAAATACGTCAG
>CACZYP010000025.1 GCA_902785425.1 uncultured Ruminococcus sp. | reverse complement strand
CATCATAAATCAAAGTGTGTAACGCATATCTGTCTGCGGACACTGTCCGCAAATCTGACTGCGCAATATGGGCACTCGATTTAATCAGTGCTTCCATAATACAAAGCTGTTTTCGTGCCCGGAGAATTATTTTACATTTTCTGTTGATATTTCTGCCTGTTTTATGGTAAAATAGCAAATAAAAGAATGTTTTCATCTTTATAGTAAAGGAGTAACCGTATATGAATATCAGATCGAAAAAAAACGGAGGACAGTTGACCGTTATTCTTGAAGGCAGACTTGACACGCTTACCTCACCGGAGCTTGAGGATTATCTCGACGGTGCGCTTGACGGTGTAACGAAGCTTATTTTTGATTTTGCAGACCTTAAATATGTATCGAGCGCAGGACTCAGAGTGCTGCTTACCGCAGAACGTGTTATGGAAGATCAGGGCGAAATGACAGTTCGCAATGTCTGCCCCGAGATAATGGACGTATTCGGTATAACGGGCTTTGACGATATCCTCAATATTGAGTGACCGGAGAGATAGTTATGGCAGAGGAAAAGACGAGCATATTCAGGAAGAAACCGCTTGACGAGATCTCGTCGCCCGAACAGCTCAATGATTATCTGCGTGTTACAACTCCGGGTGTCTGGGCTGTGCTTGCAGCGGTCATCGTAATGCTTATCGGACTGTTCGCATGGAGCATGTCCGGAAACCTTGAGACTGTTGCCGAAGGCGTGGCTGTCGTTGAAGACGGTAAAGCACGAATAACCGTGATAGGGAGCGACAGAAATAAGCTTTCCGAAGATATGACGGTCAGATTCGAGTCGGACGAGTTCTGTATCAGTGATGTTGAAAAAAGCGGCAAGGCTTATGCCGACGTAACGCTTGAAGACGGTACCTATGATGTGGAGATCGTCATTGAAAGCATACATCCTATCAAATTTTTATTCAGTTGATGAGGTCCGTGATGGATAAAACTAATGTAAAAAGCAAGTCTGCACTAAAAAACGGCGTTGCAGCCGTTCCCATGATTATGCAGCTTGAAGCGCTCGAATGCGGAGCCGCATCGCTTGCCATGATAATGGCTTATTACGGAAAGTGGATACCGCTTGAACAGGTAAGAGCCGACTGCGGCGTTTCCCGTGACGGTTCCAATGCGAAAAACATCATGCTTGCTGCCGAAAACTACGGCCTTGAGGTCAAGGCGTTCAGACGTTCGCCGCAGTCGATAAAAACAAAGGGGCAGTTTCCTTGTGTGATCCACTGGAATTTTAATCATTTTGTCGTGCTCAACGGCTTCAAGGGCAAATATGCCTATATCAACGATCCCGCAAGAGGTTTTGTAAAGGTAGGCCCCGAAGAGTTTGACGAGTCGTTCACGGGAGTAACGCTTGTATTCACCCCCGGTGAGGATTTCAAGCCGTGCGGCAAGCCGAAAAGCACGCTTGATTTTGCAAGAAAACGTCTTATCGGTACAGGTGCGGCGGCAGCTTTTGTAATTATTACCACAGTTATAGCGTCTGTGTTCGGCATAATCAATCCCGTAATGACAAAGGTGTTCTTTGACAGGCTCCTTTCGGGCAGGAACAAAGAATGGCTGATGCCGTTTGTCTTTCTTATGACAGCCCTTGCGGTGCTGCAGCTTATCACCGAGTGGGTGCGGACGATATACAGTTTGAAGATAAACGGAAAGCTTGCGGTAGTGGGCAGCACTTCGTATATGTGGAAAGTCCTTACGCTGCCGATGGACTTCTTTTCACAGCGTATGGCAGGCGATATCCAATCGAGGCAGCAGACAAATGCGAGCATTTCATCGACGCTGATAAACACATTTGCTCCGCTTGTGCTCAATGCTGCAATGATGCTTTTTTATATCATGCTCATGATACGTCAGAGCCTGCTTCTTACGGCTATAGGCTTAGGTACTATCATCACTAATCTGTTCATTTCACGCATAGTTGCACGTCAGCGTGTGAATATAACAAGAGTAACTCAGCGAGACAGCGCAAAGCTTACATCTGCTACAGCCGCAGGTATCGAAATGATCGAAACAATACGAGCAAGCGGCGCCGAAAACGGCTTTTTTCAGAAATGGGCAGGCTACCAGGCGTCAGTCAATGCTCAGCAGGTCAGGATAGCAAAGATGAACAACTATCTCGGCACTGTTCCTGTGTTCTTCGGCTCCCTTGCGAATTATGCCGTTCTGATACTCGGCGTCTGGTTTGTGATGAACGGACGATTCACCCTCGGCGCTTTGCAGATGTTCCAGGGGCTGCTCGGTTCATTTATGGCTCCTGCAATGACGCTCGTTGCAGCTACACAGACGATACAGGAAATGCGCACACAGATGGAGCGCATAGACGACGTAATGCAGTACCCTGCGGATAAAAATGTAGTTTACGATACCGATAATGAAGACGAAAAGCTGAAAAAGCTCAGAGGAAGCGTTGAACTGAAAAACATAACCTTCGGTTATTCAAAGCTTTCACCGCCGCTTATAAAAGATTTCTCTATCTCGATGAAGCCCGGAAGCAGGATAGCCTTTGTGGGCGCTTCGGGGTGCGGAAAATCTACCCTTGCAAAGCTTATCTCAGGTCTTTACGACCCGTGGGAGGGCGAGATACTTTTTGACGGAAAGCCGAGAAGAGCTGTCAGCAGAGCCGTGATGACAGGTTCTGTAGCAGTTGTGGATCAGGAGATCACGCTTTTTGAAGGTACTATAGAAGACAATATCAAAATGTGGGACGAGTCGATACAGGATTTTGAAATGATACTCGCAGCCCGTGACGCACAGCTTCATACCGATATCTTGTCAAGAGAGGGCGGCTACAGATCGCAGCTCACCTCGGGCGGACGTGATCTTTCGGGCGGACAGCGCCAGAGGCTTGAGATAGCCCGTGTGCTGGCACAGGATCCATCTGTAATAATCCTCGACGAAGCTACAAGCGCTCTTGACGCCAAGACGGAATACGAGCTTGTAAAAGCCATCAAAGACAGAGGCATAACGTGCATCGTTATAGCCCACAGGCTCTCAACTATACGTGACAGCGACGAGATAATAGTTCTCGACAAGGGCAAAGCTGCCGAAAGAGGCACTCATGAAGAACTGATGAAGCTCGGCGGGATATATACCGAGCTTGTAACAAACGAATGACCCATCAATGAACAAAAGGGGGAGAGCGATCCTTGGGATGGTTTGAAAAACAAATAAAACAGAGGATCGACCTCGATCAGCAGCTTTTTGAAGATTCTATCGTGCGTGCTGCCGGAGTCGTTCTCGGCAAAAAAACAGGCGCTAAGATCAACGATGAAAGGATAGTTACGAAAAAAGCGATAGATGTTCTGCTGAAATACTATCACTGCAAGCCTGTGGATATCCCGAAAGAGATAAAAGAACATGAAGATCAGCTCGACTATTGTCTGCGGCCTTACGGACTTATGAAGCGCCGGATAAACCTTGAAGAAAACTGGTGGAAGGACGCTTACGGTCCCGTGCTTGCTTACTCAAAGGAATACAGCGAGCCGATAGTTATACTGCCGTACAAGGGCAGCGGCTATTATTATACCGACCGTTCAACAGGCAGAAGAGTTATAATCAACAAAAAGACCGCAGCAAATTTCAAGCGCAGGGCGTATTGCTTCTACAAGCCTTTTCCTCAGAAAAAGCTCGGCATTTACGATCTGCTTCGTTATATGCGCAGCTGCCTTACGTCGGCAGATATTCTTTTTATGGTGATCTGTGCGCTTGCCGCAGCTTGTGTGGGTATGGTCATCCCACGTTTAACAAAAGCGATCACAGGCTACGTTGTATCGAGCGGCAACGTCAGAATGCTTGCAGGCATCGCTGTATGTATGCTCTGTACTGCCGTTTCAACGCAGATAATAACATCGATAGGCAACATGCTCAATGAAAGAGTCAGGATAAAGACCTCGCTCGGCGTTGACGCTGCCATGATGATGCGTGTCATGTCGCTTCCGACAAGCTTTTTCAGAAAATACAGCGCAGGCGAGCTTACGAACAGAACAACATCGGTAAGTCAGCTCTGCGAGCTTATCGTGGGGATCTTTGTCGGAACGGGGCTTACTTCGATAGCGTCGCTGCTGTACATAACGCAGATATTCAGCTTTGCACCCGATCTTGTTATCCCGTCTGTGATAACGATACTTATAACTGTCATTTTCACAACAGGCTCTTCGCTTTTGCAGATCCGCATCAGCAAGCAGCAGCTCGAATTCAGCGCCAAGGAATCGGGTCTTAGTTACGCAATGATAAGCGGTATACAAAAGATCAAGCTTGCAGGCGCAGAAAAGCGCTTTTTTGCAAAGTGGCTCAACGCTTACTCCGACGGAGCGGAGCTTATTTATGCGCCGCCCATTCTTATAAAGATCAACAGCGTTGTAACTCTCGCAATATCATTGTTTTCAAATATCGTACTGTATTCTCTTGCAGTTAAGAGCGGGATAGACCAGTCAAGCTACTACGCTTTTGCCTCGGCATACGGTACTGTCATGGGTGCTTTTTCTGCTTTTGCAGGAACAGCGCTTTCAATAGGCAGGATCAAGCCTGTTCTTGAAATGGCTGAACCTTTTCTGAAAATAGAGCCGGAAACTTCCGAAAACAAACAAACCGTTACGAAGCTTGCAGGAAGCATCGAGCTTAACAACGTCTATTTTCGTTACAATGAAGATATGCCGTATATTCTTGAGAATCTTTCGCTTAAGATACGTTCCGGTGAGTATGTTGCCGTTGTAGGAAAAACAGGCTGCGGAAAATCAACGCTGATGAGACTTCTCCTCGGATTTGAAAAGCCCGAAAAGGGTGCGGTCTTTTACGACGGAAAGGATATCTCAAGGCTCGATCTGCCGTCTTTGAGACGAAAGATAGGAACAGTCATGCAAAACGGCGGACTGTTCCAGGGCGATATCTTCTCAAATATCATCATATCGGCTCCGCACCTTACACTTGACGACGCCTGGGAGGCTGCCGAAAAAGCCGGGATAGCCGATGATATCCGTGCAATGCCTATGGGAATGCAGACTATCATTTCCGAAGGTCAGGGCGGCGTTTCGGGCGGTCAGAAGCAAAGGCTTATGATCGCAAGGGCGATAGCTCCGAAGCCGAAGATCCTTATTTTTGACGAAGCGACGAGTGCGCTTGACAACAAAACGCAGAAGCAGGTCAGCGAAGCGCTCGACGAAATGGGCTGCACGAGGATAATCATTGCTCACCGTTTGTCAACGATACGCCACTGCGACAGGATCCTCGTGCTTGACGGCGGCAGGATCATAGAAGAGGGCAACTATGAAACGCTTATCAAAAAAGGCGGACACTTTGCGGAGCTTGTAGAAATGCAAAGACTTGATATTTCGACGTCTTCTTCCGCTGATTGACAGCGAAGTATCAGAAAAAATGTAAAATATTGCTGTTTTGTAATTGACAAGAGCGAATAATTTGTGATATAATAATAGAGAGCTGATGGTGAAAAGTAACGATCGGTCAAAACACTAACATAGACAAGGAGAGATTCGCAATGATTGGTATTGAAGAGTATATCAAGGATCTATCACCCGAAATGCAGGCTAAGGCTAAGGCTTGCACAAGTATGGACGAGCTTCTAAAGCTTGCCGATGAGAACGATATAGAGCTTCCCCGTGAAGCGCTTGCTCAGGTAGCAGGCGGCTGCGGCGGCAGTAAAGAGCCCGAGAAGCCGAAATGCCCGAATTGTAGGAGTGAGAACCTTTCTTCCGTAGTGGTTGATGGTCAGACAAAAACAAAGTGCAATAACTGCCAGTTGATCTATTGATCTTAAAACGAATCGTGAAGCCTGCTTGTTATCTTGTTATTCTACAAGGCGGCAAGCAGGCTTTTTATTTTTGCAGGACAATGATATGAAATATATTTTAAACAAAGACTACCGCCTTCGTGGGTGGACGGATCATTTATCGTGCGTTGAGCATTATCCCACACGAGAGCTTCGTGATATCTCGTCAAGAGAATACGGTCTGCTAAGCAGGTGCGACGGCAAAACAGATGTCGATACTGTCAGATACGGTGAGGCTATCGGGAAATTTACAAAGCTTGGCGTTATTTCGCAGACAGAGGGGGCGCAGCTTGACCCCGTTCAGGCTTTCAGGTTCTATGAAAACAGACTGTTCCGCAATGCCGATATCTGCGTTACGGGCTGCTGTGATTTCAGATGCCGCCATTGCTTTAATGCGTCCGATAACGAGTATTCCCGTGGCACACAGCCGACAGCGGAAAAGCTCATTGAGCTTATCGCAAAGCTTGAAAGCTGCGGTATCTGCAACATAACGCTTTCGGGCGGCGAGCCGCTTCTTCACAAAGATTTTCTCGGAATAACCGAAGAGCTTAGAAAGAGGGATATGCACTTTCAGCGCCTTGTTACGAATCTGTATCATATGACTCCCGAAATTGCCGATACGCTCATCAGTCAGGGGCACAGACCGCTCATCTCCACAAGCTTTGACGGTCTCGGCGCTCATGAATGGCTAAGACAAAAAGAAGGCTCCGAAAAGCGCACGCTTGATATGATATCCATGATGAAGCAGAAAGGCTTCCGTGTAAGGGCGCATTGCTGTGCATGGAAAGACAGTCTTCCCGTAATAAGAGACTCTGTTCTGCGCCTTAAGGAGCTTGGAGTTGACGAGTTTCGTATCGTAAATATCGAGCCGTCTCTCCGCTGGAGGCAAAATGCAGGCGATCAGGCTGTATCTATTACCGAATGGCTCGAATTTATCTGCGGTCTGATAGACTGGTGGTATGAGAATAAGATCGATATGAGCCTTGACGTGTGGTGGTTCTGGCAGTGGACGGCAGGCTCGAAGTACGTCAACATTGTTCCCGACGGACATTGCCATTACGATATAGAAAACAAGATACCCATATGTGCCGATGGTTACAATACGCCGTACATCGACAGTGACGGCAGGCTCCTTCTTTGCAATGCGACTTCGGGCTACTCTAAAGCTATGGGCTGGGAGTGGGGCAACGCTTTCACCGATGATCTGCAAAGCCTGCTCAGAGAGGGGCAGTTTATAAAGTTTTGCAGCCGCACCGTAAGGCAGATGAAAGAGCTTCACCCGGAATGCATGAACTGCGAGTGGGTAAAGCACTGTCAGTTCGGCTGCAGAGCCGAGGCAGTGGCATACGGCGGAGACTTTTCGTCGCCTGACATCAGAATGTGCGCATTTTTTAAAGACGGCTACTACAAGCGTTTCAAAAAGATCGCAGATAAATATGGATTAATGTATGATGGAAAATGATGTCGAAAAAGCAGTAATGCACACAGCGAAAAGTTTTCGCCAAGCCTTTTTCAAAAGGCTTGCGGTTTCCAAAGGCGGAGCCTTTGGCCGCCGGAGGCATGCTCAAGCCCATTTCGGGGTGAATTTTCAAAACAGTCCGGTAGACTGTTTTGAAAAGAGGGGCATTTTGGCAGAAAATGCCCCTAAGCTGCCAACTGCATCAGGTTTTCTCGTCGTGAAACAGCGATGAAAAAACTTCTTCGACAAGCTGTGAGCGCCATGCTTCCTGCATGGCGCTCAGTTCTGTGATGATCAGGCATTTGCCTTGATCGAGGTCTTTATCATCGTTTTCGGAGATTCTTTTATTTTAGGATTGTCCTTTGCTTTTGTTTTCTCCTTGGCTTTCGGCTTTTCCTTTATCAAAGAAGTTTCCGCTTTTGTTGTTTCCTTTGTGTTAGGAGCATCCTTGATCTTGGGAGCATTATCCGATGAAGGCTTTGATCCTGAACTTTCTTTTTCCCTCTTCAAGTATTCAACAAATTCATCCTGCGGAAGAGGCTTGCTGAAATAGTAGCCCTGGATAAGGTTGCCGCCCGACGCTTCTGTTCTTTCAAGCTGTTCCGATGTTTCAACGCCTTCCTGAACAACGTTGCAGCCGAGGCTTCGTACCATGTGGATAAGTGCGTCAAGAAGCTTTGCACTTACTTCGTTAGTATCGGAATCCCATAAAAGCGACTTGTCTATCTTGACGTTCTTGTACGAAGTTTTGAGGAACTGCGTCAGTGTGGAGTAGCCCGTTCCGAAATCATCGAGTGAGAACGAGTACCCAAGCTCACGAAGCGCATTGATAGTTTTTTCAACGTTAGGCGTGTCCTCGATCGAAGCCGATTCCGTTATTTCAAGGTTTATCATCTCTGTGGGGATATCGTACTTCTTTCGTATCGATTCAAACCGTTCTACGAGGTCATCGTAAATGAACTGATGAACGGAAAGATTAAGCTCGATATACGAAAGATCGATGCCGTGCCTTTTCATGCTCTTGAGGAAGCGGCATACGTCTTCAAAAACAAAGAGTCCGATCTCTCTTATAACACCGCACTGCTCCGCTATCGGGATATATACGGCAGGGGAGAGCTTTCTCAGTGCGTCGCTGTCTATTCTCAGCAAAGCCTCCGCAGCAACGGTGCGCTGTTCGTCAACAGACCATATGGGCTGAAAATAAAGTCTCAGCACCTCTGAATCAACTGCTTCTCTAAGAGCCTTTTCAATTTTTCTGTTGCGCTGATTTGAGGAGATCTCCTCGTATGTGACTACTCTTGAACCAAGCCCTGTTTTCCTGTAGCCTGCGGTGAGCAGATCGGTCAGCTCATTGACCGTAGTAATGTCTTCCGGAATGCGGAGAATGCTTACTATAGCTTCAAGCTTGAACGAAGCGCCGCCTGATTTCCAGTCGTCAGAGAACCGTTTGAGTATCGTATTGACGGTATCTTCAACCTTCGATACAGAGCTTCCCGAGTAAAGTATCGCAAAATCATAAGTGCGGAAATAGTAAAGTCTCTGTTCGTTCGATGCTACGAATGATAAATACTCAGATATCTGCAAAAGCAAGCTGTCCATCTCACGGCCGTTGAAAAGCTTCTGGAAAAGGTCAATGTCGGTAAGCTTAATAAGAACGATCCGGAAATTCTGATTTGTTTCGATAAGTCTGCGTGCATTGTCAACAAGCGCCACACGGTTGTACGCTCCGGTGAGAGGATCGATATGACCGCTCCGCTCTTCAAGCATCATAAGAATACCTACGGCGGACAGCGATTCAAAGAACAGCTCGACTGCGATCTTACTGTTGATAGCCTGTATCACAACGCCTGCTCCCGAAAGTGCAAGCAGAATGCCGATCGTATAGCTGTTACCTTTTGATATGGCTTTTTTGTGCCTGAAGAAAAACACAACGCCGAGCAGAAAGTAAAGTATACCGCAAGCGTAGAAGAAGAACATGCCGCTGCCACGATGGTATGAGAATGATTCATCAAGGAAGAAGACCCAGTGCGTCAATCCGTTGGTCAGCGTCATTGCTTCCGCAATAAAGAAAGGAAGAAAGAACAAAATGAAGAATCGCCGTGATTTTCCTCCGCTCGAACCGGTGAAGTGCAGTATGTAGAGCGCAAAGCCCATTGGAAGAAAATTATGCGACAAAAAGAAACATGTATGAAGAATGTTGAGCGACAGCTCCATTGGATCCGAAGCTATCGGCTGGAGCATCAGCGCCCCGACAGATGATACGGATGACACTATTATTGAAAACACCGTGACCATGTATACGAAGTGCTGATTCATCAACGTGTTCTTGATGCCAAGATTTAACTTGTATTGTTTTCGTTTTGCCGTAAGCATATAAGTGAAGCACAGCAGCGATGAAAAGAACGCCGCTACTTCAAGATTCAGTTTAGTCATAAAACACACCTCACATAAAACGGTGATCTTGTAATGTAAGTATTTTAATTAGATCGTGTTAGTCAATAACTATTGTTTGTGCAACTTAAAAACAATGCTATATGCATTTCCACATTAATTATAACATGAATAGATAAAAATTTCAATAACTGTTCACATTATTTTGGCAAAAAACTTTAATTTTACGTAAAATAGTAGGAAAATTTTTAGTGATATTTTTTGTTTGATTTGTCAAAAAGAATATTTTCTTCGTTTTGGGAAGATGAAAACACATAGTTATCACATTGAATATATAAATGAGAGGAAAACTCGCAATAATTTTTGAAAAAATAAAGAAAAATTGTAAAAAATTAAAAAATAGGTATTGCATTATTCAACCAAACGGATTATAATTATGATGAGAGAAACTATATAAATACGACAACGGAGGAAAGCTGAATGAAATCATCTGATCTTATTCGTGAATTGTGCAGAAAACAGAATATCTCGTTGTCGGAGCTTGCCCGCAGGATAGGACAAACGCCTCAGAATCTTTCCAAAAAGATCCGGCGTGACACAGTTACTATCGACGAAATGATAGAGATAGCCGATGTGCTCGATGTGACATACGAGCAGTCCTTCGTCCTGAAAAACGGTGAAAAGATCAGGGCAGGCAACAATAAATAAGGCAGCACCGCCGGATTCGGCGCCCGGTATGCCTTAATAACCGATAGTAAGCCGTGAGGCTTTACAAAAACAAAACAGTTTGTGCTTTGAGGCTGTTTTGTTTAACGAGATCAGTAAGCCCGAGGAGGGATGATATGGATTTTAAAACGTATGTTCGCAGCGTAGTATCTACCTATGTTGAAAAGAATGACAGCAACGTTATCTTTATAAAACATTATAATACGTTGGATATAACAAAGGATGAGATACTTGCCGACGTTGATAGATCTGATAACAAAGTCTTCCTGTACCACGAATACGAAACGCACAGCATGCACCACACATTTGCGCCTTTCTTCAAATGGATACGCAAATGCTATGATGAATTCTATAAGGATAAAATGTCTGTAGAGGAGTTCCTGAAGGCTGCCGATGTTTATTCCGTTCAGGCGGAACCGTTTGCCTGTTATTTAAAGGGTGAGCCGTGCACAAGAAAAGAGGATGTACTGAACTTCGAGATCCAGTACGAAACATTCAGAATGCAGCAGAATATTCTCAGCGTACTGAATTTTGTTTCTAAGGATCATCCGCTCGTACTTATCCTTTCAAAGTTCCATCTTGCTCCGTACAGCACGATAAGACTTTTCCATTTTATAATAACTCAGTCGGTTAATGTTCATGCGATACTGATGTATAATGATGAATTCGTTATCGCCGATTATAAAAAGCCTGTCTGGAACGATCTTCTGCATACAGCGGAAAGTGAAGATATACAGCTTGAGTGGGGCAGCCTTGACACCGAAAAAACGCTTGATGTTCAGGACGATTTCTGGTTTGACAGCAGTCTTAAAGAGGAGTATATCTCAAAGATCAACGATATGTATTATACGTTCTCCCATCAGGACGCTTACTACTATCTTACCGACATAATGAACCGTTTTGACGAAAAGACGATCACTCTTACAAGAGACGAGCAGATAAGGATCCTGCAGCTGTTTGCGCTTGTTGACATGGATCTCGGTCTTGCGGACTATGCGCTCGTTAACTGCGATAAAATGACCGCTCTCGGCTGTCATTCGAGTGATGATCTGCTCGTGCGGTATAATTACTACTATATCTCCGCCCGTGCAAGAACGATACTTTCGCAGATCAAAATGGTAGAGGAATACTGCCAGAAGTGTATCGAGATAGCAGAAGAACTCGATAATGAGCTTTTAGCCTATAAAGCGACCATCATATTCTGGATAGCATATACCGGTATCTTTAAAAGTATTTTCGAGTATGACTTTACACGTCAGGTCGAAATGAGCTTCGTTGAAGAGGCAAAAGAGTACGGCTTTACAAATACTCTTGCATATATCTACGTTTTCGGCTTTGAAAACGACGAGGAAACGATCTCTTCCGTTGCAAAAGGCGAAAAGGATCCGTATTATTTCAATCTCGGGATCGACGTAGGCACCGCAATAGGAAACGACAATTTCCTTATGAATGCTTACATGAAGAATATCATGCTCTACTCACGCATGGGATACCACAGCTACGTTCGTGAGATGTATAAAAAGCGTCTTGCCGTGCTCCGCCGTCCGAACCCCGCAAGAGAAGCTCACATGTACGCAGGCTTGTGCTATAACAGTATCATCATGGAAAAGTACGAGAGAGCGCATGAATACGCCATGAAGAGCGTTCTTACTCTTACAGAGCTAAAAGCGCCCGATGACGTTATGGATTCGCTTTACAACCTTGCCATGAACCACTTTGTAGCCGAGGATTACCGTGCGACCATCAATATTGTCGAGCTTATGATAAAGATGATGAGAGAAATGGGCTTGAATACCGTTCATGCGTGCAGTGTAACGAAGCTTTACGGCTTCATAGCCATGAGCTGCTATTTCGAGCGTGAGATCTACAATACTTATTTCTATCTCAGCAAAATGGAGATCGTGGTCGAGCACATGCTCAAGATCATGCAGGATTCGGGCGAAGGCTCATGGGAAGAAGACTTCCTTATTTATCACCTTACAAAAGCCTTTCTGTACAACTATGAAAACAGATTCGATCTTTCTCAGAAGGAGTTCAACGAGGTTCGCTTTATCCTTAAATATCTGCCGAGCGCACGCTTTTTTACGTACACTATCTACGCTACCGAGCAGGCTACGCTTTACTTAAAGCAGGGCTTGAAGGAAAAGGCAGACGAGATCATAGATGATGCGATCGAGTACTGCGAAGAGGAAAACTACGAGCGCAAAAAGGCAAGAATGGTCTACTTCAAGGAGCATGGCTCACGCTGTCCGACTCCTATCTTCCAAGAGGCCGACAATCTTCCGGCAGATCATCTTATCCAGCTTTCAAAGAAAGAGGGCATAGAGATCAGGCTTAAAAAACGTGAGAAGGACATCAAGTTCCTTACGGTTCTCCAGGAGGCGATCAGCCGTGAGAACATGACCGTTGACGATTTGTTTACCAACACAGCTGCGGTAATCAAAAACAGCTATACCCTTGACGATATCATAATATTCAGGCGCAAGGACGGCAAATGCGAGGCTATGTACAGCGATAAAAACGAGGGCTTCTCCGACGAAGATATCAACAAGATATTCGATTTCTTCAAGGAGTACAAGCAGCCGTTCCTTACAAACAGGACAGAGAAAAACTTCTCGCAGTTTCTGGCGATGATGGAGCCGTTCAATGATAAGCATATCATGACGATGCTCGGTATCCCGATAATGGAGCATTCCGGAACGGAGAACGTTCTTATCGGTATTATCAGGATCATGCCAAGAGCCGTAAACAGCCGTTCGCTTCTCGGCAACGACGAGCTGATGATCCTTAAATTCGCATTCAGCCAGTTCTGTGAAATGATGAGACGTATCGACAACCGCCTCATGATCGAGCGAATGAACAAGCAACTTGAGCAGTCGGCTATCACCGACCACCTCACGGGCATCACAAACAGAAGCGGTTTCAGCAAGCAGGCGGAGATACTGTGGTCTCAGCCGAGTTCAATAATGAATATCCTGCTTTATATCGACCTCGACAACTTCAAATACTACAACGACACGTTCGGTCACGATATAGGCGACCTTGTTCTCGTAACGTTTGCCGAGATATTCAAGCGCATGACTCGCAATCAGGGTCTTGCAGTAAGATACGGCGGCGACGAATTTATCATACTGCTTTACAACAAGACCGAGGAGGACGGCGTTAAGTTCGCCGAATCTCTCTACAACGAGATCAAAGACGGCTTTGTAGACCGCATAAGACAAAAGCTTCATGAGGATATCGATATCCCCGACAACAGAAAGATATCCTGCTCTATCGGCATTGCTTCTTTCAGAGGAGGTTCCAAGGACGAAATGGAGCTTGCGCTCAACAGAGCAGACTCGATGCTTTACTACGTAAAGAGCCACGGAAAGTCTCACTACAAGCTCTACGACGGCAGTGAGCACGACGCCTGATCCGATCAAAGCTTATAAGGAATCGTATTTATATAAATAAACGGCGCTGCATGAAAGTTTGTGCAGCGCCGTTTACTGTCCTGATAATAATAAAAGTCGGAAATAAACTTGCGGTGCGGCAATAAAGGCGCCATACAAATAAAGCCGGACCGGAACTGCCTGCAGGCGCTCGCCTGAGTTCTACCGAGCGTGGATTGACCGAAGCTTCATATTGAGTTATACTAAAATTCAATAAAACTCTTTAATCCTTTTCGGTCTGATTTCCGCAATACTGCGTCATCAGGCTTGAAATACGACAGTATTCCGGCGCCTTCTTCCTTGTCTTGCGAAAATTATCCTCGAAAATCCTTTAAAGGTTTTAATTGAACATTAATGATACAGGAGGTGATCGTATGGATCAGAAAAAAACAGGGGAGCTTATCAGACTTTTCAGAACAAAAATGGGATATACACAGAAACAGCTTGCCGAGCGCATAAACGTCAGCGATAAAGCCGTTTCAAAGTGGGAGTGCGGCAACGGGTGCCCCGATATATCGCTGCTCAATGAGCTTGCGGATGTCTTTGGTACGGACGTAAATGTGCTGCTCTCCGGTGAAGTCGAAAAAAACGAAAGTGAGAAGTGTAATATGAAAAAAACAAGATTTTACGTGTGTAAAGAATGCGGCAATATCATAGCATCGGCTAATGAAGCGTCGGTGATTTGCTGCGGCAGAAAGCTTACGGCGGAAGAAGCGAGAAAAGCCGAGGATAACGAAAAACTGCGCCTTGAAGAAACAGGCGCAGAGTGGTTCGTCTCCTCCGACCATGAAATGACAAAGGAGCATTATATTTCGTTTGCCGCTTATGTCAACGGCAATTCTGTCATGATATTCAAGCAGTATCCCGAATGGGATCTGCAGTTCAGAATGCCGCTGTTCCGCTCGGGCAGGCTCGTGTGGTACTGCACAAAGTGCGGAATGATGTACATGGACATCGGGAGAAAAATGGATCAATAATAATCCCGGAAGCAGTGCGGTATCACGGCAAAATGTGTCCTGCCGCTAAATACAGCTTGTACCATTCTTCCTTTGAAAGCGTAAGATCGGTGGCTTTTACGATGTCCTCAAGTCTGTTTTGATCCATCGTGCCTGCAAGCAGCTGTATATGTGCAGGGTGCCTGAGTATCCATGCTGCGGCGATAGTCGTCTTTGAAACGCCGTACTTTGCAGCTGTCTCGCCGAGTACCCAGTTGAGATCGGGATAGCCTTCGTTATCATCGATAAACGAGCCGTTTTTGCCGCCGAACGGCGACCACGCCTGCACCGTTATGCCGTTGAGGCGGCAGTAATCAAGAACGTCGCCCGTTCTGTCAACGGCACCGTCTGACGTCATATTTGCCTCAATGCCCTCCGATATCATAACGGAGTGGGGAATACTGAGCTGCAGCTGATCTACGGCTATCGGTACGCTTGCGTACTTTTTCAAAAGCTCTATCTGCATAGGCCTGAAATTTGAAACGCCGAAATGAAGCACTTTTCCTGCTTTGTAAAGCGTATCGAACGCTTTTGCCGTATCTTCGGGATCGATAAGCGCATCGGGGCGGTGCAGAAGCAGTATATCGAGATAGTCGGTCTTTAGCCTGCCGAGAATACCGTCTACGGCGGATAGAATGTATTCGCTCGAAAGATCGTACATTTTCCCCGGGACGATACCGCATTTTGACTGAATGATGATATCCTCACGTTTTAGCGAGGTATGTCCGAGCGCATTTCCGAAACGTCTTTCGCACTCTCCGCCGCCGTAAATATCGGCGTGATCGAAGAAGTTTATGCCAAGCTCCGCACTTTTTTCGATATAGCGTGGCAGCGCTGCTTCGTCAAGCTCGGTCAGTCTCATGCAGCCGAGACCGACAGCCGAAACGTTCAGTCCTGTTTGTGTGATCGTAATGTTTTTCATTCTGTTCACCTTTTCTTTGATATTAGACAACGAGTCCTGTTTGTTTATTATATTGTACCACTATTGCAAACAAAATCAATTGAGCAAATGAAAAACTTTTCCCCGTTAAAACCAATGCTCATTCATTTTCTTTAAAAATTCCTTTGTTATCGGATAACCGGTGCTTTCTCCGATGACTGAATCTATACAGCAGTAAGGACAAATAGCGGTTTCTTCATAAAGGAGCCATGTTTTGATCTCTTTCGGAGGGAAGATCTCCAGACAATAAAAGCAGCCGCATATTCTGTCGTTGCTAAGCTGTTTCTTGTTTCCTTTACAATACTTATGTGCTTCAATGTGATCTTCCATTTGTGTGCCTCCTATACTAAAAACTTACGGTTTGCATGAGTGAATATATTATCAGCTGTTGCAAATCTGGCAGCCAAAGAACGACAAAAAGACGCCGTGCTTTCTGCATCTTGGGAACCCACAGTTTACGGGATCGTCACTGTCTTTATCGCTCAGCCAGTCCTGTAATGCGGTTTTGTTTATATCGTGTACCGTAAATGCCGATATCATCGCTTCAAATTTATCAAGATACCTGTTTATGATATCGGCGTTCGGAGTATAGTCAAGCAGCGCCCAATTCTTCTGTTCTCTTGCTGCGTTTATTACGGAGATGAGAAAAGCTTTATCTTCGTTAAAAGTATCCGGCGCAAGGGGCAGCTCCGTAATATCAAACCCCGAGCAGCCTTTGCTGACGATCTGATCTTTCTCCGCAAGAAAGACGAGCAGCCGTTTCTGATCGACCGTTTCTGCAAGCGGAGAACCGCTTATCAGCAGTACGTTAAGAAAAACATCTGTTCCGCTGTTTGACATTGACAGCGAGACTGCCGTATCGTTTTTATCAAATGTTATAATATTGCCCATGTCGTCACCTTTTGATTTCGGGTATAATCATGTCTGCGTTTTTACATTTTTCTGCAAACGCAGGCATTTTTGCGTATTATTCGGCGTTATCGCTCGTTTCGATCCAGCGGCAAATGTAATCTACATCATACTCATCAAGGTGATAGGCAGTCTTTATATACTTTGAGTTTTTGAATATTTCATAAGTTCCGTAATCGTCAAAAATAATATAAACATCGTTTCCCGAGGTGTACTTTACTATCTCACGTTTATGAGTAAAGCTCTGCTTTGATAATTCTTGCAGGTTCAGCTTATCGATTGCGTCATCAAGTGACAGCTTTTCAAACGATCTGATTTTTTCAATGCTGGTAGCATTATGAAAACCGCAAATGCCGCCGTTTAATATCTCTGCGTCTCCTGTTATTGAAGCGAATTCGCCGTTTTCAAGTTCGGGAGATGTCAGCTTATTGCTAAAATATATCTCTCGGATGTCTTCACTGTTTGCATAATAAAAATTTTCATCACATCTGAAAATTATGAATTCCTGTTTTTTTACATATTCTCCGGTAATATTATCATCTATTCTTTCGTCGATAGTTTTCATTAAGCGTCCCGAAAAGCATTTTGCAATAACAAACAAAAGTAACAATATACCGATAACTGTAAGAAGACGTTTCATGATATTTTTTTCCTTTCATAGGCAGCACTTGTTTTTTTTTAAATTTTGATCGCACGGTGATACTATTATAACACTTTAAATCGATAATTGCAATCTTTATGGGTCATAATAGAAATATTTACGGCAAAAGATTTTTTAAAAAATTTTCAGAAAACCTATTGACAACTTAATAACATTGTGTTATTATCAAATTGAACTTAAGAGGGAGGCGGTTTAAATGCAGTCTGAAAAAGAATTCCTATCCGAATACAGAATGGATAAATACGAGCGCCCTTCCGTTACGGCGGATATTGTGGCTCTGATGATCCGCTCTACCGAGAGCGAAAACTACCGTCAGAATTCCGGAAACAAGCTGGCGCTGCTGCTTGTCAAGCGTGGCGGACACCCGTTCAAGGATCATTGGGCGCTGCCGGGAGGTTTTATGACTCCGGGCGAGACGATAGAGGAATGCGCACTTCGTGAAACGAAGGAGGAGACGAACGTTCAGCCTGCTTCGATAATGCCCGTAGGCGTGTTCAGCAAGCCGGGGCGTGATCCGAGAGGCTGGATCATATCAAACGCTTACGCTTCGATCATCAGCGAGGATTCCGTTGATCAGAAAGGTCAGGACGACGCACAGGACGCACAGTGGTTCGATGTTGAATTCGATCAAACCGAAAGCGGCGACTACAGCCTTTGCCTTACTTACGGCGACGTCAGGCTGAACGCACTGCTTACCGAAAAGGAAGAGAAGTTCGGCAGAACATCGTTCAACGTTAAAGACAGCGGCGGTCTTGCTTTCGATCATGCCGAGATAATCGCATCGGCGCTTTGTATGCTCAGAAACAACGCCAAGAATTTTGACATAATTTTCGACTTCCTGCCTGAAAAGTTTACGCTGTCGGCATTGCAGCGTGTGCAGGAAACGATAATGAACATCTCGATCCTTCCGGCAAATTTCAGAAGGAAGATCAGCGGCTACGTAGTCGAAACAGATGAATACACACAGGGTGTAGGCCACAGGCCTGCGAAGCTTTACAGAAGAAAATGAAAGGAGCATGAATCATGAAAAAGTTTTTAGTGGTAGTAGATATGCAGAAGGATTTCGTTGACGGTGTGCTCGGAACCAAGGAAGCCGAGGCGATAGTTCCTGCCGCTGCAAAAAAGATCAGAAATTTCGACGGCGATATCTTCGTAACGTTCGACACTCACTCTGAGGACTATATGAAGACCGCAGAGGGCGCAAAGCTTCCCGTTCCTCACTGCATCAGAGGTACAGAAGGCTGGGAGCTTGACGAGGATATCAAGGAAGCGCTTAACGATAAGGAATACACAGCGGTAGAGAAGGTCACGTTCGGTTCTGTTGATCTTCCGCAAAAGATCAGAGCTGCCGCAGACTATGAAAAGTTTTCGATCGAGCTTATCGGTCTTTGCACCGATATATGCGTTGTAAGCAATGCGCTTGTTCTCAAAGCAAATTTCCCGGAGGCTGCCGTTTCTGTCGATCCGAAGTGCTGCGCAGGCGTAACACCCGAAAAGCATCTTGCGGCACTCGAAACTATGCGCAGCTGCCAGATAGACATTGAGTGATCTTACGTCGAAAGGAAGGTTATTGATCATGTTTGACGCAGAAAGAACGAAAAATGAATGCGTCCGTTGGATAAGAGGATTCTTCGAGCAAAACGGCAGGGGTTGCAATGCGGTTGTCGGTATTTCGGGCGGAAAAGACAGCTCGATCGTTGCGGCTCTCTGTGCGGAGGCTCTCGGAAAAGACAGAGTTATCGGAGTGCTCATGCCGAACGGCGAACAGAGTGATATCGATATGGCGAAGCTCCTCGTTGAGCATCTCGGTATACGCCATTATATAATAAACATCAAAGACGCTGTTGACGGAGTTATAAAAAACATTCCGTTCGAGCTTCATGAACAAAGCCGTGTGAATCTTCCGCCGAGGATACGAATGGCAACGCTCTATGCCGTATCTCAGAGCAATAACGGAAGAGTAGCAAATACATGCAACCTTTCGGAAGACTGGGTCGGCTACTCAACACGCTACGGCGACAGCGCAGGTGATTTCAGCCCGTGCTCCAATCTTACCGTTCACGAGATGAAGCAGATAGGCAGGCTTCTCGGGCTGCCCGATGTTCTCGTAGACAAGGTGCCGACAGACGGACTTTGCGGAAAAACCGACGAAGACAATCTCGGCTTTACGTATGAAGAGCTTGACCGCTACATTCGTGAGGGCGTCATCGACGACCCGATAAAGAAAGAAAACATCGACCGCAGGCATGCAGCGAATATGTTCAAGCTGCAGCTTATGCCGGCTTTTGAACCGTGATAAATCAATAAAACAGGGAGGTCTATATATGGACTGCAGAACTATTTTTGACAGAGGCATCAAATTCCACCACTACTGCAACACAGCATATCCGCTGCGCCCGAATTCGCTTGCGCAGTATGAGCTTCACAACAGCGATGATATCTACAAAACAGTGAAGGAAAACATCGAAGCGCAAAAAGAGCTTTGCCTTTACGTGCATATTCCGTTTTGCCAGGCACGGTGCAAATTCTGCGAATACGTTGTTCTGGATTACCCCACGCCGGAGGACCCGGAGATATATACGAACTATCTTCTGAAAGAGATATCGCTCTACAAAGAGATCATCAAGGATAAGCCTATCGTCGGCTATGACCTCGGAGGCGGCACGCCGTCTTATCTCTCTATCGAAAACCTGAAAAAGATCACAGCGGCGATAAAGAGCTTTAATCTACAGGACGATATCTATATGAGCATCGAGACGACTCCCGTTATCGCCGCAAACGATCCCGGAAAGATCAAGGCGATAAAAGAGCTTGGCTACAACAGGATCTCTATGGGCTTCCAGACCGTTTCTGAAAAGCTTCTTATGTCGCTCGGACGTGAAGGCTCTAAGTTTATTTACGAGACCGCTGTCGATAATATCCGCAGGGCAGGGTTCGACAGGCTCAATATCGACCTGATGTACGGTTTCTTGAATCAGTCCGACGAGGATTTTGCAAATACCATCAAGTATACGATCGCTTTAGGCCCCGAATTTATCACTCTTTACCGCAACAGATACAAGGGAACGAAGCTTGAAGCGGAATCTCAGGGCGTAACGCTTTACAAGGTCAACCGCCAGTACGATATAGCGTATCGTCTGCTTAAAGAGGCAGGCTATATCGCAAACAACGGCAAAAATACGTTCAGCAGGATCCCCGGCGATATGGGAACTTCATCGTATCTCACAAAACGTGTTATCGACGCTGTTTCTTACATCGGCTTCGGTCTCGGTGCACAGTCGTTTGTCGGTAATTACCTTGCGTACAATCTCGGCTGCGCAGATCATAAGCTTAAAAAGTATTACGAAGCGCTCGACAACAGGCTTCTTCCGATCAACGATATCGCAGATATGCCGATCGAAGAGGTCAGGGCGAAAGCTATCTCCGTAATGTTCTATTTCGGATTTATTTCAATGAAGGCATATGAAAACAGATTCCACGAAGATTTCCGTGAGGTCTATAAAGCTCAGATCAGGTTCCTTGAAGAAAACTATCTGATGGAGTTTATCGACGACGACACCTTTATGCTGACAGATTACGGTGCGGCTCACCTTTACGGCATTATCCCGCTTTTCTACAGCGAAAGAAGCATCAAGGAAATGTTTGCGATGTCGGACAGATGGCTCAACGATAAAAAGGGCGAGGAGATATACCTTGAAAAATACGACAGAAAAAGCTATGACGCTCCGTCTGTTGCGGTCGATCTGCTCGTGTTCAATGAAGACAGGACTAAGCTCCTTCTGATAAACAGAGCCGATCACCCGTATGTAAACAAGCTTGCGCTTCCGGGCGGATTCTATCTGCCGAGCGATCCCACTATAGAGTACGCCGCTTCGAGAGAGCTTTTTGAAGAGACCTCCGTTTCCGCCGATATCACCGAGAGCGATCTTGTGAAGATCACATCAACAAAGGGAAGAGATCCACGAGGCTGGGTAATAAGCGCAGCGTATATGATACAGCTTGACGAAAGCACCGTAAAGCCCACAGCAAACAGCGATGCGATATATGCAGCGTGGACGGATGTCGATTCCCTCAGCGAAAAAGACCTCGCTTTCGATCATTACGATATAATAAAATATGCACTTGGTGTATAAAAGAAAGGACGATAAACATGAAACTCGAACCTATCATCATTTCACTTCTTGATACCGATCTTTATAAATTCAATATGGATCAGGTCATATTTCACAAGCACACCGACCTTTGCGGACAGTATTTCTTCAAGTGCCGCAACAAAGGCGTTGTATTCACTCCCGAGATCGTAAAGGAGATCAACGATCAGATCGACCACCTCTGCACCTTGAGCTTTAAGAAAGAGGAGCTTGACTATCTGCGCTCGATCAGATTCATCAAGAACGACTACGTTGAATTCCTGCGCCTGTGGAGACCTATAAGAGATTACGTCAAAGCAGAGCTTACAGATGACGGCGAGCTTACCGTTGTAGTTGACGGTCCTCTTTACTCCGCAATGCAGTTTGAGATATACCTGCTTGAGATCATCAACGAGGTCTATTTCAGAATGACATATGACTACGACGCTCTCAGAAAGTCCGCCGAGAAGAAGCTTGACGAAAAGATCGGCAAGCTCAACGACGGAACCTATACGTTCAAGTTTGCCGAGTTCGGCTGCCGCAGACGTTTGTCCCGTGAATGGGAGGATATTGTTGTAAAGCGACTCGTAACTGAAACGAATAGCTGCGTGGGAACATCGAATGTGTATCTTGCCATGAAGTACAATGTCACACCGATAGGCACGTATGCGCATGAGTTTGTTCAGATGTATCAGGGAATTGATTCGATCCCGCTTGCCTACACAAACCACTATGCAATGAAAGACTGGTACGACGAGTATCAGGGCGACAACGGAACCGCTCTGACAGACACCGTAACAACAGACCTTTTCCTGCTTGACTTCAACCGCTCTATGGTCAACAATTACACAGGCGTTCGCCACGACAGCGGTGACCCCTACGCATGGGGCGAAAAGATGATCGAGCACTACAAAAAGTACGGCGCAGACCCTAAGACAAAGGTGCTTCTTTTCAGCGACAGCCTCGATTTTGACCGTGCGCAGAAGCTTTACGACTATTTCAGCGGCAGAACAAAGGTTTCGTTCGGTATCGGCACTTTTGTCACGAACGATACCGACGAAGAAGCGCTCAACATCGTTATCAAGCTCCAGTATGTAAACGGCAGACCCGTTGCAAAGCTTTCGGACACTCCGGGCAAGGCGATGTGCAAAGATGAAGAGTACCTTGAACACCTCAAGCGCTCCGTTGAATTCAGGATCAACAGAGAAAAATAAGATGGGATCAATTGATTTTCAAAACAGGAAGTTCAGGCTTTGGCATTATACGGTCTTGCTTGCATCTTTTGGTCAAATTGAACTCAAAAACCTTGAAATACGTCAGTATTCCGGCGGCTTTTTCGTCCTATTTGCCTCAAAATCTGACTGCGCAATATGGGCACTCGATTTAATCAGTGCTTCCATAATCGAGTATAATTATACCGATCTTAAAAATGATTTTTGAAAGGAAGGAATTATATGAACAATGCTTCAAAGCTGTTCGCATTGCTCCTCAGCGGCGCAATAGCGTTCGGCACTTTCGGTACGTCAGCTTCTGCTGCTTCGGTGGATACTGCCGAAGATGATCCTCAGACAATTGTAACTGACGACCGGCTTCCCGACAGTTCTGTTTTACTGGAGGGCTATCTCCGCTCTCGGGCGGGCATTAAAGAAAGCCGCTCTTCCAAGCTCCCTGAAGCATCGGGAAGGATCGAACTTGGAGAGAAAGAGCAGGTTGTCTACGACATTTTATTTGAGAGGATAGCTAAGATCGCTAACGGAGAGCTTCCTTCGGCTTCATTTGTTGTAACTAAAGAAGAGCTTCGTTCTCATCTCGGCCCGATGGCTGAGTTTAAGGGATATGATTTTAGCAGTGTTATCAGAGCGTTAGTGCTCGATCACCCGTATGAGTTATACTGGTATGACAAGACGAAAGGCGTACACACTACTGTTTCAAAAAACGGAATAGATCAGGAGTTTTCCTTTTCCGTTTCTTGCGATTATATTCTTTCTCCGGCTTCGCCTGACGAGATCCCCGATCCCTATGCTGTTGATCCCGGGAAGATAGCTTCCGTAAAGGCGTCTGTTGAAACGGCGAAAGACATCGTGAACAGTGTTGATCCGAATTGGTCAGACTTCCATGCTATGACGTATTTTAAAGACAAGATATGCAGTCTTGTTTCATATAATTTTGATGCTGTTACAACTTCGACAGGTATTGTTTCCGGAAACCCGTGGGAGCTGATCTATGTTTTTGACAACGACCCCGATACTAATGTTGTGTGCGAGGGATATGCAAAAGCATTTAAGTTCCTTTGTGATATGTACACGTTCAAAAGTGACGTCAAGTGTAATCTCGTTTCCGGTAAAATGGTAAGCTACGCAGTAAACGAAAAGAAGCCGGATACCCCCGATGACGGCCATATGTGGAATCATGTCGCTATCGGCGATTCAAGTTATCTTGTTGATATTACAAACAGTGATTCCGAATCTATCGGCAAGGATGGCGAGCTGTTTTTCAACGGCGCAGACGCAGGCTGCCGTGATGTTGACGGCTCCGGTGATCTTCATGGATTTACTATCAAAATAGGCTCTTACGCATTGGTGGATTATACTTATGATGAAGAAACATTGAAAATGTATTCTCAGTCGGAGCTTGATATAGCAAGAACAGCACCTATGCTCCACACTATAGTATGGAAGAACGAAAAAGGTGATATCCTCGAAACAGATGAGCTTACAGCCGACGGCGAGCGTCCCGTTTATAACGGAAAAGAACCTGTTTCCGCAGGCAAAAAGTTCATTGGCTGGTCGCCCGATATTACAGATAAAACAGTTGTTCGGCGTGGCTCCGAAACTGTTACGTACACCGCAGTATTTGAACAGACTGCTCCTGTAAAAACGTATAAGGTTGACCTTGTAATGCCTGTCCGGATTCTCGATCAGACTGTCGAGGCAGAAGAAGGCGGTTGTGTGGAGATCCCCGATGATCTCGGATATGTTCCCGAAGAGATAGGCTGTAGTCTGGGTCAGCCCGATGGCTGGTATTACGACCGTAATTTTACGGAAACTTTTGATCTTGCAACGCCTGTTACATCAGACTTAACGATCTATGCAGGCTACAGAGGAGTAACAAGATGGTATGATGATGACGGAACAATGCTTTGCGAGATAGAGAATTGGTTCGGTGAAATGCCAAATTATCCATATGATGATCCCGTAAAGCTTCCCGATGAAGAATACGAGTATAAGTTTAAAGGATGGCTATTGATCGGCGGAGGCTCGCAGTTTGACGGATGGGTGGATCATGAAGCTGTTTACGAAGCTATCCCCGGAATGTGTCATGTCACATGGCTCTGTGACGGAGAAGTTTTTGCAGCGGCAGATTATCCTTTACATGCTGCGATCAAGCACCCCGAAGGAACACCGGAAAAGCCGGGATATGTTTTCTTAGGCTGGGATAAACCCAACGGAACAACGGCAGAGGGAGACACTGTTTTTGAAGCTTTGTTCAAGAAAGAGCCTGAGCCTGAGAGAACGAGAGTTTTCGGCGACGCCAATAACGACAGTGCGATCGATTCAAACGACGCTCTTCTTATGATACGTCATTCGATAGGCCTCGATAAGCTCACAGGCGAGGATTTCTTCTTCGCAGATGTTGACGAGAACTCTGTTGTCGATACGGGCGACGCAGTTACAACGCTGCGCTACTCCGTAGGTTTCAGAGATATAGAAAAAATGGGGCAGAAGATCAGGGTACCCGATGATCTGTAACAGATAATAATACGCAAATGAATGATCTCCCGAATGCAAAGCAGCGTTCGGGAGATCATATTTTTATACATTTGCAAACTGGCTGTTGTAAAGCTCTGCGTAAAACCCGTTCTTTGCAAGCAGCTCTTTATGATCGCCTTTTTCTATAACGTTTCCGTCTTTCATAACGAGGATAATATCAGCCTCACGAACAGTCGAAAGCCTGTGCGCTACGATAAAGCTCGTTCTGCCTTTCATCATGCGTGCAAACGACGATTGAATGATCGCCTCGGTGCGTGTGTCGATAGAAGACGTCGCTTCGTCAAGAATAAGCATCGGCGGCAGGTGAAGCATAACTCTCGTTATGCAAAGAAGCTGCTTCTGTCCCTGCGAAAGCCCCGAGCCTGTGTCGGAGATAACAGTGTCGTAACCCTCGGGCAAGCGCTCGATAAATCTGTCGGCGTGTGTAGCCTTTGCCGCTGCAATTATCTCTTCCCGTGTGGCGTCCGGTCTGCCCATTGCGATGTTTTCGCATACAGTGCCGCTTTTTATCCATGTTTCCTGGAGCACCATACCGAAGCTTTCACGCAGGCTCGACCGTGTGATATCACGAACGTCTTGCCCGTCTATCCCGATCGAGCCGTCCGTCACATCGTAAAACCGCATCAAAAGATTGATAAGCGTCGTCTTGCCGCAGCCTGTGGGGCCTACAATGGCGATCCTTGTGCCGGGCTTTACGTCTAAGCTCAGGCTTTTGATAAGCTTCGTATCGGGAGTATACGAGAAGTCTATATTGCTTATCGAAACCGAGCCTTCGGCGTTTTTGAGTATATGAGCGTTCTTTTTGTCGGGTATCTGCGGCTGCTCTTCAATAAGCTCAAAAACACGGGAAGCACATGCAAGGGCGTTCTGAAGCTCCGTTACAACGCCCGATATCTCATTGAACGGCTTTGTGTACTGCGTGGCGTAGCTGAGAAAACACGTAAGCTCGCCGACCGTGATAAGATCAAACCTGATGATCGAAACGGCGCCCACAAGCGCAACTGCGGCGTAGATAAGGCTGTTTACAAAGCGTGTGCAGGGGTTTGTGAGAGACGAATAGAACACCGCCTTTATCGAAGCCTTTGTGAGTCTTTCGTTTATCTCCTCAAAGTCGGCAGCAGACTGTTCTTCATGCGAAAACGCCTTGACGATCTTCATATTGCCTATAAGCTCATCTATAAGCGCCGTCTGTTCGCCTCTTATTTCAGACTGCACCATAAAATAATTGTAGGTAGCCTTTGCGATGGCTTTTGCGATAAACAGCGATATGGGCGTGAGTATTACAACGATAAGCGTTATTCTCGGTTCGAGCGACAACATGAAGCACAGCGTGCCTAAAATAGTTACAACGCCCGTGAAAAACTGCGTAAAGCCCATCAGCAGGCCGTCTGCAAACTGGTCAACGTCTGCTATTATCCTGCTGACGATATCGCCGTGAACGTGCGAGTCGATGTAGGAAAGAGGAAGCTTCTGCAGCTTTTCAAACGCCTCGTTTCTGATGTCACGAACAACACGAAACGTCACCTTGTTGTTGATGATACTCATCAGCCACTGCATAACTGCGGTAACGACAACGATAATGCCTGCCTTTATAAGTATCCTGACAATACCTATTATATCGACATTGTGAACGCCGACAATAAGATCAATAGCCTGACCTATAAGAATAGGAACGTACAGCGTAAGTGCTGCGGAAGCGGCGGCAAGTATGATCGAAAACGTGATCTGCACCTTATATCTGCCGACATAAGCAAGTGTTTTTTCTATCGCTTTTCTCTGATCGCTCTTTGTCTGCTTCACGATACCGCCTCCTTTTTAAACTGCAGATCGTATATCTCACGATAAACGGCGCAGGTTTTCAGAAGCTCGTCATGCGTGCCTATGCCGACGGCTTTTCCGTCGTCGAGAACGATTATCCTGTCGGCGTGCATGATAGACGACGTTCTCTGCGATACGATAAATACAGTTTTGTCGGCAAACATTTTGTTGACCGCACTTCTGAGCTTTGCGTCCGTTGAAAAATCGAGCGCAGACGAGCTGTCGTCAAGTATCAGTATATCGGGTTCACCGACTATTGCACGGGCAATGGTCATGCGCTGCCTCTGACCGCCCGAAAGGTTTTTACCGCCCTGTTCGATCATAAAACCGAGGCCGCCGTCTTTTTTCTCGACAAACTCCAAAGCCTGAGCCGCTTTTAAAGCTGCAAAGATATCGTTATCATCGGCGTCGGGCTTGCCCCAGCGGATATTGTCTCTTACAGAGCCTTTGAAAAGCACGGCGTTCTGCGGAACTATCCCGAAATATGAGCGAAGCTGATTTTGCGGATATTTCTTGATATCGGTACCGAAAAGCTTTATGCTTCCGTTTTCAGTGTCATAGAAACGGGCGATAGTGTTTACAAGCGATGTTTTGCCCGAACCTGTGCCGCCGATTATGCCGACTGTTTCTCCTGCCTTTACTTTAAATGAAATATCGCTCAGAGACTGTTTTGAAGCTCCCTTATAGCGAAGCCCTACGTTTTCAAGTTCAAGTATATACTCAGAGTTTCCGATATCGACATTTTTATCGGGGAAAACGAGCGAAGGCGCTGTCTCGAAGATCGCTTCGATCCTGTCTCCGCAGGCGGCTGTTTTCGTGATAAGGATTATCAGATTCGCAAGCTTGACAAGCTCAACAAGTATCTGTGAAAGGTAGTTATACAGCGCAACGACCTGACCCGTTGTGAGCCGCCCCGACTCAACTCCGAGAGCGCCCGTGTAGATCAGCACTATAACGGCGAAATTCACCGTGAGCAGCGTGAGAGGATTCATCAGCGCCGATATTCTGCCCGTAAAGTTCTGCAGCGCAGTGAGCAGATCGTTTTTATCCTTGAAATCTTTGATCTCATCGTTTTCCTTGCAGAACGCCCTGATAACACGAGTTCCCGAAAGGTTCTCTTTAGTAAGCCCGAGTACTCCGTCAAGACAGCCCTGCGTTTTCTTGTAGAGCGGGATACACGCAAGCATTATCCCGAAAACTATAACGGAAAGAATAACGATAGTTACGGCAAAGATAACGGCGGACTTTGCGTCGATAGTAAACGCCATTATCATAGCGCCGAACACGATAAACGGCGAACGCAGGAACAATCGAAGTATCATGTTAACGCCGTTTTGTATCTGATTGAGGTCGCTTGTGAGCCTTGTTATGAGCGTTGCCGAGCCTATCTTATCAAGCTCGGTATATGAGAACTTCTTGATATGCGCAAAAACAGCTCTGCGAAGATCGGAAGCAAAGCATATCGCCGCCTTTGCAGCGTAAAACTGAGCAGTAACGGCGCATACAAGCCCTACCAGAGCAAGAGCGCCGAGTATCAGCACCATCTTCACGGCGAGAACCGTGTCGCCTTTTGCGATGCCCTGATCGATAACAGCCGCCACAACAAGCGGAACGAGCAGCTCGAATATTGCCTCGACCATTTTAAAAAACGGCGCAAGAAAAGCTTCTTTTTTGTAGTCTTTAAGATAGATCAACAGCTTTTTCAAAAATACACCCCTTTTAGAATGTGGAATGGCGAAAGCGGCGCTGCCGCTTTCAAATGGAAAATTGAAAATGGAAAATGGAAAATTGCGGAGTCGCTTCGCTCCTGATTTTTAATGTGGAATGTGGACAGTGGAAAGTGGAATTGCGGAGTCGCTTCGCTCCTGATTTGTATTGCTTTGTGCGGTGGGGAACTTTGTTTGATAGAGGTACTGTTGTTGTTCTGCCTTTGTGATAACCCCTCAGTCGGCTGCTGAGACGGTGGCACGCCGCAGGTTTGACGGAAGGAGTATAATTGACATTGCCCTTTAAGTCTCCCCTGAAAGGCAATATCGAGCATTAAGGAAGCACTGATTAAATCGAGTGCCCATATTGCGCAGTCAGATTTGCGGACAGTGTCCGCAGACAGATATGCATTATACACTTTGATTTATGATGGCTTGCTCCGCACGCAAAAAAGCTTTCAATTATGATTCTTTAAGTGCGTTCTGCAAGCGGGTGCATACCCGCCTGACGTAT
>CACZYP010000024.1 GCA_902785425.1 uncultured Ruminococcus sp. | reverse complement strand
TCAAAATGTTAATAAATCGAAGAAATAACATGGCACTGATAACTAAAATCTACATACCTTTTGTTTCAAAAGCGAGTTTTTAGAGGTGCCCAATTGACAGTTGAAAATGGACAATTGCGGAGTCGCTTCGCTCCCGTAATCCAATTGACAATTGACAATGGACAATGGACAATTAATGAATCGCTTCGCTCTTGTTTTTATATTAGTTTGTTAAGTCTTAATAGTTATCTCTCGTCAGCGAATAAAAGCATGAGATCGTGAGAACTAATACAAATCAACTCGCCGCAGGCGAGTTCCGCAATTGTCAATTATCAATTGTCAATTGTCAATTACATTAATACCACTTTCCACATTCCACATTATAAAAAAGGCGAGCCTGACCGCAATTTCCCATTTTCCATTTGATAAGCGGTCATTCCATTACATCTTTATAAGAATTGTTACAGTTTTTATTTAAAAATGAAATAAGATTACAATTCTACAAATGGCTGGAAATGTCTTATAAATGCTTGAATTATGCACAAATCTGTGGTACAATTTAAAAAGAATACTATGGAACGGTTTTTTCTGTGTGCTCTTTTGCCGGTCAGTATTGCGGCGGTGAGCAGCTTTTGGAGCTTTTCCGGGGGAGAGTGATGTATAGCAGTATCATAAACCAAACGGTTGACATATTTTCACTGTATTTGCAAGCCTTTTATTGCAGGTATAGTGAAGATATGTCACATATCTTCACACAAAGAAAACACATATCAAAAACAATGAAGAATTATGAAAGAGGTGAAGGCTTATGGCAAAAGAACTCAAAGAGTATCTTGAACCCGAAATGTCTGTCAGGAAGATCAATTTTACCGATATCCTGACAGCAAGCAACGACTCAAGCAACTTCGAGGGCGGCGTCGGAGATCAGTATCAGGAAGCGCCGTAACAAAAAACAGGGTCAATTATTTGAACATTGGAGGTACAAGTATGAACCATAAGTTTAAACAAATAAGCAAAAGAACACTCTGTGCGTTGCTTTCGGTCATGATACTTATCTCGGCTATGACGGTAGGTTCGATCGGAAACATCACGGCGAGTGCGTATGAATATCAGAATCCCCCGTTTTACGTTGCGGGTGACAACACCATTACATTATATAATCTCGGCACGCCCTGTGAGTGGACAGCAGGTCTTACGGATTTCCAACTCAAAGAGTATACAACCGGCAAGTACCGTGTGTATGTTCACATGGAAAACGGTGCGACTTTCAAGCTTACATCAACTAATGGAACGTGGTATCAGGCACAGTATAACCTTGATAACGTCGGCAATGTTTTTGAAACTGTAAACGACGGACACGGCGGCTCAAATCTCCGCTTCATCGGCAAAACGGGCGACTATGCGCTTTGCTTTGAGCCGGGCGGCTATGATAGTCAGGGTGCCATCTGGACAGAGGCAGTCAATGCTCCCGAATTCCACATCGGCGGACGCTTCAAGTGCAGTGATAACGGCACCGAATATTATACTTTTACAGAAAGCAACTGGGGCGCAGATACGGGTGACCACTTCACATTCAAGAAAGTAACGGGCGATCTGTATAAGTTCAACACAGGTCTTTCGGCTAATGAGCTTTCGCAGCGCATAATTAACAGTGCGCCCAACTATTTCTACGTCTTTGATAAGAACAACAGCCTTTACTATCAGACTTCAACAACTGAGCTTAACAGCGGCAATGCCGGCACAGAGTATGCGCTGACAATGTATCCCGGAACAAACTATGATGTGAACGTTCCGTATTTCTATGTTAACGATACATCGGAAGAGGGTCATGTTGTATTCTACTTCAAGCCCTCAGAGCAGAAGCTTTGGTACGATACGGAAGGCAGCGCACAATACACCGTCACATGCGCCCAAACTGCAAACGGCACGATATCGGCAGCGGGAAAAGCATTCGACGGCGACGACGTTACAGTTACGGCTGCCCCCGACGACGACCTCAATTCGACTATCAAGTACAAGTGCAGCGGCGTCAGGGTTTACAAAACATCGGATAACACAGACGTAACAGACGACGTATCGCTTCGTCACACAGGCATAAATACTTACATATTCACAATGCCCGAGTACGATGTTACCGTTGCCGGCGAGTTCTCAGTAACACAGTACTACACTGCGACACCCTCGACTAACGGCTACGGCAAGGCGGAAGTACAGATAAACAACAGTGATTTCGGTACGAACACAAAGTCTTTCAAGGGCTTTTGCGACAGCGTTGCTTTTAAAGCAACGAATGCCGGCGACTACGTTTTCGATCACTGGGAAGTAACTTCTAACGACGCATATTATAAGATCGAAGACGGCATGTTCGTTTACGGCGACGCTAATGTCTACAGCAGCGAGTTCACCGTATATCCCACCGCTTCGATAACTGCCGTGGCTGTTTTCGTTGAAGACCCCGGCACGAACGACGGCACGAAGCACATCATCTACAGAACAGACGATAACTTCGACAACGAAAACAACCCGAACCATGCGGCACAGATCGTGTACAGGGCTGCAAACGGCAATTCAAATGCGATAGGCGAGAACATCTACTACGCCGACATCGATCTTGATATCGGAAAGTCGGCAGCTTCTCAGCTCTGGTTTGCAACATCCGGCACAGATTCAAAGGACGATATATGGTGGCATAAGGATCATCCGGATTCAGATTACACAAAACAGATGTCCTGCAACGTTCCTGCCGATTCGGACATCAGAGCAGATACTCAGTTCAAAAACACATATAACAGTATTTTCCTCAACGGTCTTTCTCAGGTAAAGCGCATAAGGATATATCTTACAAACAATAACGGCTCTGTAGACTACACACACTATAACATTGAGATCCTCGAAATGAGATCGGGCGGTATTCACGCCACAACTACAGTAACTCTCTACGCTAAGCAGGGCACTGTAAGAAACAGTGATGAAAAGCGAAATGACGGCACTTACAGCATCTATCCCGCACAGAGTACGACCGCTTCGGCAGAGTCCGGCGTTTCGGGCGGCACAAACGTGTTCTACAATCACGCAAAGATGTACACCGTTCAGAAGGGCACTACGGTAACTCTTACAACTACCGTAAAGTCCGAATACAGAAACAAGATGTATGTAAAGGCGTTTTGCATCAACGGCGAGTCCTACGGCATCATCGATGAGCCGAAGCCCGGTGACGCAAACAGAACGAGCGGAATTTACACCACAGAGTACACTATCCCCGAAGAAACGGATTACGCTTTCTTTGAAGTAACTCCTATCTACTTCTACTTCACAGATTCGGCTTCCGACAATAAGGGCAACGAGTACATCACATTCTATGCCGAAGATTTCGTAGGCGACGTCAAGACACAGTGGGGCGACACGCTCTCCTGCTACGCATGGTACACTCAGAACGACAAAGCAGATACGACAGACGGCAAAAGACCTGCTCTCGGCGGCTATCCCGGTCAGCCGATGGTATATGAGAACGGCTCCTACTACACTCAGATCCCGAAATACTGGTGGCACACAGGCGATACTGCAAGACACACCGTCCAGGGCGTAACGCTCAACAACTACTACTGGGACGACGTTCATTTCTTCTACGGCAACAGAGGCGCTTCCAATGAGAACTGCCAGACGTATGACTACGACGACTTCGCAGCTATCATGGAGTACGAAAACGTTGACGATATCGTGTTCACCTTCAAGTACCGCACAGTGACCGACAACGGCGGCAACTTTGACGTTGTAGGCGGCGGCTCGCTCATATCTGACAAGAACAAGACATTCTTCTACGACACAGCCGCCGATAAAAACGGCAACGATGTAAACCCCCTCGTTGACTACTACGATTACTCGATCGATATTTTCGGCAACAGGATCAAGGAGAACAACGAGTATCTCAAAGAGTCCGACATCTACGAAAAGATAGCCGCAAACCGCACCGTCATTGAGAATGACCCCGGCAACACTTCTCCGAGCTTCGGTGTCGGCAACGAGTTCATCTACGTTATCTCCGACGGTTATTCAAGCTGTGACAACGAGTTCATCGGCTACTACGCTACAAAGTGGCATATCTACGATCAGAACGGCAACCATGTAGGCGCACTTCCGCCCTCGGCACTTGTGTTCGACCCCACAGCTGTCTACGGCAGCGAAGATATCCCCGAAGAAGCTCCCGTTCCCGACGCTTTCCTCGGTTACTCCGACAAGGCAAAGAACTTCACGCAGAGAACGGAATACTGGGAGCTTTACAAAACACTGTACAACGCTTACAGGAACGTTCCTGCTGTTATCACATTTGAAAAAGCTATCGCTGCAGACGGCGAGCTTGACGACCTCGGACTGCGCTGTGACGGCCGCTGGTATTTCTCACGCAGAGGCGAATACGTCAACGCAGCTGTAAAGATACAGATAGTTGACAAAGACGGCAATATAATCGAAGATGATTTTGTTGACCCGAATGACGACAGCAGCATCACAGGCAAACTCACAGGCGCCCGTGCTTACTTTACAAACCCCGAGTTTAACATGAAAACAAAGAGCGGCGATGTTCTCCAGAATGAGAATGCGTTCTTTGAGTTCAAAGCGGACGGCGTTTCCACAGGCAAAGACTACAAAGACACAGCAAAGACCTGCGACTATGAGTTCATCGGCTGGTACTTCACTATCGGCGTGAACAACGAGTATTCCAACATCAATGTCGGCGACGACATCGCAAGCACAACGGGCAAGCGTGCAATGGTATCGAACGCAACGTTCGTTGCAAGATACGCAAAGATCGAGCAGGACGATATCAACACGAAAACGCTCATCGTAACGCACAATCCGCTTTCCGATGCAGCAGAGGGCGAAAACAAGCCGCCGGTACACAACGGCACAGGTTCCACAGAGGTGTCTTCTGTAGTTATCACCTACAGCGACGGCACAACAAAGACTATCCGCAACACGACAACAAGCCTTGTTGTAACTCCCGAAGACCTTAAGAACGCTTCTTCCGTTTCCGTAACGCTTAAAACTATCCCGTCCGACAGCAACGCAAGAGTATACGATGTATACAACATGGACGAGAACAGTGTTTATACGCAGTCGGGCGAGAACACGGCTAACACATGGGAAACAGTTTACGGCAAAACATGCGGCGAAACGGAAGCTCTCACGCTCCCGGCAAACGACTCCGAGCCTGTTCTCATGACTTATACGTACAGCTTCACAGACCTCTTTAATGACGATGATTCGGCGGAGACAAAGCACCTTGACTTCTTCGGCGACTTCACTTCCGCAGTTATCACGGTAAACGTTAAGTATTACGACAGAAAGATCGTAAACAACATGCCTACGACTATCAGCGAAGAGCCGACTATTGCGACATTCAGAGCAAATGTAACGGGTAAAACTCTTGAAACTGCGATCTATGACGACGTTATGCCGGAGCTTAGAAATAACATTGGCAACGTTATCGATGAGTACATTATCTGGGCTTCGCAGTCCGATGCAGAGAACGGCATAACAGGTCTTGCGAACCTCAAGGTTGAGCCTGTACCGGAATACACTGAAGGTGCAGTACCTTACGGCAGCAATGCAGCAGGAACATGGCACTACACCTACGGTGCGTGCGCACAGCTTGACAACCCGAACTACGATACTTACAAGAACGCAGATTTCAGCAAGCACACCGACTGCTACGGCACACCTTGCGGTGTTGAGGGCTACATCGGCAGCGGCGAGGACTGGGTAACATACTACGACGCTTCCGGCAAGGTTATCGATGGAAGCGATAAAGCAAACGTTGCGTCCGTAAATATCTGGGCGTTCAACACACCGAAGCTCTACACGATCACTCCCGTAGGCCCCGCAGCAAACGGCAAGCTTACAAATGTTGTGAATCTTAACGGAAACAATGTTTACTACATCAAGGCGGACGGCGAAAACAAGTTTGCCGCTATGCAGCAGAGAGGCTTCTACAATCAGAGACTCGGCGTTGCAACAGGCGACGACAGCGTAGTTGACGCTTCCGTTGAGTACCTTACAAAGTACGCAGGCATCAGCGGCTTCCTCGGAACAAACATCAAGGCGGAGCAGAACATCACAGGCTCTACACTTGACGGGGAAGAGAACACAGCATTCGTATTTGACGGCTGGTACGCTGCCGACAGCGAGGGCAACATCCTCTACAAGATCACCGACAACGTGATCTACGGCTACAGAATAACAACGAACCTTACGATCGTTGCAGGCTACCGTCCTGCCGAGATCGACTCTTCGATCGGCTTGTCGCTCACAAATAACGGCATCGACTTCCTTGAAGTCAACGGCGTAAAGAAAGTCCGCTTCAATACTCAGTTCAATATCTACGGCATTGAAGACGACAACACTGTAGGCGACAACACACACTTCATCGACAAGCTTGCTATGGTATATATTCAGCTCCCGGCTGTTTACACAGCAGACGGCGTGGTAAAGAACTTCTCCGGCGAAACAGAAGATGAGAAAGAGCTTATCGCAGCTGTTGCCGCAAAAGTTAAAGCCGATATAGCAGCAGGCGGCGACATGTTTGACAAGATCGGTCTTTCCACAGCGTTTATCGACATAACTTCACTCGAATTCACTCCCGACGAAGGAACGGCAATGAGCGACCCGAAGTATACGTTGAGTATACGTATGAGGTAGTTGACTCCAATAACGGCGGCGCTTACAAGACTGTTCTTACGAACAAAAACAGAGTTCAGTACGTCCTCGGCGTGAACGCATCCGATTACGCTCCGGGCGGAAGATACTCCGCAGTTATTGCATTCGGCGGAATGTACGTAGATGACAGCGAAAGCGAAAGCGGTCACAAGTGGATCGCCTCCGACAACTACGTTTCGTACATCAACCCCGACAACAGTGCAGATTGATACCACAAACAAGACCGCATGACGGTCTGAAACAGCTTATAGGAGCGTCGATGATCTCGGCGCTCCCAAGTTTTAATATTTTGTCATTGGGTGACTGAGATGAAAAGAATCACGATCATTACAGCTTCAGTTTTACTTATCGTTTCCATGTTTGCAGCGGTGACCGCTTCGGCAGCGCTCATCGGCGGCGACGGCGGCTTTTACTACAATCTTCACGACAACAAGACCGCCACGCTTGCAGAGTATCACGGCACGTCTGAGGATGTAAATATCCCCGGCGAGGTCTATTCCTACACCGTGACAGAAATTGCCGAAAACACTTTTTCAAACAACACGAAGATCAGAAGCGTTCGTGTTCCCGAAACGGTAACTGCGATCGGCGCATATGCGTTCTTCGGCTGCAAAAGCCTTGAAACGGCAGTGATACCCTCGTCTGTTGAAAAGATAGGCGCCGCCACGTTCTACAACTGCGAATCGCTCACGATGGCCGCTGTACCGCCGAGCGTTACAAGTATTGCCGCAAATGCGTTTACAGGCTGCCCCGACGGCCTTACGATCTTAGGCATCAAAGGCTCATACGCCGAGGAATACGCTCACGAACACGGCTATAATTTTGAAGGATCGGCAATTTACGGCGACGCCGACTTTGACGGCGTAGTATCGTCCACCGATGCGCTTTTTGTTCTCAGAGTAAGCGTAGGTCTTGCAGAATGCACCCCCGACCTTGTTCCCGTGCTCGATATAGACGGCGACGGAATGCTCCTCTCGACCGACGCCCTCGAACTCCTCCGCTACAGCGTAGACCTCCCCGCCAACGAGCGGATAGGCAAGCTCGCTTTCTGAATGCGGAGTGTGGAATTAATGTAATTGACAATTGACAATTGACAATTGATAATTGACAATTGCGGAACTCGCCTGCGGCGAGTTGATTTGTATTAGCTATCTGAAATCTACACTTCATTTGCTGACGAAAGCTGTTCTATTAACTTTGAACAAACTAATATAAAAACAGGAGCGAAGCGACTCATTAATTGTCCATTGTCCATTGTCAATTGTCAATTGGATTACAAGAGCGAAGCGATTCCGCCATTCCACTTTCCACTTTCCACATTCCACATTCAAAAAAGGCGAACGAAAGTGAGCCTGACCGCAATTTTCCATTTTCAATTTTCCATTTCAAAGAACGGTGATCTCATGAAAAAAGCATTAAAAATCCTTGCACTTGTAATGGCGGCCGCTGTTTGTGTGTTCGGCTGCACTATCCATGCTTCGGCGGCGCTTATCGGCGGCGAGGGCGGCTTCTACTACACTCTAAAGAATAACAAAACGGCTGTCCTTGAAGAGTATCACGGCGCAGGCGGCGATGTCGCAATACCGTCGTCAGTATATTCCTTCCTCGTGACATCAATTGCCGATAATACGTTTTCAAACAACAATAATATCGAGACTATCGATATCCCCGACAGTGTAAAAACACTCGGTACATACGCTTTTTTCGGCTGTAAGAAGCTTCAGAGCGTCACGATATCGGAGTCGATCACAGAGATCGGCGCTGCGACTTTCTACAACTGTACGGCTCTCACAAGAGCGCATATCCCGGCATCGGTAACAAAGATCGCCAATAACGCTTTTGTCGGCTGCCCCGACCTTACGATAGTGGGGGATAAAGGCTCCTACGCCGAGCAGTATGCGCTCGATCACGGTATTCCCTTTGAGGAGTACACAGCACCGCAGCCCGAGACCGATACCGAACCGGAAAGCGATATCTCCGGAAGCGATACTGAGAATACCGATTCCGAGACAGTAAACAGCGATTCGGAAACAACAAATTCCGACACAGCCAACAGCGACACGGAAACAATAAACTCCGATACAGCAAACAGTGACACGGAAACCGTAAACTCCGATACAGCCAACACCGACACGGAAACCGTAAACTCCGATACAGCAAACAGTGACACGGAAACCGTAAACTCCGATACAGCAAACAGTGACACGGAAACCGTAAACTCCGACACAGCCAACAGCGACACGGAAACCGTAAACTCCGATACAGCTAACAGCGACACGGAAACAACAAACACCGATACAGCCAACAGCGATACGGAAACCGTAAACTCCGATACAACAAACACCGACACGGAAAACGTAAACTCCGACACTGCAAACAGCGACACGGACACATCTTCGGGCGGTGAGACGCCGATCTCCGATATCATTATCGATATTGACGATATTACCTTTGACGACAGCGACTCCGATACAGACAGCGATTCGACAGAAGATACACCTGCAAGCGGCATTGTAGGCGACGCAGACGGCGACGGATATGTAACAGCGAGCGACGCATTGAAGGTGCTCCGTATAAGCGTAGGCCTTGAAGCAAATATCCCCGAATTGCTGCCGGTCATCGATATAGACAGCGACGGCGAAGTAACAGCCACCGACGCCCTCGCCATACTCCGCTACAGCGTAGGCCTATCGTCAAACGAGCGCATAGGAAAAGCAGAAACGCTCACTTCGTTCGCTTAGCAGTATGTAGTGGATAGTGAATAGTGGATAGTTGGCAGGCAATAGAGATCAGCCGAGCGAAGCGACTTGTTAATTGACAATGGACAATTGATAATTGACAATTGCGGAACTCGCCTGCGGCGAGTTGATTTGTATTAGCTATCTGAAAACTACACTTCATTTGCTGACGAAAGCTGTTCTATTAACTCTGAACAAACTAATATAAAAACAGGAGCGAAGCGACTCCGCAATTTTCCATTTTCCATAGCTTTCGCCAGTCTTTTATCGGCTGACCTCTGCTTGTCCAGTTCTGACGTTCGTAGTAGTCAAAAAAGTTTTCGGCAGAGAACGTGTATCCCATTTTAACAACATAATCTTTTATCTCAGCCTCAGAGGGAGAAGACGGCGTATCGCCGTTCTTCTCCTTCTTCTCTTTCTTATCATTCTTAACTTCTTTATCTTCTTTTCCTTCTTCTCTATATAAAGAAACGCTGTCTGTCGGCTGTCTGTCATCAGCCTGTCGGTCGTCTGTCGTTTGACTGTCGGCTGACTGTCGCTTGTCTGTCACCTGTCTGTCGTCTTGCTGATATTCATTCCAGTTTTTTACGGTTATAATGCGGTATCTGGAGTTTGTTCTGACTGTCACCGTACCGGTTTTTTTCAGATGTTCGAGCGCTGTTCGCACGTTTCGCTCGGACAATTTCAGTTCACTGCAAAGTGTCGGTAAAGTGGTCTTATATTCGCCTTCTCCGATTGTCTCACCGTGCCACCTTTGTGTTCACATCGTCATACCATTCCCAATCGATCATTTTACGATAGATCTTAACAAAACCGCCGCACTCCTGCATACGATCCGCTCCTTTAGCTGCAAAGTATTTTCACCCATACCCCCGAACGGTTGATTTGTTGCATGCAACTATGCAACAATCAAATGGAAAATTTTTATAATTGACAATTGACAATGGATAATTGACAATTTCGGAGTCGCTTTGCTCTTGAATTGTATTAGTGTATCGGTGAACTAAACTTCATTACAGCAGCCGCACGCCGTCAACGGTGGCGTGGGCGGAATGTTTGTATAATCTATTATGTGTGATAAAGCTGCCTGACCATATTCTCTCACAGAAAAAAGCTTGTGGGGATTCTTAAGGGGGGACGGCCTGCGTAGAAGCATCCCACCGCAGAAAAGCCAAAGATGAGTCCCCCCTTAAGAGCGTTTTTGCGTACTTTTGCCGCTCAGCAAAAGTACGTTGCCGCGCGGCAATGGAGCGCAAAAAAAAGTAAAACACCGGGTTGAAGCCAAATCAAAGCAACAAGCCACATTTACGAAAAACAGCAAAACTCCGGTGACAGACGTTGCCGCAAGGCAACAGCACCGACCGAGGCGGCAGCCGAGACGCTGTCAGCGCTGCGACTTCGCAGCTTTTTTTCCACGATAAATCCCAAGATCTGTGTTATCATATATTCAGCGAAGAGAAAGGACTGAATGAAATGTTGATGACAATAACTATGAAAGGAAAAAATACAAGGGAGCTTGGTTATCTGCTTCATAAGAATCCGAGCAGAGCGCAGTGCTTCGATTTAAGCTTCGGCAAGGCTTATGTTTTCTATACCGAAGTCACCGATGAGCGCACAACTGCCGCTCTGATGCTCGATCTCAACCCCATCGATCTTACAAGAGGCAAGCTCGGCTCGAAAGACGGCGGCCTTTTCGATTACGTAAACGACAGACCTTACGTTTCGTCTTCGTTTATGAGCACTGCAATCAATCGTGTTTTCGGCACAGCCATGAGCGGCAAATGCGCCAAGCGGCAGGAGCTTGCCGACAGTGCGCTCGACCTTGAAGCGACCGTCTGTAATCTTCCCGTGCGTGGCGATAAAGAGCTTGTCAAAGCTGTTTTTGAGCCGCTCGGGTATGATGTGGATATCCGTGAGAGCGTGCTTGACGAGAAGTTTGAGCAGTGGGGCGGCAGCTGCTATATCGATCTGACGATAAGCGGACATCTCAGGCTTTGCGAGCTGCTCAATCACATGTATGTACTGATACCCGTTTTCGACAAGCAGAAGCATTATTATATGAGCGAGGCAGAGATAGACAAGCTTCTGCGTCACGGCGACGGCTGGCTTTCCGATCATCCTATGAAGAACATCATCGTCAGACGTTACTTCGATATGAAGCGCAGCTATGCAAATAAAGTCATCGAAAGGCTGCTTGAGTCCGAGGAAGAAACGGAGGAAACAGAGCCGCAGACCGACACGGCGCAGTCGGAGGAAAGCAGCGAAAAGCGCATTCCGCTCAACACACAGCGCCTTGAAGCCGTAAAGAATGCCGTGCTTGAAAGCGGAGCATCGTCTGTTCTTGATATCGGCTGCGGCGAAGGACGGCTTACATCAATGCTTCTGCGTGAGCAGCAGATACGAAAGATCACCGCCGCCGATGTTTCCGTAAGCGTGCTCGAAAGGGCAAAGCGGAAACTGAACATCGACAGAATGCCGCCGTATCTGCGTGACAAGCTGACGCTCATTCAGGCGTCGCTCATGTATAAGGACAAGCGCTTTGAAGGCTTTGACGCCGCATGCGTGATCGAGGTCATAGAGCATATGGACGAGGCGAGGATACCTCTGTTTGAGAAAGTTCTTTTCGGTGCGGCAAAGCCGAAAACGGTGATCGTAACAACGCCGAACAAGGAGTACAACGACAATTACCCCACGCTTGAAAACGGCACGCTGCGCCACAAAGATCACCGCTTTGAGTGGACAAGAGAGCAGTTCAAAGCCTGGTGCGAACACATCTGCACCGAATACGGCTGCACAGTAAGGTATATGGAAATCGGTGAAAAAGACGAAAACTGCGGCACCCCGACGCAGGGAGCAGCGTTTCAAATGGGAGAATTGAAAATGGAAAACTTGTCAAATGGAGAATTGAAAATGGAAAATGGAAAATTGCGGTCAGCCTCGCTGCGCTCGGCTTTTTTATAATTGACAATGGACAATTGACAATGGACAATTAATGAGTCGCTTCGCTCCTGTTTTTTATATTAGTTTGTTCAGACTTAATAATTATCTCACGGCAGCGAGTAAAAGCATGGTTTTGTGAGGACTAATACAAATCAACTCGCCGCAGGCGAGTTCCGCAATTGTCAATTATCCATTGTCAATTGTCAATTAACAAGTCGCTTCGCTCTTGTTTTTTATATTAGTTTGTTCAGACTTGATAATTATCTCACGGAAGCGAGTAAAAGCATGGTTTTGTGAAGACTAATACAAATCAACTCGCCGCAGGCGAGTTCCGCAATTGTCAATTATCCATTGTCAATTGTCAATTATCAAGTCGCTTCGCTCCTGTTTTTATATTGGTGTATTCAAATTTGTAGTTTATCTCTCGGCAGCGAATTAAAGTATGATTTCGTGAGAACAAATATAATTCCAACTCGGCGAAGCCGAGTTCCGTCATTCCACTTTCCACTTTCCACATTCCACATTAAAAACATCTCCGATCTAAAAAACTTCTACAATGCTCCCACACGAAAGGATGAATAAAATGCGTATAGAGATTCCCGAGTTTGCTCTTGTTGCTATGATCGGCGCTTCTTCAAGCGGCAAGACTACTTTTGCACATAAGGTTTTCAAGAGTACCGAGGTGCTTTCTTCGGATACTTTCAGGGCAATGGTGTCCGACGATGAAAACGATCAGTCAGCCTCAAAGGACGCTTTCGAGCTGCTTTTTCACGCCGCCGAAAAGAGACTTGACCGAATGAAAATGACCGTTATAGACGCTACGAATCTGCAAAATACCGCAAGACAGCAGGTGCTCGATCTTGCACGCAGACAGAATGTCCATGCGGCGGCGATAGTTCTTGATATCCCCGAAAAGGAGCTTATGAACAGAAACAGATCACGCTCAGACAGAAGCTGCCCGGACAGAGTTATCCACAGCCATTATTCAAGCCTGCAAAGGTGCGTAAGACATCTGAAAAAAGAGGGCTTCCGCTTCGTCTATGTGCTGAGAACTCAGGAGGATATCGACAGCGCCGAGATCGTCCGCACAAAGCTTTGGAACGACAAGCGAGAGCTTCACGGTCCGTTTGATGTTATAGGCGATATTCACGGCTGCTTTGACGAGCTTGTTATGCTGCTCCAAAAGCTCGGCTATGTGAAAAACGAGAGCGGCGTGTATGCTCATCCGCTCGGCAGACAGGCAGCTTTCCTCGGCGACCTGTGCGACAGAGGTCCGAAGAATACGGAAGTTCTCCGCCTTGTGATGGATATGGTGAAGTCGGGCAGCGCCGTTGCCGTTCCCGGAAACCACGACATCAAGCTGCTGAAATACTTGCGTGGCAAGAAGGTCACGCAGTCTCACGGACTTGATGTTACCGTTTCGCAGCTCGAAGCGGCGGGGGAGGAGTTTAAAAAGGAAACAGCCGGGTTTATCGACAGCCTTGTAAGCCATTACGTTCTTGACGGCGGCGGACTCGTTATCGCTCATGCAGGCATAAAGCAGGAGTATATCGGCAGAGGTTCAAAGACCGTTCGTGATTTCTGCCTTTACGGCGAAACAACGGGCGAGAGCGACGAGTACGGTCTGCCCGTGCGTCTCAACTGGGCTGCCGATTACCGTGGCCGTGCAACGGTCGTTTACGGTCATACTCCGCAGACTCGTGTGCAGGCGCTCAACGGAACGTACTGCATCGATACGGGCTGTGTTTTCGGCGGCAGCCTGACAGCGTTCCGATACCCCGAAAGAGAATGCGTCTCCGTTAAGGCGCTGCATACATATTACGAGCCTGTAAAGCCGATGGAAGTTACTGCGCCCGAAAAGGAACCGGACGATATGCTCACGCTCGGCGATATAGGCGGCAAGCTCTATATCGAAACGAAGCTCATGCCGTCAGTAAACATTCACGAAAACAACAGTGCGGCGGCGTTGGAGATAATGTCACGTTATGCAGCCGATCCTCATTGGCTTATTTATCTGCCGCCTACCATGTCGCCGTGCGCAACGAGCGAGCTTGAAGATTTCCTGGAGCACCCGTTACAGGCGTTTGAATACTACAAAACTCACGGTGTCCGTAATGTTGTGTGCGAAAAGAAGCACATGGGTTCCCGTGCGGTGATCGTGCTTTGCAGAGACAAAAAAACGGCAGCAGAGCGTTTTCGTGTGACCGACGAAAGCCGAGGTATCATCTACACAAGAACGGGCAGACATTTCTTTTCCGATAACACCATTCAGGAAGCCGTTCTCGGCAGGCTCGACGCTGTGCTTACAAAGAGCGGTTTCTGGGACGATCTTGAAACTGATTGGGTCTGCTTCGACACAGAGCTTATGCCCTGGTCGGAAAAGGCGCAGGAGCTGCTTGAAAAGCAGTACGCTCCCGTAGGCCGTGCAGGCCGTGACGGTCTTACAGCGGCGGCACAGGCTTTAAGAAAGCTCTGCGCACGAGAGAATGTGCAGTACGAGCTGCCCGAGGGCACTTCGGGTCAGAGCTTTGATCCGTCAGCGCTTTTAGCAGAGATCGAGCAGAAGAAAGACTCGATGGAAAGATACGTTGACGCTTACCGTGAATACTGCTGGACGGTTGACAGCGTAAGCGATCTGAGGATAGCACCGTTCCATATCCTTGCAGTTGAGGGCAGGACTTTTTCGGATAAGCCGCACGTATGGCATATGGAGACGATAAAAAGATACTGCACGGGCATTGACGATATCTTCATGGCGACAGACTATATCACCGTTGATGTAACAGACGAAAAGAGCGTAGAAAGCGGCGTTTCGTGGTGGCTGACGCTCACCGGAAACGGCGGCGAGGGCATGGTGGTAAAGCCCGAAGTATTCACGACGATGTACAAAGGCGAAGTTATACAGCCTGCCGTCAAGTGCAGAGGCAGAGAGTACCTGCGCATCATCTACGGTCCTGAATATCTGCTCCCCGATAACCTGAAGAGATTAAAGAGCCGTTCGCTCTCAAGAAAGCGCAGCCTTGCGCTGAGGGAGTTTTCGCTCGGCATGGAGTCGCTCGACCGCTTCGTATCGGCAGAGCCGCTCTACCGTGTGCACGAATGCGTATTCGGCGTACTCGCCCTCGAAAGCGAACCGGTAGACCCGAGACTTTGAACAAATTGACAATGGACAATTGACAATGGACAATTAATGAATCGCTTCGCTCTTGTTTTTATATTAGTTTGTTAAGACTTAATAGTTATCGCTCGTCAGCGAATAAAAGCATGAGATCGTGAGAACTAATACAAATCAACTCGCCGCAGGCGAGTTCCGCAATTGTCCATTGTCCATTGTCAATTGTCAATTATAAAACGTGAGCGAAGCCGAGTTCCGTCATTCCACTTTCCACTTTCCACATTCCACATTCTTTCCACATTCCACATTCAAAAAAGCGGTCGCTCAGCTTTACACAAGATTTCGCAGCTTTTTTTCCACGAAAAAGCTCTCCTATTGTGGTATCATGTATTTACCGGAAAAAACTTGTAAGGAGAGAGGTATTATGAAAATCGATGTTATAAAAACGCTCGACACGGCAAAATACAGATGGTGCAGCAGTGCCGTTCTGACTGAGGTCAAAGGCGGCAGGGGGGCGCTTGAAGAGGTCTTTGAGAAACCCGATCTGCAAGAAAGTCTGTACAAAGGCTGTCAGCTCACGCTCAACGGCAAGCCGCTTATCCAGGGGGAGTATCCCTATTGCGGCACTTGCTCCGGCATCATCGCAAGAGGGTGCGGCATCGAAAACGCAGACAGCCCCGAGCTTGCCGTGATCCGTGACAAGATCAACGCTCCGTTTACAGGTATGGAGTCTGCCGTTGAAAACATAAAGCCCATACTTTCCCTGCTTCATGACGGCTATTACGTTGTCGCAGACGCAGTTTTGTATCCGACCGACGGCGACGGTCATTTCTTTGCAAATACCCTCGACAAAAAGCATTCCACAGACACAACGGTATCGTATTATTTTTCCGAAAGTATCTACGGCGGTTCCTTTGATGCGTTCCCTGCGTTTATCTATCCCACGCAGTCGAACTCCTGTTTCGATATCGACAGGGCAAACCATTACCTCGATGTTATCGCCGATGAGAACGCTCCGAGAGCAATTGCTTATAACCACCGGGGCTTCCTGTGCGCTTTGCTTGACGGCCACCATAAGGCATACGCCGCAGCCGAAAAGGGCGTTATGCTCAGAACGCTGCTTATTATCCCTATGACGGGGTACCAATATTCCGGGTCCGTAAGAGGACAGAAAGTCGGCGCATATTTTTCGGAGATCGCTGTTTCCTTTGACGGCAGATTCAAGGAGCGCCCGACAGACTTCATCATAAAAGACAAAATTACTTTTGAAGAATACAGCAACACGCCGCTTCCCGAAAACGGCTTGAAGCTCGGCTGCTATCCTGATGTTGAAGAGCTTGGCAACTACTTTGGCGAGGAGCTTGACGAAACGGAGATGACCGAAGAGCTTGTGAAGAAGTGGCTTGAATCAGAACGTGAAGAAGACAAATGCCATCTGATCTCGGCGCTTGCATATCTGTCAAAAACAGACCCCGAAATAGCCATGATGATGACGGAAAATATACTTCGCTCCGGCTCGGAAAACGGTGAACTGACAAAGCTTGCGATGCAGTTTCTCGTAACCCATAAGTCGGACAAAGCCGAAAAGCTTGTGATAGATTACCTCATAGACCACACCCCCGACCCGCACGACCCGGCATATATGATTGCGGACGGGTACTGGGAAATGGTCGCTGTTGCCCGCTCAAATAATAACGAATAAATAATAACGAATAAAGAATAATGTCGGAAAAGCTGCGCTTTTATAATACAGATCATCAGCGAGCGATTCCGACATTTTTCGGTTTTAAGTTTTATGTTTTCAGTCAGCGGGCGCTTTTTAGTCCGGCATATCAAATCTTACGGTGAATACCGTTCCGTCACTCTGCGAGCTTTTTACGTCTATCTTTGCGCCGATAAGCTCCGTCATCTGCTTGATGATCGGCAGACCGAGACCGTGACCCTTTGTCTGACCTCTCGTCTTGTCGGCTCTGTAAAAACGCTCGAATATGTGCGGCATATCTTCTTCACTTATAACGCTGCCGAAGTTTCGCACCGTAAGCACGGCGTTCTTTTTGTCCTTGAATACGTTTACCTCGATGCGCCCACCGGAATGTTCGTATTTCAGCGCATTGTCGATAAGTCCCGAACAGATGCGTTCGGTGTATTCGTGCGTTGAAAGGATTTCTATGTCCTCCGCTATATCGGATACGATCCCGATGTTCTGTTCGTAAGCGAGCGATTCAAGCTGCAGCGTGCATTTTTCACATACAGACGACAGCGGCACACTGTAAAGCTCCGCCTTTCTGCCGAACGATTCCACTTCCGAAAGCGTAAGCATCTCGTTTACAAGCTCCATCATGTTTTTGGCGGCTGTTTCCGTGCTTTCTATCCATTGAAGCTGCTCGCCGATCCTTGCGTTTTTGTTCGATTTCAGTATGCCGTTGTTTGCAAGAACTATCGTGATCGGCGTTTTAAGATCGTGCGAAATATCGGCAACAAAGTTTCGCTCCATTTCTATCGCCTGTTCAAGCGGCTTTGCGGCAAGCTTTGCAAGCCGAACGCTCACGGCGAATATTGCGCCCATCGACAGTAAAAAAACGAGCGTGAGCAGAAGCAGCCTTTTTGCTATCTTCGCCGTTAAGTACGATGTTGATATAAGCGCTATCTTTATTTCTATCTTTGTGTTTTCCTTGTAGTAGATAAGACCGTGATCCGGAAGTTTGCCGAAGCGCTTTGACTCTTTTGCGGCTTGTGCAGCCGCCGCTTCGATCGTTTCGGATTCAGCTGCCTCTTCGCCGGAAAGAATCGATACCTCTTTGCTCCTGCTGTGATATATGACGGTAGTAAAAAGCTCGTAATCGTCCTGCGATATCTCTCCGCCCTGACCTTTTTCCTCTTCACGCTCATGCGGTTCAGGCTCTTTTTTTCGTTCCGGTTCGCCGCTTGTTTCTTTTTTCGGTGAAGGCTCAGGCTTTTTGTCCTGATAATACCCCTGTCCATTCGCAGACAGCAGACCGTTGCTGTTCCAGGGCTTCAGAACAAGAGACATCGTGTTTTCCAGGTTCCTGTACTCCTGATTGCAGCTCACAACGCCCAGAACGATAAAGACCGCCAGCAGAACGATGCCCGACAGCAGCATGTTTGACAGAATAAAACGTTTGCGGTAGCTTTTTATCACTTTGCCACCTCCAGACGATAGCCGATGCGTGGAACCTTTTTGATCGATACATCAGACCTCAGATATTTGAGCTTTTTTCTTATAAACGACATGTACACCTCAACGTTGTTGTCTGTTGCTTCGGAGTCGATGCCCCACACGTTGTTTATCAGGCTTTCCGTTGTGATCGTCATAGTCGGGTTGTAGAGGAAGGTTTTCAGCACGTCAAACTCCTTGCGGCTGAGCTGCACCGATTCGCTTCTGCACGTCAGCACCGCCGAATTTACGTTGAGCGACAGATCGCCGAACGTTACCGTATCTACAACGACCTCGCCCCTGCGCCTTGAAAGCGCCGTCACACGGGCGAGCAGTTCTTCGGGGTCAAACGGCTTTGTCATGTAATCATCTGCGCCGAAATTAAGCCCCGTGATCTTGTCACGAACTGCGGAGCGTGCCGTCAGCATAAGAACGGGTGTGCTGATCTTTTTTCCTCTGAGCTGCCTGATCACCTCAAAGCCGTCAAGCTCGGGCATCATAACGTCAAGTATGATCACCTGATAGTCCATCTCGCAGGCGTAGTCAACGGCGCTTTGTCCGTCATAAACTGCGTCCACAAGGTTGCCTTGCTGTTCGAGCAGTTTTTTAAGTGCGTTTGATAAGGATCTTTCGTCCTCTGCGATCAGTATTTTCATGATCCCGCCTCCTTGTTCCTTTTTTACATTATACCATATTTCCGCTTAAATGGAACTTAAATTTGTGAAAAATATTTGTTTATTATTTGTCACAATATTTTCACAATAAACTTTTGACATTTAAGAACTATTTAAGCTTGCGGCGCTACAATATGACCATGATCCGAAAGAATAGTGCAGGAAAGAGAATGCAGGATCGTATTGTGTCTGTCCGTTTTGCAGCAAAAGAAAATGAAACGCTCAGACGGAAGTTTTTGTCAAGCCTTTTTCAAAAGGCTTGCATTCTCACCCTGCCCGGCATTTTAAAACGAGGTGGATTTTATGAAAAAAAGGTCATTTGCAAGTATACTGTGTACAGCCGCATTGTGCGCAAATATGCTTCTTTCATCGTCTGTATCGGCTTCTGCCGACGAGACGGAAGAGGTAACGTTCACGTTCGGTGAAAGCGGTATAACGGCGTCCGCAGAGGGCTATGAGAAGTTTATCGACGGCTCGGAGCTTACTATCAAAAGCTCAGGCAGCTACAAGGTAACGGGCAAATGCTCCGACGGAAGCATCAAGGTAAAGAAATCGACTGAAAACGTTACGCTGACGCTTGAAGATCTCGATCTGACGAGCAGCACGACAGCTCCGCTTGCCTGCAACAAAAATTCGCAGGTCGATATTATCGTCAAGGGCGAGGTCACTCTTACCGACAGCGTGAAAAACAGCGAGGACTACTGGACAGATCAGGGCTACACCGATTCCGACAGCGAGGTTGACGCAGCCGAAAATGCCGTTGTCAAGCTCAAGGGTGCGTCTAAAGTCACGATCTCCGGCGACGGTACGCTCAATATCAACGCTAACGCCAAAAACGGCATCAAGTCGGGCGCAACGCTCGACAGCGATCTTGAAACAGAGGTCGAATACGACCCCGAAAGCGAGTATTTTGCATACCTTACAATGAACGGCGTGACTGTGAATATTGATGCGACGAATGTGTATACACCGCAAAGCTCCTCCGACAGCGACACGGGCTATAACCCCTCACGTCCCGGCGGTCAGGGTCAGTTCGGCCCCGGCGGACAGGAAGACACCGATTACTACGGCGACGCCATAAACGGTGAAAGCTGCGTCAACATTCAAAGCGGCACATACAATATCAATGCGGACGATGACGGCATACACTGTGACTATGTGCTCAACATCGGCGCTCTCGGTGCGGACAACTCTGCTCTCGACATCAACATCAATAAGTCGTATGAGGGCATTGAGGGAGCAGTCGTGAACTTCTACAGCGGCGATATCGACATCACCGCAGGCGACGACGCCGTAAACGCCGCAAACAGCGACCTTTCGGGCAGCAGTCAGACGGATCCGTTCGGCGGCGGTCAGTCATCTTACAACTTTGAGCTTAATATCTACGGCGGCGACATCTACGCCGACGCATCGGGCGGCAACGATAACGATGCGCTCGACTCAAACGGCTCGATCAACGTATACGGCGGCAGAACGATAGCGATCTCAGACCAAAGCGGAAACGCCTTTGACCTTGAGAAAAGCTTCAACGTAACGGGCGGCACACTGCTCGGACTTGGTTCTGCACCTATGGAGGGCGAAAAACTCAGCTCTTCTGCGAAGCAGACATGGGCTGTATGGTCGGGAAGCTCGGGCATGGGCGGCAGAGGCGGCAGGCAGGGCAGCAGCTCTACCAATATCCCGCAGGCAGATCAGTCGAAGGTAACTCTCTTAGCAGGCTCCCGGAGCTATAACATCGGCAGCAGCGTAAGCGGCATAACGAGCGGCACAAAGGTAGCCGTAATGCTCGGCGGCAGCGAGGAGATAGTATCGACTACAGCAAAGACCAATACATCGTACATCACATTTGCAGGCGATATAAACGGCACGCCCGATTCAACGCTTACTTACAGCGCAAACAACGGCTCTGACGATACCGCAAAGGAAAGCATCGAAACAGGCTCGGCGCTCACAGTGGCGGCTAACAGTTTCAGCAACGAAAACGGCACGTTCAAAGAGTGGAACACAAGCGCCGACGGTTCCGGGATCTCCTACAATGCAGGCGACAGCTTCATTATCCCCTGTGACTGCACGCTGTACGCCGTATGGGAAAGCACCGCTCAGGAAAGCACCGATACGCAAGCCGACAGCGAAACAGAAAAAGGCTTCAAGGGCACATTCGTGATCGAGGGCGGCAAAGCGGCGATCACAACGTATGACACGCAGGATTACACAAAGGGCAATGAAGATCAGACGGAAGCGTATGCCCGTGACAGTGCGACAGGCGAAATATCATCGGACACATCGGGTCAGATAAACTTCAGGGTAACTCCCGAAGACGGCTATAAGGTAGCAAGCGTAACGGCAACGGAAGGCACATATAAGAATATCAAGACTCCCGACGACACAGGTGCCGAAAACGTATACCGCATAACGAAGATATCGAATGATCTTACTATCACGGTAACGCTTGAAAAGGCAGAGGAAAGCAGCGATACCGTATCGACAGACACAGAAACGAGCGATACTGCAAGCGATACGGCAGGCTCGGATAATGACGATACAGACAGCGAAACAGAAAAAGGCTTCAAAGGCACATTCGTGATCGAGGGCGGCAAAGCGGCGATCACAACGTATGACACTCAGGATTACACAAAGGGCAATGAAGATCAGACGGAAGCGTATGCCCGTGACAGTGCGACAGGCGAAATATCGACAGACACATCGGGTCAGATAAACTTCAGGGTAACTCCCGAAGACGGCTATAAGGTAGCAAGCGTAACGGCAACGGAAGGCACATACAAGAATATCAAGACTCCCGACGACACAGGCGCCGAAAACGTATACCGCATAACAAAGATATCGGGCGACCTTACTATTACCGTAACGCTCGAAAAGGCAGAGGAAAGCAGCGACACCGAATCGACAGACAGTGAATCGAGCGACACAGCAGGCGACACACCGTCAACCGACAGCGACCGCCCCACGCCTCCCGACATGAGCGACAGCGACCGCCCGACACCTCCCGATTGGAACGACAGTGACAGACCGACACCTCCCGATTGGGACGACAGTGACAGACCTACACCTCCCGATTGGGACGACAGTGACAGACCTACACCTCCCGATATGAGCGACACGGACGTTCCCACACCTCCCGATCAGACCGATACCGACACTCCCACACCGAAAGTGACCGGCAATCTCGGAGATGTTGACTTTGACGGCAGCATCACGGCGAACGACGCACTTATCATCCTCCGTGCAAGCGTAGATATCGATAAGCTTACCCCCGAACAGCTCATACTTGCGGACGTTGACTTTGACGGCGTGATAACGGCAAACGATGCACTGGCTGTGCTGCGGTACAGCGTAGGCTATGAAAATGACAGTATAAACCAACCTGTAACAATGTAAACCCCGGGTATGAGCGTTTGAAAACAGAGTGCAGCTGCAAAACGGCTGCACTCTTCAGTTTATCGAAAAAGTTTTTTGCGCAGCTTTTTTTCAAAAAAGCTGCCGGGGAGCAGGGGCAGAGCCCCTGCAAAAGCAAGGATTGAAATAAAGGAACCACTGAATAAATCACGCCCTAAAACCTTGAAATACGTCAGTATTCCGGCGGCTTTTTCGTCCAATTTGCCTCAAAATCTGACTGCGCAATATGGGCACTCGATTTAATCAGTGCTTCCTAAAGAAAAATAGTGCAATAAAATAAGCGTGCGCAGCACAAAGAATAATCTGCGTTACGAATAAAACAGGCACGAGGCGAAGCCAATGTGCCGGACTGCGAAAGCGCCTGCACTCTTTTCTTCTGTTCCCGAAAAAATCCGAAAACAGCAAACGCTCTTGAAATAACGATCGCTGCGGTGGTATAATGTAAATATAACACGCTTTCGGCGGCTTTTGTGCGGTGCTGCCGTAAACCGTTAAAAACGGAGTAATAGTATGAAAAAAACAATTCTGATAATAGACGACGATATACAAATCGGAGACCTTGAGCAGGAAGTGCTCGGACGTGAGGGCTATAACTGCATTCGGGCATACTCCGGAACTGAGGCAGTGCTGCTGCTTGAACGGCAGCGCCCCGACCTTATCCTGCTTGACCTTATGCTGCCCGGCATGTCCGGCGAAGAGGTGCTGCGCAGGATCGGCGGTATTCCCGTTATCGTTGTAAGTGCAAAGATCGGCATCGACGATAAGGTGAACATGCTCACCGACGGCGCTGTGGATTACATAACAAAGCCGTTCAACACACGGGAGCTTGCCGCAAGAGTTGCCGTGGCGCTGCGAAAAGCCCCGGTATCGCCCGACACGCTCTTTTGCTGCGGCGATATCACGCTCGACACTTTGTCTCATACAGTGTCGGCAAGCGGCAGCGATGTAAGACTTACAAAAACCGAGTACGCTATCCTGAAACTGCTGATACAGAACCCCGACAAGGTAATAGCAAAGTCGGTGATACTCGACAGCATTTCCGACGATACTCTCGACTGCACCGAAAGCTCTCTCAAAACACACATAAGCCATATCCGCACAAAGCTGCGTGAAGTCACCGGCAAAGACCACATCGAATCGGTGTGGGGGATAGGGTTCAAGCTTGTTAAGTGAACGGGAATCGCTCACTGCGTTCGCTCAAAGAATAAAGAATAAAGGAAGCAGCTGCGCCGCTTTATTAATGTGGAATGTGGAAAGTGGAAAGTGGAATTAAGGAACTCGGCTTCGCCGAGTTGGATCGTATCAGCTATCACAAATCCATACTTTCATTTGCTGTCGAGAGATAAACTATAAGTTTTGAATACGCAAATATATAATCAAGCACGAAGTGCTTCCGAAATTTTCCATTTTCCATTTTCAATTTTCAATTTGAAAGCGTTGAGCGTTTTCTCAACGATTTCTCAACGTTTTTCTTTACCGGTTTCTTAACGCTTGGCTTGTATAATGAGTACATCAGGCAAGGGAGAGAAGAAATCGGTTGATCGGTTTCTTCCTCCAAAGAAACAGGAGGTATAATTATGGAATATGTGCTTGAAACGAATGCGCTGTGTAAGTATTACAGGAACTTCAAAGCGCTTGACGGACTTGACATGCGTGTGCCGAAAGGCTCGATCTACGGCTTTGTAGGGAAGAACGGCGCAGGCAAAACTACGCTTATCCGTGTTGTCACGGGCTTGCAGCACCCGACGTCCGGCAGCTATAAGCTGTACGGCTGCGAGATAGGCAAAAACGGCAGCGATAAGACAGAGGTCATCAGAACAAGGCAGCGTATCGGCGCTGTGGTCGAGTCGCCGTCAATTTATTCCGATATGACGGCATATGAGAATATCGGAATGCAGTATACCGTTCTCGGAATGCCCGATGAAAGCGGCATAAACGAGCTGCTGGAGCTTGTGGGACTTGGAAATACGGGCAAAAAGAAAGCAAAGCATTTCTCGCTCGGAATGCGCCAGAGGCTCGGCATAGCCGTTGCGCTTGCAGGCAGCCCCGATCTTCTGATACTCGATGAACCCGTCAACGGACTCGATCCGCAGGGCATCATCGAAATGCGTGAGCTGATACTGAAACTCAACCGTGAAATGGGCATCACCGTGATAATATCGAGCCATATTCTTGACGAGCTTTCAAAGCTTGCAACGCATTACGGATTTATCGACGGCGGCAGAATGGTTCGTGAAATGAGCGCAAAGGAGCTTGAAGCTGCTGCGAAAAAACGCACGCTCGTCAGGGTGGACAACATCGAAGCTTTTGCCCGTGCGCTCGAAAAAATCGGTAGCGAATACGAGATAGTTTCCGACAGGGAAGCGTATCTCTACGGCGAAATGAACGCTTCCGATATCTTTGAAGCCGCAAGGAGCGAGGGCTGTTCCATACTCTTCATGAGCGAAAAGGACGAGAGCCTTGAAAGCTTCTATCTTAATCTTTTGGGAGGTGCGAAAAATGAGTAAGCTTCTTCGTGCCGATCTTAGACGGCTTTTCCACAGCAAGGTCTTCTGGCTGTGCAATATTTTTCTGTTTGCGTTTTCTTTATACATCGTTATCGACCAGGCGTATGAGCTGAAAGCTTTGAATATGCCTGCATATACCGATGACTGTGTCGGTGCGTGCGGTTTCTTCGGCGTGTTTGCGCTTGCTGTATTATGCCCTTCACTTATCGGAACGGAATACAGCGACGGCACTATCCGCAACAAGCTGATCTGCGGCCACAGCAGAGTGTCGGTGTATCTCGCCAATTTCCTTACGACTGTAATAGCAGGCGTTATCATTCTTGCATTATGGGTGTCGTCGTATCTTCTTTTGGGCGTCACGATACACGAGTGCAAAGCGTCTGCGTCCGTTCTTGCGGCTACGGTGCTCGGCTGCGTTTTGGAGCTTGCAGCATTCGCCGCAGTATTCACGTTCATGACTATGACGATATCGAACAAGGTCGTCAACGCATCGCTTTGTATCGTGCTTGTGCTCGTGCTTGTGTTCGCTGCTATATTCGTAGCTGTTTCCTTGCAGGCGCCCGAAACCGTAAGCGGCTATGAAACGAACGAAAGCGGTGAGGTTACCGCAGCGTATGACGACCCGAACCCGAGATATATTGCCCCCGATTCCGGGAAGCGCAGTGTATTCGAGGCTGTTCACATGATAAATCCGGGCAACCAGGCGCTTGAGCTTGCAGGCATCGCCTTGCCTGAGTATGTTATGCATATGTGTGTTTACGACGTCTGCCTTATCGCAGTTTTCTGCTTTGCAGGCTGTCTTATCTTCCGAAAGAGAGATGTCAGATAAATGAGTTTATGGGTGTATGCGATCTTTTTTGTTATGATAGTGATTATTCTCGTGCTGTGCGGCGTTATCATATCTATGCGCCGCAGCCTGCGTGAGATATCCGACCAATTTGACCGGAGACTGTCGGAAAGATCGAATACACCCATTTTTGTTTCTTCTTCCGACCGTGAGGTGCTCCGTTTTGCGTCACGCATAAACCAGGAGCTGAAAACGCTCAGAACAGAGCAGCTTAAAACGGAAACGGGCAGCCACGAGCTGCAAAACGCCATCACAAACGTAGCTCACGATCTGCGCACGCCGCTTACTGCGATAAGCGGATATCTCGAACTTCTCGAAGAGCAGGAGCTTGACGAAAGATCACGCAGCTACACTGCGGTAATAAGCGAAAGAACGGCAACTCTGCGCTCGCTGACAGAGGAGCTTTTTGCATTTTCCGTGACAGACAACGCAGCAAACGAATTGAAGTACGAAGATGTTGTTATAAACAAAGAGCTTGAAATAGCTTTGGCGGCGTCGTACAGTGTGCTTTCCGATGCAGGCATAACGCCCGATATCCGCATATCCGACAAGCCCGTTGTACGCAGTCTCGACAAGAAAGCTTTGCAGCGAATTTTCGGAAATATCCTCAACAACGCCGCAAAATATTCCTCGGGCGATCTGACAGTTTCGCTTGAAAGCGACGGCAGTATAGTTTTCTCAAACCGCTCCGAAACGATGTCGGAGATAGACGCAGGCAGACTGTTCGACCGCTTTTACACCGTAGAAAACGCCAAAGGCTCCACAGGCCTCGGGCTTTCCATAGCAAAGCTGCTGACCGAAAAAATGGGCGGCAGGATAAGTGCGGAGCTTGAGGAGGGAGTGTTTTCGATAAGAGTCTTGTTCTAATTGAAAATTGAAAATGGAAAATTGCGGTAAGGCTCACGATGTTCGCCTTTTATAATGTGGAATGTGGAAAGTGGAAAGTGGAATGGCGGAGTCGCTTCGCTCCTGTTTTTTTAAGGAAGCACTGATTAAAGCCGTAAGGCGCAGACCGATCGGCATGTGTTACAAGTGCCCTTGGGGTGCAAGCAAGATGGGTGCTCAGTCCACAGGACGTGATTTATTCAGTGGTTCCCTGAGTTTTGAAAAAACTAATACAAATCAACTCGCCGCAGGCGAGTTCCTTCATTCCACTTTCCACTTTCCACATTCCACATTAAGAAACAGGAGCGAAGCGACTCCGCAATTTTCCATTTCCCATTAACGAACCTCCGCCCCTTGTTGTGCGCTTTTCATAAAAAACTCCTCTCATTATTGGATTGTTAACGTTTCCGACATATGGTATAATATGATCGGAAAACTGTATTTCAGAGAGGAGAGTCTCTTTATGAGTAATCATATAATCGTGACAAAGCGTTATTTTGCGCTGCTGCTGTGTATCGCAGTGCTGCTGACAATGGTGCTGCCCGTTTCGGCGAGCGCCGATGTGGTCGAGTTCGGAGATTATACGTATACCGACCTTGACGACGGCACCGTGAGTATTACAAAATATAATGGCAGCGATGAAGAGGTCGTTATCCCGTCGGAGATAGACGGTAAATTTGTAACACATATCGGTTCGGATGCGTTCAGGGATAATACCGACCTCATGACTGTTGTCTTTCCCGAAGCGGTAACGGGTATAGCTTCATACGCCTTTTCGGGCTGTAAGCGGCTCAAAGACCTCAATCTGCCCGGTTCGCTTAAAAGTATCGGTATGTACGCTTTCAGTAACTGCAAAGATCTTCGGGAAATCAGGATCCCGCAGTATGTCACCGATATAGGAGAAGCTGCGTTTATCAATTGTTCATCGAACGAACGCTTTGAAGTGGATGACATGAATGAAGTGTTCACTTCCGTGGACGGCGTTTTGTACAATAAAGATGTGTCGTCGCTCGTATGCTGCCCCTGCGCAATGCACGATGTCGATATACCCGATTCGGTAACTTCATTTGAAAAAAGGGCGTTTGAGTATTGCAAGTATCTTACGCATATCGATATCCCTGAAAATGTGGAGATGATAGATAAACTTGTTTTCGTCGGCTGCAGTGCTCTGAATAGCATAAACGTTGCAGAAAACAATATGCACTTTTCTTCACATGACGGCGTTTTGTATGATAAAGATGTAACCAATCTTATAGCCTGCCCCGGAGCAATAAAGTATCTTACGGTCCCGGATACCGTAACGACCATAGGCTATGCGGCGATGCACAGCTGTAAATCCCTTGACAGCGTGCTGCTTCCCGCTTCCGTTGCAACTATCTCGAACATTGCTTTCAAAAACTGTAAGAATCTGCGTATAGCAGCGATACTCGGCAACGATGTTGCTATAAAGGACGCCTCTTTTGACACCGACACCGATCTGACTATCTATGCTTATCTGAATTCCTCCGCCGTTAAGTATGCCCTTGAGAAAAAGATCAAGTGCGCTATTTTGCCCGAGGTCACTTACAGCGAGCTTGAAGACGGAACGCTGAGGCTTGACGAAGCGAAGATGTGTGACTCAACGTGGGTTTGGGGCGAGTACGGCGGATGGTCGCCATGGCAGAACAGCGCCGTTACGGCTTCCGATTCGAGAGAAGTAGGCACTCAGTGGATAACCAACTACAAGACTCAGTACAACTACAGCAAGTGGACCGCAAACTCAAACGGCACAGGCTGGACAGGCCCCTCAAAGGGCACATGGAGCGGCTACTACTGCGGCACATACGTTGAGCGTGGCTGGACCGATACACCGCTTGCCGTGTGCGATACGAGCCAGGGCTTCAATATCTACGGCACGATGGGCAAAGACCCGTGGTACAATGAGGTTACACGTCAGGCAGAAAACGGCGGATACACACAGTATCGCTACCGTGACCGTGAGAAAATATACACCTATTACGATCCGATAACGGCTTTGGTCATCCCGGATGAAAATGACGGCAAGACGGTCACAGCTATAGGCGAGAGGGTCTTTAATGAAAACACTGCGCTGCAGTATATAGATTTTCCCGAAACCATAACGGCTCTCGGAAACGAAGCTTTCCGCAACTGCACGGCGCTGAAAGATGTGAATCTTTCGTACAGCATCACAGATCTCGGCGAGAGCACTTTCAGCGGCTGCACATCGCTTAAGAGTATCTACCTGCACGAGAATATTGAAAAGCTCCGTACAGGCACGTTCTATAATTGTTCTTCTCTTGAAAAGATCAATATACCCGAGTCGGTCACAGCGCTCGGTTCAAGCGTTTTCAACGGCTGTTCCGGGCTTACCGATATTACTATCCCCGATTCAGTGGAGCAGATGGGCAATTACGTATTCCTCAACTGCACTGCTTTGAAAAATGTAAACATAGGCAATTCGGTCAAGGAATTGAAAACGTCTGTTTTCAGCGGCTGCACGTCGCTTGAAACAATAGATATCCCCGAATCCGTAACAACTATAGGCGAAACTGCTTTCGGCGGCTGTACAGCACTTAAAAGGATAACGCTCCCGTCATCTGTTGTTTCTATCGCACCGAATGCCTTTGAGGACTGCCCCGGCGTGACTATCCGCTGTGAAAAGTCGTCATATGCGGCACAGTATGCGCAGGAAAATAATATCTCAGTTGAATACTCCGGCGATGACAGCGGCACCGACAGTCCGATGGAATTTGCGTATACTCCGTTTTATTGTACGATCATAAACGACGGCGAAGAGGTGGCTATAGTAGGCTACATGGAGGGCGCAGGGTATGATGCTGTTATTCCGGACGAAATAAACGGCAGACAAGTTACGGAGATCAGCGACAGTGCTTTTACTTATGAACGAGATCTCAGAAGCATCGTTATCCCCGAGACGGTCAGAAAGATAGGCAGCAGCGCTTTTGAGCGCTGTGAGATGCTCAGAGAGATAAATATACCTGCTTCCGTAGAGGAGATAGGCGAGTTTGCTTTTGCACGCTGTCCGCTGCTTGAAAACATAAACGTTTCCGCCGATAATCCCGAATACGCTTCCAAGGACGGGATATTATACAACAAAGACTTTACACGTCTTATAGTATGCCCGACAGAAAAACAGATAGCAGATATCCCCGGAACTGTTGAGTCGATCGCTCCGAACGCTTTTGAGGAGTGCTCGAATATCACCGGCATAGCTATCCCCGATAATGTCCGCAGGATAGAAGAGGAGACTTTCTTCGGCTGCCAGTCGCTTGCCAAAGCAACACTCCCCGACGGGCTTGCAGAGATAGGCGAACGTGCTTTCACCGGTTGTTCATCTCTTAGGAATATCAATATCCCCGATTCTGTTTTCACGATCGAAGACTCGGCTTTCTCGCACTGCACCGCTCTTGAAGATCTGTTTATCCCCGATTCCGTTGAGCAGATAGGCGACAGCGTATTCAATGAAACCCCTGTGACTATCCGCTGTTCGAGCAGATCGGAAGCGTATCTCTACGCAAAGGCAAACGGCATACCGTACATGCTCACTCCCGTGCCCGATGTCATAAACTGCACGGTAATGCTTTCAAATGATTCATTCACCTATGACGGCAGCGAGATAACGCCCTATGTTGTTGTGACCGATGAAGAAAGAGAGCTTACTCAGGGCGTTGACTATACCGTTTCCTACGAAAACAATATAGATCCCGGTACGGCAACAGTAGTAGTATCGGGTATAGGAGATTACGTTGGCGTACACAGAGAAAACTTCTATATCAGCAGTGAGTTTATCGGAGGCAAGAGCGTTACTCAGTGTGACGTTTATCTCGATAATAACAGTTTCATATACGATGCAGACGAAAAAACTCCCGCAGTTACCGTAAAGTACGGCGAGAGATTCCTTGAGGAAAATGTTGACTACACCGTTGAGTATATCAATAATATAGATCCCGGTGACGCTGTTGCGGTAGTTTACGGTATCGGAGATTATGTAGATTTTATAAACGTTCATTTCATGATAGAGGACAACAACGGCATCAGCATTTCTGCCTGCGATATTTCGCTCGATAAGGATTCCTACTATTACAACGGCGACGCCGTAACGCCTGTTGTTACCGTAAAAGACGGAGAGTATTTCCTTGATAATGGCAACGACTACGTCGTAACGTATGAGAACAACACCGGCGTCGGCACGGCGTTGGCTGTTGTCAGGGGCAAAGGCGATTACTCGGGCAAAGAAATAATCGAATTTACGATCAAAGACCCCGGCGGCGATCATGATGAGTATACAAAGATCATCAGCTGCGGAGAATATGGCGATGTTGACGGTGACGGCGTGGTAACGTCGGGAGATGCATTATCTGTGCTAAGAGCAAGTATCGGTTTAGACGAAACAGACGAATTGTTCCTGATGCTCGGCGACATCGACGGCGACGAGCAGATAATGGCGTCGGACGCACTTGCCATTCTGCGTTACAGTATCGGTTTCAGCGACGGCAACAGGATCGGTGAAACGGCGGAAAAGGAAGTTTCGGCAGTAACGTGGCTCTACATAAAAGATCAGACAGGAAAAGACTACTATCTTAGCATTATGTACTGGGGCGAGGGCATTGATGAACACGGTTATCCCGGTGTGCCGCTTACCGATAAAGACGGCGACGGCTGGTATGAAGCGGTCATCTTTTCGACCGAACAGTTCAACTGGAAGCTCGTTGGTGATGAGAGCGTTATGTCTGTCGAAGTGACCTCACAGGGTGATAAGTGGGTCGTTCTCAATTCGATGCAGAATATGGATATCTACGACTATAAACCCGATAAGGCGGTATAACAGCAGCGAGGGCAGCCGAAAAACTGTCCTCGCTCGTTTTATACGTATGTATGCGCAATGTGGTATGTGTATTGTGCAATGTGTAATAATATCCCGCAAGATAAAAAAGAGATGGTGTTATATGAATAATATTGCAATAGCAAATGAAACGATGAAAATAACGGAAGAGGGGGCGTATATGATAGGTCCCCGCAGAGTCGTTCTGCCCGGGCTTGATTATGAAGACGTTATTGTTATAACGCCGTCGGACGGTGAAGCGCTTCTCAAAGAAGGCATTTCACGCTGCAAGGGTGAAAAAATGTGCCGTATCACGGTGGTGAATGCAGATTCGTTCAAGGCAGGCAGATCGTTTGAGAAGCCGCTTGTTCTCAACTTTGCAAACGCTCACAATCCCGGCGGCGGTTTTCGCCTCGGTGCGAATGCGCAGGAAGAGGCGCTGTGCCGCTGCAGCACACTGTACGCTTCCATCACATCGGAAAAAGCGGCGCAGATGTACCGTTACAACAACACGCATATAAGCAAAGCGGAGTCGGATCATATGCTTCTGTCACCGAATGTGGCTGTTTTCAGAGACGAGAAATGTACGCTTCTTGACGAACCTGTTATAATGGGCGTTATCACGGCGCCTGCACCGAACAGATACGGTGCGGCGATGTTTGCCTCCGAAAAGCTCATAAAGGAGACATTCCAAAGACGTATCGGGATAATACTTGCTGCGGCGGCAAAGTACGGCTACAGAGATCTTGTTTTAGGCGCATGGGGCTGCGGAGCGTTCGGCAACAAAGCGGAAGACGTTGCGGAGTATTTCCGTTACGTGATAAAGGACGAAGGCTTTGGCAGTTGCTTTGACGAGATATGCTTTGCGGTCTATGGCAGAGAAGACGGCAGAAATATTACGGGATTCAGGAAGGCATTCGGTTTGTAAAGCAATAATAACAGCTCCTCTTCATCAAAGAAAAGGAGCTGTTTTGTTTATTCGTCAAGCGTTGTAATGATCCTGTTCTGCTCTATCACAAGCTTTGCATGAATATCGCCTTTTGTTGAGAATTCACTTGTTGATACACCTTTGTCTGTAACTATCGTCCAGTTGAATTGTCGGTTTGTGTTTATCGCTGTTTCGTACAAGCCGTCAGTAACGGTCTTCTTCATTTCAATGCCGGGCCAGCTGCACTGCTCCTCTATTCCCCAGAAGAAGATCTTCGGAACAAAATCGATACCGGTAAGATTGCTTACATAGATCTTTGTTACGGAACGTATTTTTTCGGTCACCGCTTCGCCGATGTTGTTTCCTCCTATCATGCCTACGCTGAAGCGCAGTATCGAAAGCGCATCGGAGGCAAAGATAGATCCGTCGCCGTCGATGTCGGCAAGCTTTAAGAACTCTTTGCTTACCTTGACAAGACCAACGCTCGCACGCAGTGCATAAACGGAGTCGCCTGCCGTGATGACGTTGTCGCCGTCAATATCGCCGAGCATTCCGTAGTTGACGATCTCGAATTGTTCGTCATCGGTCTCAGTTTCGGAGTCGGTATCGCTTGCTGTGTCCGTATCCGTTTCGGAATCTGTATCGGCAGCTGTGTCCGTATCTGTTTCGGAATCGGTGTCGGCAGCTGTGTCCGTATCTGCTGCGGAATCGGTGTCGGCAGCCGTGTCCGTATCTGCTGCGGAATCCGTATCGGAAGATGTGTCCGTATCTGCTGCGGAATCCGTATCGGAAGATGTGTCCGTATCCGTTTCGGAATCCGTGTCGGCAGCTGTGTCCGTATCTGTTTCGGAATCGGTATCGGCAGCTGTGTCCGTGTCTGCTGCGGAATCTGTGTCGGCAGCTGTGTCCGTGTCCGCTGCGTAGTCTGTGTCGGTCGCTTTGCTTATAAGATTATAGGGAATGTTGTTTTCTTTTGCGTAGCTCTCCCCGTAGGAATCCTCATAGCAGTCAAGAGTCAAGTCGGAGCAATTGAGGAATGCTTCCTGCCCGATAGCCGTTACCGTTTCGGGGATATTCACGCTTTCAAGCGCCTTGCAGTCGAAAAAAGCATTGCCTCCGATCTTTTCGACGGAATCGGGGATAGTTACCTTTTTCAGCGACGTGCACCCTGAAAAAGCACCGTTTACGATCTCTTTGAGCGAATCGGGGAGCGTTACGTCTTCAAGCGACCTGCAGTCGTAAAAAACGGAGTAATCGAGAGTTCCCATATGTGCAGGCAGCTTTACTGTTTTCAGCGAAGAACAGTAACCGAAAGCATACGGTGCGATCTCTTTCACCGAATCCGGGAACGATATGTTTTTAAGCGATGTGCACCGACAGAATGAAGAACTCTTAATTGAAGTTACGGAAGATGGGATAACAACGCTTTCAAGGAATTGGCAGCCGTTGAATAAGCTGTTATCGATAGTTTTCAAGCCAAAGGGAAGAGTGATCTCTTTAATTGCGCAGCTTGAGAAAGCGTTGTTTCCGATCTGCATATCGGACTTTGCGGGTAAATTGATCTTCTTGAGCGCTAAGCAGTAGTAAAAAGCATATTTATCAATTTTCTTTACAGAATCGGGTATCGTTATTTCTTTGATATTTACACAGTTCTTGAAAGCATTTGCCCCTATCTCACTGATCGTATCGGGGATAGTTATTTCCGTTATCATCGGATTGCCCTCAAAAGCCGAGTCTCCTATCCTGCTTACCGACTTGCCGTCTATCCCGGAGGGGATAGTTACCGATGAAGCGTCGCCTGTGTATTTTGTGATGCAGATCGTTCCGTCGTCAAGCTCGGTATAATCAAAGAAAACCGTATCATCTGTGATGAGCTTGTACGGTATGCTGTTGTCTTTTGCATACTGCTTTATGAATGTGTTGTCGTAGCAGTATATAGTCAGAGCCGAACAGTATTTAAAAGCGTCGGTGCCTACCTGAGTTACGGAGCCGGGTACTACTATGCTTTCAAGTGATATACAGCTGCTGAAAACGCTGTTAGCAAAACGCTTAACAGAACGGGGGATTACCACCTTTTTCAGCTTTTTGCAGTTTGAAAAAGCGCCGATATCTATCAGTGATACATTGTAGGGTATGGTTATGCTTTCAATAGAAGTACCATAAAACAGACTGTTGCTAATTTTGGTTAGGGAAGAGGGGAGTTTTGCGCTTCCGAGCGAGGAGCATTCCGAGAAAGCAGAAGAGCCTACTTCTGTTACCGAGTCGGGTATGCTTATTTCCTTAAGCGCCGAACATTTTCGGAATGCTGCCGATTCGATGATTTTTGTAGTATTCGGTATGCTTATCGTTTCAAGCGCCGTGCATTCCGAAAAAGCACTATTGCCCAACTCGGACAATTTGAGAGGAAGAGTTACATTTTTAAGTGAACTGCAAAGAGAAAACGTAGCTGATTCGATACGGTTTAATGGTATAGGAAGCTTAATGGTTTCAAGTGACATGCAGCCTAAAAATGCACTTCCGCCGATGTAAGTTACCGAATCGGGTAAGGATAAGCTTTTGACTGCTGTCCCGGATAAAGCATGTTCTCCAATATAGCTTAATGAAGACGGTATATTAATAGTTTCGAGCGATGTGCATTTGTAAAAGCACTTATTACCGAACTTTTTTACCGAATTCGGGATAACCGCTTTTTTTATCTCACTGTGACCGGTAAAAACGTCATCACCGATCTCTGAAATGGTTTTATTTGAAAATAATCCTTCAGGAAAAGTAAGTTCTTCACATTTTGTATTAAAACCTGTTATGCGCAGCGTACCGTCATCAAGCACAACGTATTCAAACGGACCGTTGTGTATTACGTTATCTGCGGCTTCGGCGTTTATCGCACTTTGCGGCAGCACGGCCATCGACATTACGATCATTATGCACAGAATGACCGATAAAAACCTTTCGGGTAAATACAGTACCTTTCTCATAGCAGGACTCTCCTCTTTCAAAAAACGGATTTTGGTCTATTATATCATAATCCGGGGGAAATAACAACAAAAAAAGGTGAGACAACTTGTGCCTCACCTCTTTCTCTGCTGCGCTTATGCAGCTTCGTCAACCTCGGCTTCTGCGTCCTCGGCGTATGTTTCGCCCTGTGCGTTCGTCATAGGTGCGAGCTTGTTGTATACTTCCTCGGGCTTTTTGCCGAAAGAGAAAGCAACTGCGCTGTTTATGAGCTGACCGCCTTCAAGCTCTCTTGCAACAACTCTTGCGGCGCTCTCGTTCGGTTCTGCGGGGCAGAACTTTACGTGAACATTGTAGCCTGCGTCCTCAAAAGGCTTGATCGTGTTTTCCATAAGATCGTCAAAATCTGTGGAAACAACGGGCAGGATAACGTTTGTGCCTTTCTTGCCGCCCTCGGTAAACTCTTTTATGGCGTCGAGCATGAGCGTGTAGCCCTCGAAGTGAACGGCGTCTGCGCCGCAGCCGTGAGACTCCTTGTATTCGGGGAACATAGCCTTTATAACGTCGCAGTCCATAATGAATGCGCCCATCTCTTCGCTGTCGGGGTCTGTTACCATTGTCGATTTGCCCGAAGCAGGCAGACCGAGAACAAGCTCCATCTTGTATTCGCTTTTAAGGTCGCCGTCGTAAACGTAGTGAGCCTTTCCGTTTTCGTCTGTGCTTTCGGTGCGTGCCGAACCGAGTGCGAGGAAGTCTTTCAGTATATCCTCACGAAGCTGTTTGCGCTCTTCGGTGTCTATCTCGGCGGTGTTGCCGTACAGCTCCTTGTAATATGCCGAAAGTGCGTCAAGCTTTGCAACAACGGGGTTTGCCTGAAGCTCTTCCAGAGTGGGGTAGTCGTTTGCTTTGATCCTTGTGTAAAGCTCCTTTGCTTCGTCGCCCTCGATCGTAAGATGATCGGCAGAAGGCTCCCACGTTACGGGAACAACATCGGACGCAGCCTCGGAAGAAGCCTGCGATACAGCCTCATCGGCGGAAGCCGCAGCCGACACGGCGGCAGTTGAAGAAGTCTCGCTGCTGCTTTGCGTGCCTGCTGTCTGTCCGCAGCCGCACAGCAGCGCTGCGATCATAAATACAGGGATCATTCTTTTAGCGTTTTTTTTCATTGTTATCTCTCCTTTTATTTTTATATAGATCGGATCGGCGGTGAGCCGTTTCCGGGATCATTCACTCATAGCTCCGATCGTTTTTTCAAGATAAGCGATCATCTCTTCATGCGTGTAGACCATGTTCGATTCACTCAGCGATTCAACGAACTGGAACACTGCCGATGTTACTTCGGGGTTCGAGAACATCAGTATCGAGCGCATGCCGTCGTGTGAGTTCGACATTATAAAAAGATGGTCGGTGCTGAGTCCCGAACCTAAAAAGCGCAGTCCGAGCGGCGGATCGAATTCCTTTTCATTGAGCAGAAAGTACATTTTGTCTTTCGGGTCGTTTATCCTTGCCGTTTCGAGGATCGAGCTGAGCATCTCACGCCGCCGTTCGTAGCTGAACTGCAGGCCGAGCGAATCGGGTATCTCGGCTATACGCCCCGTTTTGATAAACGATTCCACGCCCTTTTTCGTGAAGAATCCCACCTGCGGTATGCTGTTGAACCGTGCAAGAAGCTCTGTTTGTATTCTTTCAAGTGTTTCAAGCGTAGTGGGGTCGCCCTTTGCTGATTCGATCATATTCTGTACATCGCCTTCGTTTACCAGATGCAGCATGCAAGGCTCGAAATCGATAGAATAAAGCGTTTTGGACAATGGGGCAGAGCTTGTGGCTTCCATGATATTTGCGTAATGAACGAGATAATCTCCGCCCGTTCTTATCTTCTTTATAAACGGGGAACATTTAGCTATTCTCTGATCGAATATTTTGGAGTACAGTTCTATTACCGACTTGTCTTTGAGCAGAATAGCGGAAGAGTTGTCTGCCGAGATCATGAGGCAGTATTGCTCAGTGATTATGTTGAAGGGCATGATAGCATTTGTGACGTGTCCTGTCATGCTGTAATATGCGCTGTAGTTTGAGTTGAGCATGAAGATGGGGTAGACCGCCTTTGCTACCTGCATGTAGTACGTCTGCGGATCGGCAAGCTCGTTTGCAACGGAGATAGAGAACAGCTGCTTTACATCAAGATCTTTGCATGAAGCTGTCAGCGTGAGTACCATAGCTAAGATCTGCAGGTTGAACGGCGAGCTTACTATCCTGATCTTTTCGTTGTTTGTTGCTGCCCGTGACATCACCATTGCCGTAATGTACTTTACGGAAAATCTGCCGGAAAGTGTTTTGATCTCTCCGGGAAAATCAAAAGATACATTTATATCGGTTTTTACCGTGTCGCCGTTGAGAGTTTCCTCGTCGCCCTTTTCAAATTTCATTGATGTGAGGAAGTCTTTTGCGAGCCTGTTTGCGTTGTAGCGGTCACGGCCGAGTTTCTGGTATATAAAAGCGTCGTACAGCTTTTTAGCCGTGTCATCGTCTATTGTAAAAACCTTTATTATTTTTTGCAGCTCGTGGAACTCGATCTTGAGTTTTCCGTTTTTGATGCGATTCAGACGAGTGCGCTCTATCCCGGTAAGATGAGATATCCTTACATCGGAATAATCATGCAGTATTTCGCTCAGCATAGCGACAAGATCCATGCAGGTATCCTCCCTTTAGTCTGATCTTTTTTATATTTTACATTATCACGGAGGTATAAGTCAATATGATTATTGAAAAGCAGGAGTGATTTTTGCGGATATCGAATAAATATATCGGACAGCGTGATGTAATATTCCACAAAAGAATATGATAGATTATCGGTATTTATTGACACACAACACAAAGGTATAGTATAATTATTTGTATAAAAAATAACAGCCGAAATACTGCTGTTTCAGTCTGTCGATAAAGTTTTTTCGTCGCCGTGACACGGCGAGAATCTGCCAAAATGCCCCTCTTTCCAAAACAGTCCACCGGACTGTTTTGGAAATTCACCCCTAAAAGGGCGTGAGCATGCCTCCGGCGGGCAAGGGCGCTGCCCTTGCAACCCGCCCGCTTTTTGAAAAAAGCGGGGGCAAAAACTTCCGGTAGTGTCTTTTTTTTACTTTTTCGACAAACTGTAACAGCCGAAATACTGCTGTTTATTGTTCGGAAAGGAGTAGTATGAACAGCTTTTCGTTCATACAATACGGTCATGACACAAGATTTTATTAAGCCTCCTGTGGAAATACGATATGCAAAGGAGCTTGAAGCTTTAAAAAGCACCGACAACGGCAGAAAGCCCGAAAACTGGGTGCTTTCGCCGAAAGCTGTGCGCACCTTTATTCTCGGAAGTTCAAAGCCCATAAAGTATAACGGCGAAGAGATAACCGTTAAAAAGAAATTCTTCGGCAACGATCCCTTGGTGGAGCGCTGCATAATCACGCTTGCGGGAAGCCGTGGCCTTATGCTCGTGGGCGAGCCGGGAACTGCGAAAACCATGCTCTCGGAGCTTCTTTCGGCTGCAATAAGCGGCGTCAGCACCAACACGGTGCAGGGCACTGCCGGCACTACGGAGGATATGATAAAATACAGCTGGAACTACGCTCTTCTGCTTGCAAAAGGTCCCGTAAAGGAAGCGCTGGTGCCCTCTCCGCTTTATGTGGGAATGTCGAAGGGCATTATTACACGTTTTGAAGAGATCACCCGTACACCTGCCGAGATACAGGACAGCCTTATCTCTGTCATGAGCGACAAGGTGCTGAACATTCCCGAACTTGAAGACGACGGCCTGCTTTTTGCAAGACCCGGCTTCAACATAATAGGCACGGCGAATATCCGGGACAAAGGCGTTAACGAAATGTCGAGCGCTCTTAAAAGGCGATTCAATTTTGAAACGGTAGAACCCGTAAAGGACGTTCGCCTTGAAAAGCAGATAATCATAAGCGAGGTTGAACAGAACGCCGTTTCCGATAAGATAGGTATGCCTGTTGATACCGATATCGCCGAGCTGCTTGCCGTAACTTATCATGAACTGAGAGAAGGCGTTACGGAATCGGGCGTGAAGATCGACAAGCCGTCGGCGGTAATGAGTACGGCGGAAGCGGTCTCGGTGTTTTATCAGACGATGTCGAACGCATGGTACTACGAGAGCGACACGATGAGCTTCCGTGATCTGACGGAAAACCTATCGAACGCCGTCTGCAAGGACACTAAGGACGATCTTGAGCGGTTAAGAGCATATTTCAACACAGTAGTCAAGTTTAAGGCTGAAAAGTACGGTGGATCATGGAAAGAGTTTTACGAGGCAAGAAAATATCTGAAATAATGCCTTTTGATATCGGCAGTCCCGTTGTGTTTTTCCCTATCCGCCATCACAGCCCTGCGTGTTCGTATCATCTTCTGAAGCTTATCGATGATTACCGGCCCGACTGTATCCTTGTGGAAGGCCCCATAACGGCGGACAGGCTCATTCCCGTGCTGACAGATGAAAACACGGTGCTGCCGATCGCTTTTTATTATTATTACAAAGACAGCAGAAAGCTTATAAGCGAGGAAGCCGAGGATCACAAATGCTACTATCCTTTTCTGAACACTTCCCCCGAATACAACGCACTGCTTGCCGCACGCCGAATGGGTATCGACTGCGGCTTTATAGACCTGCCTTACGGCGAGATACTGATAAACACCGCCGAGAACAAAGGCATTCGCAGGAAAAAAGAGATACGAAGCTATAACGACGACTATTACCTTTCCGAAAGCGCCTATTTCAAGTCGCTTTGCGAAAAAACAGGCTGCCGCAGCTTTGAGGAATTATGGGAGCGTTTTTTTGAAACGGAGGCGCTTTTCAAGCCGTGCGAAGAATTCATCGAAATGATGTACACGTACTGTTACATAATCCGTGAAAGCACTCCGCCCGAAGAACTGGAGCATGACGGCTGCCTTGTGCGTGAAAGCTTCATGACAGAGAACATAATGAAAGCTATGGAGGATCATAAGAGAGTATTGGTCGTGACGGGCGGCTTTCATACGCCTGCGCTTTACTCTGCGGTGAAGTCCGGAAAAGAGCCGAAAAAGCTCAGACTGCATAATTTTGACGAGAGTATACAGAATGTGTACGCTATGGCTTATTCCTTTGAAGCTGCCGACGCTCTCAACGGCTACGCTTCCGGTATGCAGAATCCCGGATTCTATGACAAGGTGTGGAAAAGGCTTCAAAGCGGCGGCTCACCCGATGGCGTTTACAAGGACACTGTGCTTGAAACGCTGCTTGAGTGCGCAAAAGCCTCTGCAAAGTCGGAGCTGCTTGTCACGATGTCCGATATTTCATCGGCTGTAACTATGTATGAAGGGCTTGCACGCCTGCGTGGAAAGAGATCGCCGGGGCTTTACGAGCTTTACGACTGCGTAAGAAGCTGCTTTATAAAGGGCGAGGTGAATGCGTCGAGCGAGCTTCCGCTGAGACTTTTAAGCGGGATAGCAACAGGCAGCGAGATAGGCCGTCTGTGCGAAAGCGCAGAGACTATACCTCTGATGAAGGATTTTGAAACGCTGACAGAAAAGTACAGGCTCAAAGTCAACTCTGTAGTCGAGCAGAAAGCGGAGCTTGATATTTTTTCAAAGCCTGTCCATATGGAGATAAGCCGTCTGTTCTATCAGTTGAGCTTTCTGAAAACAGGCTTTGCCAAAAAAGAAAAAGGCGCAGATATCATACACAATACCGACCGAAGCCGTATTCGTGAGATATGGTCGTATAAAAGAACGGCAAATACCGATTCGGCGCTGATAGATAACAGCGCTTACGGCGCAACGATAGAAGAGGTCTGCAAGGTGCTCGCTTCGAGGGCGCTTGCAAATGAACAGCGTTCGGGAGAAGCGGCAAAACTGTATGTGGAATGCTTTTTGATGGGTATCTCTGCTGCGGAGAGGTTCACCGAAAGAATGGATGATATAATCATCAGCGACGGCGACTTTTTCTCGGTTGGAAAGGCTGTATACTATTTCAACATGCTCTGTTCGCTTCATAAGCTGTACGGTTTAAACAAGACCATGAGCGGATACTTTCTGAAAAAATGCTTTCAGAAGATACTCATCATGCTGCCGTCTATGATAGGCGTAAGCGAGGACCGCTCCGCAGAGTGTATAAAGATATGCAAGCTTCTGTACAATATTGCAAGCGATAATATGTTCGTTTCGGAGTACAGCGAGCTTATAAGAAGATTCCGCTTTATGGCGGAAAGCGACGCTCCCGAGCCTGCGCTTCTCGGCTGCATCACGGGGCTTATCTACGGCAGCGACCCGTCGTACAAAAGCAGGATAGAGACGATCATAAACGGTTATCTTTCGGGAACGGAGCTTCAAAGAAAGAGCGGTGCAAGCTTCCTGCGTGGGCTTTTTTCAACCGCAAGAGATATAGTTCTGATAGGCGATGATTTCGTCAGGATAACAGACAGGCTGATAAAAGAGCTCCCTATGGAGTTGTTCATGGAGATACTGCCTGAGCTGAGGCTTGCTTTCAGTTATTTCACGCCGGCGGAAATTGATTCCGTTGCGGAAAAAGCGGCAGGCATTTACAACACAAAAGCTGCCGACATTAAAAGAAAAACAGAGATCTACGATGATATCTATGCAGTCGGGATCGAGCTTGAGCATCTTATCTGCGGCAGGGAGGGCGAGTCGTGAACGATAACGAAAACCTTAACAAATGGCGCCTGATACTCGGAAAAAACTCCGAAAACCACATCTCGTTTCACGGCGGCTACAGCGACAGCGTGTCGTATTATGATATCGAAAAGGCGCTCGATTATCTTTACAGCCACGAGCACGGGGATAAAGTGATGCGCACAGGCGGTTCGGAAGCCTCGCAGCTTTACATAGCGGACTGGATCACCGAAGTAAGAAGGATATTCCCGAAAAAGACAGTCGAGGTGCTCGAAAAGCAGGCGCTTGAAAATTTCAATATGACAGAGCTGCTTACCGATAAAGAAGTGCTTCAGAAAATGGAGCCGAACACAGAGCTTCTGAAAACAATACTTCAGTTCAAGCATCTGATGAAAAGCGACGTTCTTTCGGAGGCAAGAAGGATAATAAAAAAGGTCGTAGACGAGCTTACGAAAAAGCTTACTACCGAAGTGCAGAGGTCTTTGCTCGGCAAGCTCGACCGCTCAATGCCGTCAAACGTAAAGTCGATCAGAAATCTTGACGTCAGGAAAACTATCCGCCTGAATCTGAAAAACTATGACGCCGAGCAGGAACGGTTAGTTCTCAAAAAGGTCTATTTCAACAGCAGAACGAAGCGCTTTGCGAAGAAGAGGATAATCATAGCGATCGACGAGAGCGGCTCTATGATGGAATCGGTGATCTACAGCGCCGTAATGGCAGGCATCTTTGCAAAGCTGCCGATGCTTGACACGAAGCTCGTTATTTTTGACACGAACGTAGTTGATCTTTCGGGGTACGTTGACGACCCTGTAGAGGTGCTTCTTGGAATGCAGCTCGGCGGAGGAACGAACATCGGCGGCGCTCTTCGCTACTGCGAAAGCTTATGCAGCAACCCGTATAATACGATATATGTGACCGTGACCGATCTGTACGAGGGCGGCAATATCGGCTCGCTTCTTAAAACATGCTCCGATATCATGTCGAGCGGCAGCAAGATGATCTTTCTTACGGCACTCGACAAAGACGCAAATCCTGCCTACGACAAAAGCATAGGGCAGCGGCTTGCGGACATGGGAGCCTTTGTCGGAGCCATGACTCCAGAACAGCTGGGCGACTATGTGGGGAAACTCATTAAATAAATTGAAAATGGAAAATGGAAAATTGCGGTCAGGCTCGCTTTGCTCGCCTTTTTTAATGTGGAAAGCGGAATGGCGGACAAGTCGCTTCGCTCCTGATTATATAAAACCGGAGGTGAAATAAATTGGGATTTTTGGTCAATGCCGATGACGATCATCTTGTGGCGCTTAGCAATAAGGGTATACTCAAACGTGCTTACAAAGACCTTGAAAGCGCCGATATATCTGCGGAGTATTCCGATGAAGCGGCTGTGGTTTCCGTGTCGGGCGAAACGTGTACGATAACTGCCGATCTCGGCGAGAGCAAATGCACTTGCCCGTCAAGGAGCGTGTGCCGCCATATCGTAACGGCTATCTTGTGGCTTCGAGACAACAGCCCTGACGCTCAGCACGATGATGCGCCCGAAAAGAAAACGGAGAGCAGGTTCAGCGATCAGCTTTACTCCGCTTTGTCCGGAATGACTCTTCCCGAGCTGCAAAAACTCATGAAGAAAACGTACTATACGCTTTTTGTAATGAAAGCGAAAAACGGGAAGCTGCCCGAAGCGGAAGAATTGGCGGCGGACGAAAACTCTGTTGTCATGGTGAGTTTGCCCGATGACAACATAAAAGTAAGACTGATGATGCCGCTTGAAAACTCGGTGTGTACATGTCACTCAAAGTCGCTGTGCAGGCATAAAGCGGCGGCGATCCTTGCATGGCAGATAAAAAAGGGGCTGCTCGATCTGTCGCAGCTTTCACAGTTCAAGGAGTCTTTTTCGGAGATAGACGAAGAGCAGGTGTGTGACACCGCTTATGAAGCGAAGGCGTTTTTATCGAAGCTTCTTTCGGAGGGCCTCGTAAGAGCCGCCGAAGATATCCCCGAAACAGCCGAAATGTTTGCTGTTATGTGCCACAATGCAAGAATGGCAGACAGCGAACGTCAGCTGCGTGAGATATCGGGCAGACTGAGCGGATATATAAGTCATTCGCCGTCATTCAAAGCGGAGCATCTTTTTTCTCGGATCATGGAGGCGATGATACTTTTCGACAAGATCATCTCATCGTCTGACGAGCATGAACTGCGGCGGTATATTGGCGAATTCAAAAGCACATATGTTGCCGAAAATGACCTTGAGATATTGCCGATAGCGTCAAGAGAGTTTTCATCGCCGTCGGGATATGAAGGGAAGATATTCTACTTTGTAAACAAAACAAGCCCGGAGAGATACAGGTTCCTGACGTACTCTGATGTGCGCCCCGTTTTTTATCAGACGACGGGGAAAAGAAACGTCCGGACTTATGCGCCGTGGAATCTTTCGTTCGGCATCAACGAGCTGCTTAAATACGAGCTGAGACTTTATTCTCCGAAGCTTTCGGGAAATAAGCTCTCTTCGTCGAACGACACCAAGGCGGATATCATATCGGCAGCAAAGCTTGACTGCCCCTGTGTGCGTGAGCTTGTCTATACCGATTTTCAGCGAATGGCGATCGAAGTGTTTTCAGATGCTTCGGTCAGTGATAACGATGAAAGCGAGCGGCTCGTGCTTCTTTCGCCCAGGCGCTGCATAAGCTCCCGGTCTGATGAGATAACGCAGTCGCACACCATAGAAATTGAAGATAAAAACGGAAAGGTCATACATATAAAAGCATATTACAAGCCCGAAAACGCTGCCTTTTTCAGAAGCTTTTCAAACGTTGGCGACATAATGATGAAGTCTCCCGAAAAAAGGTTTACGGTCTTCGGTTCTCTTTACATTGAGGAAAGCGGCCGCTTCTGCGTTTATCCAATTGCGGTGTTCGACAGCATTGCGGTAAACGGCGCAGACGAAAAGGAGGAGCCGATAAAAACTCGGGATTACAGCATGTTCTATGAGCATTTTACCGATGTGAATAAAGCCTTGTGCGATATCATTCAATGCGGCATAAATTCCTACGATCTGTATGAGAGGATCAAGGATCACTCGGCGGAAAGCGGTAAAATGGGGCTGCTGATCCTTTCGGAAAAGCTTGATCTTTTATACAGAAAGCTTCTTGAAAGAAATCATGCGCTCAGTTTTGATAATTCAGGGATAACAGCTCTTCTTACAGAGCTTTACACATACATTTCAGCGGGGCTTGAGCATATCAGGCTCAGCAAAGCTATAAGCCTTTTGACGGCAGACAAGGAGTGATAATAATGAATTTGTTGGGAAACAACGCACCTAATGCGGAAACACTGAAAGATGAGATACTCAGAGTTTTGAACGGGATAGGCGTTACCCCTGCGGAAAGACAGGCAGCCGAGAGTTTTTTTGACTTTTCAAAGGAACTTGATCTTTCGCAGCTTGATAAGCTCGAAAGCAGGGAGTTTTTGGGTAGAAATTACAATGAGTCGTATGATCTGATCGATAAGATGAAAAAGAATAAGCTTTCCGATGCTCTTAACAGATACGCACTGTTTATAGATGCGCTGATGGGCTGCTTTGCGCTTTATGCTCTGGAACGTTACGATCATGCTTTTTTTACTGATTATATCACGAAAAGCATAGGGTGCAGCGAGTGGCTGATAAATGCATACAAGATTCGTTACAGCGAAGAAGAGATCGAATTTAAGATCTGTACATACGCAGCTCAGAAATACGGAGATAGTTTTTGCGATAACACCTTTTTTAAAAGAATGTCTGATTATGACCTGCTCGCAATGTACAATGCATCGGACAAAAAGATCAAATTCAGCTCATCGTTAAATCCCCGTTTAAAGCTTTATTCATTGTCGCTGGCTTACAGTTTTCCTCATAAGGGAAAGAATGCAGGATCGTTCAAAGAACATCAGCCGCTCCCGAAAGAGGTCTGCGATGATATGATCGGATATATAACCGATGTTTGTTTCAGATCGGTAAATGATGTCAATGAGGAGTTTATTTTCAGCACCGTTCTTCCTTCGCTGTTTATAGTGCTGAGTTATAGAAAAGAATGCGAAGAAAGCTTTCTGCAAAAGGTGTTTAACAGGCAGACAAAAGATATCGTTAAAGCGATTGGCGGCAAGATCATCGGCAAAGAGGAAAAGTTCCTTGATGCGATGCTCAGTAATTTGCCCGTTCCGTTTTTCGATTCAACTGTCGATCTGCTTTTTGACGTCGGCGGATTCGGCAAAAACGAAGAGCTTGTTACCGAGATGATAAAAACAGCAGTTACCCGTATCAATGACAGAGACAGAGCAAATGTCTTGTCGTTCTTTGTGTACTGTGCAGAGCACTATCCGAAGCTGTGCCTGGAAGTAATGTATCTGCCAAAGGAGATAAAAAAGAGTGTCCCGGTCGTGAGCGGGAAAAATATACGTGTGGATTACTACTGCGAGTATTACGATATCCTGTATAAGCATCTGAGCAAAGTTTATCCTCGTTTCATTGAGGAAAACGGCATCGACTACAAGAAAGATATGCTGAAAGTGTTCATCGAAACAGAGAAAGTATCTTCCGATATTGCCGCCGAGGAGATCGGAATGTATTTAAGCGGTCAGGCAGAGCTGAGTATCCTTGAACCTTATTTCGATCAGCTGAGAGCTGATCTCCATCATAAAAGATACTGGGATGATCCTCTGCTGCTCGAAGGATTCAAAGAGCTTTACCCCGAACTTGCCGACAGGTTTTTCACCCTTAAGGCGATCCAGTACGAGGAGTATATAAAAAACCGTATCGAAAGAAGTATTTACGGCTCAAAAACAGCCAAATGTATTGAGGAAATGGCAGATGCTTTTATCAAAGCCGGACTTCCCGTCAGATACCGCTTTTCCATATATGAGTTGGTAGGCGAATCTTACTGCGGTGAATGCTATAAACAAGCTATAAAGGACAGCTTGCTGAGATCAATGCTCTCCCATAAGGAGCAGGTTGACGGCGAGTATAAGACGTACTGTCCAAAGGGCGGCGTTTTTACAAGAAATATGTATATCCGTTATCTTGCAGAGTCAGCGAGCGAGCAAAACGATTTTAACCGCAGTGAACTGATGGCTGTGTTTTCCGATTCTTCAAAAGCAGTACGAAACACATTGACCGAAGTTTTAAAAACTAAGACAAACTACGAAAGCGACGTTTCAGCGCTGCTCAAATCAAAGAAAGCTACCGTAAGAGAGGCCGCTGTTGATGTTCTCGTGTCGTGGGGTGCCGAAAAGTACAAGGATATCCTGGTCGAAGCCGCCGAAAACGAAAAAAGCGTTAAGCTTGCCGATAAGATCCGTGCTCTGGTGTCGGATTCTGTTCTTAGCAGCAATAATGCGGCTATGTCTGCGAAAGAGATCGTCGAACAGCTGCACAAGGGCGGTAAAAGCAAAAATGTAAGCTGGCTTTACACAACGCCGAACGAAAAGGTGCATTTCAAAAACGGCACCGAGGCTGACGATAAGTATTTGCAGGCGGTCATGCTGTGCTACTGCGGCAAGAAGGAGTTTGGTGTAAGCCGTGAGGCGGCGCTCCTTGCAGAAGATCTCAAAGAGGACGAGCTTAATGCGTTCGCTGTCGGCATCATGTCAAAATGGCTTGAATACGGAGCGGAGGCAAAGAAAAAGTGGGTGCTCAACTTTGCATCGGTTCACGGCGGCGACCGTATCGTTGAAGTGTTCATGCACTATATCAAGCAGTGGGCAGACAATATGCGTGGCGCTATCGCAGCCGACGCCGTAAAGGCGCTTGCAATGAACGGAGGTCCTCTTGCGCTGATGTCGGTTGACAGCATGGCGCATAAGTTCAAGCAGAAGCAGGTCAAAAAGGCAGCAAACGAGGCGCTTGAAAACGCCGCAAAGGCACTGGGTCTTACGAGCGAAGAGCTTGCCGACAAGATCGTGCCCGACCTGGGCTTCAACGAGCAGATGGAGCAGATATTCGACTACGGCACGAGAAAATTCAAGGTCTATCTTACGCCTGCTTTAGAACTTGAAGTGTTTGACGAGAACGACAAAAAGCTTAAAAATCTTCCGTCGCCCGGAAAGAAAGACGACGAAGAGCTTGCACCGAAGGCTAATGCTGCGTTCAAGGCGATGAAAAAGCAGCTCAAAAGCGTTGTCTCCATACAGAAAGTACGCCTGGAAAATGCTCTCTCCGTTGACAGACGTTGGGATAAAGCTGCGTGGGAAGCGCTGTTTGTAAAAAATCCCGTAATGCACAGCTTTGCTATCGGGCTTATATGGGCGGCTTATGAAAACGGAGAAGCCGTGCAGACGTTCCGTTACATGGAGGACGGTTCGTTCAATACTTCCGATGAAGACGAATACGAGCTGCCCGAAAAGTGCGAGATAGGTCTTGTTCATCCCATCGAGCTTGAAGATGATGTTCTCAAAGCGTGGAAAGAGCAGCTTGACGATTACGAGATAATTCAGCCGCTTGAGCAGCTTACAAGACCTGTTTACAGGCTGACAGATGAGGAATCGGGCAGACGATATCTCGATCGTTTCGACGGCAGGGATATCAACGGTATGTCTCTGATAGGGCGCACAACAAAGTACGGCTGGCAGAAAGGCGGAATAGGAGATGCAGGCTTTTTCTATGCGTTCTACAAGGAGGATATTATAAGAAGCGCCGGGAAAGACGACGGATCGGCAGAAACTCAGACCGTAACGGCGGAGTTCAACTTTGAGGGCATGTATGTCGGCGGAGATGACGGCGATGTTAAAGCAGGTATCGTCAGATTCTATCTCCCCGAAAATAAAAGATATGTTTTCGGCAGCTATGAATATGACCGTGTTGACGACGAAAAAGCGATCGTGCTCGGTTCACTCAGCCCACGGTATGTAAGCGAGATCATCTATCAGCTTGAGATGATAACTAAGGGAACAACAGAAAAGTGACCACACGGCAGCATTCTTGAAACCGTGCCGAAATAATAACCGCAGCCATTGGCTTCACGCCAATGGCTGTTTTCATTATATATATATTTTTGCGAATGGCGGAGTTTATAAATCGTGTATATCACAAAATGATTCTTTCAAAGCATAATAACTGCCTGTATTTGCACACGTAGCTGCATTTCGTGCAAAAAAACGGTATTTCGTGCAGTTTTAAAGCTTTTTTCTCCCGACAGAATTGAAAAAATGAACTGAGAGTGATAAAACACTAACAATCATCTGATCACGCCGCTTTACTGTGATCGTGAAGTAACAGTATGCTCACGACAGAGGATATCGAATGCTTTGCCGATAGATACGGATGTTTCTTTCTAATATGATGAAAACTGCAAAGAGGTAGAATATGGAAAGAGAAAAATATGTTTCCGCAGAACTTGAGATCCTGATGTTTGAAACAGAAGACGTTATCGTTACAAGCAACGAAGACAAAAAATATACTCCCGAAGAATTTGAAACAGCATTTATGGAGCCGTAACAAACGGCGGCACTCCGAGCCTGAGACCGCCGCTTGTGTTTCAGGCAGCGTCGGGCAAAGATAAAGGGCACCTAAGTATAAAAGCATATTTGTTTGCATGTTGCTTTTATTATTTGGCATTTACAGCATGACATATTTATACATGTCAATTTGGTATAATTAAAGCCGATAAAAAATCAATGTTTGGGTAATTCAACAAAACTCGTCAAATGATACACGAATGCTTGAAAACAGCACATAATCATGATATAATGTATGGGTGTAATTATAGGCTTTTGCATTCATATGCTTATTTTGATATACAGAGTATAACGAATGTGCAGCGGCGTTAAGGGAGCGTGGGAAAAGCCGCAAACGAATACACAGCTGACATGTTTTCACTGTGTGTACAAGCTTTTATTGTATGTACAGTGAGGATATGTCAAAAAATATCGCTTACAGCGAAGAAGAATTATGAATGGGGTGAACGCTTATGGCAAAGGAATTGAGGGAATACCTTGAACCGGAAATGAAGATCAAAAGGATCAGTTTTGCGGATATCATCGTTACCAGCACGCAGACAACACCTGAGGTCGTTAACAACGAAACGGTTGAAGAGGGCGATATTTTCGCAAAACCGTAATGATCGTCATCGTATGGTTTCGCTTTGATATCGTATGACGGCGCAACGTATTTCAGTATAGGAGGTAATTTTATTGAAAACGAAGTTTAGAAGATACGGCAAACGCACTGTCTCGGCGCTGCTTTCGCTGATGATGGTCGTTTCGTGCCTTATGCTCGGGCAGATAGTTTCTGTTGAGGCGAGTGCTGTAACAATAACATCTGATGACAAAATGTATCTGTATTTTGATTCGAGTGCGATCTCCGGATTGGAATGGGAGGCTGCAGGCGCAGAAACATGGTTCTATTTCTGGAATAGTGATAACACTTCCAAGAATTCATGGGTTCAGGCTACAAACACAAGCAATTCCCATTGTTACAGAGTTGCTGTTCCGGAGGGTACATATACGCATTTCACGGTGAACAGAACCGCTCCGAATACGACTCATGGAACGATCTGGAATTCAACACATAATTGCGACATTCCTTCTCTGAACACAGAAAATGATCTTATGCAGCCTTCGGGTCAGAGCGAGGGAAAGGTTTCGGACTGGACATGGCGCAATCACTACACATGGCAGCTTTCCGATAACCCCACAGCTACGATCGTTCCCCACAGTGTAGAGACCGCAAAGGGCGGTACGGTTTCATTCACATCGGGCATGGAAACAACTATGGACGATGTGTTCGTAACTCACAGCTTGTCGGTAACTCCGGAGACGGGCGTTACGATCAGCAAAACGAGCGATACAGTAAGTGCCGTTACTTTTAATACTCACGGTAACTATACGGTTAAAACAACAGTAACATATCACGCTCCCGGTCTTACAGGCGTTACAGGTACGTCTGAGACAACAGCTTCCGTTACTGTACACAATACCGTTACAGGTCTTAACGTACAGTATCAGTCTTCCGGTGAAGCAACAACAAATGCCGCTATTGCTTCCATGTCGTACACCGTCAACGATACGACCACATCGGGCGTTACAGCAAACGGCGAGACCGGTATTGACAGCGCAGCACTTACAGCAGCAGCTTCCGACGGAAACGGCAGCTACTTCTCTCACTGGGAAGCAACAAGCGGCGCAGGTTCGTTCGGCGATATCTACAGCAGAACTACTACATTTATCCCCTCGGGTAATAATGTTACGGTAACAGCTGTTTACAAGCCGGCTTACAATGTGACCTTCTCTGCTGCAAGCGGAAGTGATGCAGTTTTAAACGAAACTGTTTCCTCTACAGCAGGTTCGGGCAAGATCGTTCCGGGCGGTAAAGCAACATTCCATTACACAAAGAACGGAAACAAAAGCGTTACGGCATTCATTATCAAGCAGGGCGAAACTCAGAAGGGCGAAAGTGTAACGGCTACAGGCACTACAACTGCGTTCTATCCCGATGCGTCGATCAACGGCGATGTTACGCTCGAATATACAACAATAAACGTTGAGACAGTAGAGCTTTCTGCTTATATCGCTAATCCTTACGGCAATGCAGGCTCCATGAAGATCTCTTATACGAACAGACTCGGTGAGCCGGTCGAAACAGACTGGACAACAGGCTACTTTGCGGTAGAGGCTCAAAAGGGCACATCTGCATCTGTAACTGTAAAAGATACCGTAACAGTCAATAATGATATTATTATTGATAAGTTCAAATTAAGCGGTTCTTATGCAGATGCTTCCAACCTTACAGCCGAAAGACAGGCTGATACTCCGCTTGAAACATTTACCGTAACATTTACTGCTAACGGTAACGTTACTACGGAGGCTTATTTCAAAGAGGACGAAGGCGTAGCTTACGGCGACTACAGCGTAGTCTTTGGCAGCGAAGATAACTTCTACAATTGGACTAAGTATTCTCAGGTCTACAGAACATATAATGACTGCTATTATGCTTATATTAATAAAAGCGATCTGAGCAGTGTTCTTTATTTTGGTTTGTCAGATAACAGTAATCATACGCTGAAAAAGTATGACAGTAAGGTCACTGTTGAGGCAGATTCAAGCTTGGCGCCTTACCTGGAGCCTGTTGCAGACGATACGCAGTGGGATTATTATCACCTCGGAGGAGTGACCGTAAAGAATACTTCCATTAACAGAATAAAGCTCCAGATCGGAAATGAGAAAAACGGCGGCTGGTTCAAGCTTTTTGCAGATCTCAGCAATATCAGCGACGTTGCCGACGGCCGTGCAAAGGTAATTGCAAAGGACGGCACGATCAGAGGCAACTACGTCAAGTATGCTTTGCTTGCAGATACGAAGATCACATCTTTCGCAAACAACGGTGAATATTTTACAAAGCGTGAGAATAACTACTTAAGAACAGAATCCGGCAGCGAAACGGATTACCCGATCATCATTACCGAGTTTGACGGCTATGCCGAAACAGCTTCTCTTCCGCAGGGTTCGACCGTAACTTTCACAACGCAGCTCAATTCAGATGCAGGCGATACTTACGAAGTCAAAGCATGGAACGTTAACGGTGAAACAGTGTTCCCGACATCGGTAAGCGGCAACGTTTACACAGGTTCCTACACTATCCCCGCAGATGAAACATACGTAGAGATCACCCCGATCTACTACTACAAGGACGACAGCAACAGCATTACGTTCTACGTTGAGAACTTTGAAGAAGCTAAGACTGCATGGGGTGAAGATACCCGTACAGTTGATAACAAAACGATCAATACGCACGCTGTCCTTTCCTGCTACGCATGGTACTCGCTTGACCAGGGCAGTGACCTCAGAGAGGACAGAAAGCCTGCTCTCGGCGGTTATCCCGGTCAGCCGATGGTTTACACCAACGGTCACTATGAGATGCAGGTGCCGAAGTCGATCACTCACAGTGACGGCGTTGTTAGCTCCGTTAACGGTATTACGATGAACAACTACGTTTGGGATACCGTTCACAGCTACACGATGGGTGCAACGGAAGACGAAGACAGAGAAAAGATCAACTGTCAGACAAACGACTACGATGATTTTGTAGCTCTTGAAAATCTTATTATAAACGACACCACGACATACAACGATGCTATTATTTACAGATTCAAGTACAGAAATCAGGAAAACGTTCCTGCGGTAAATAACGGCAGCGCAGATGCTGACACACGCAAGGCAAACAGACTGATGGGTAACGTTCCTGCTTCTGTAGCTGATCTTAGCAGCGGCTCGTACAAAAACGGATGGGAAGAGTACAGAGACTACAGCGGCAAGAAGGTAGACCTTTTCAACAATGTTATCAATAATGATGCACAGGGCGATCCTTACCATATCGTTTCCGATGGCTTCAACGATGTTTACTACGGTCACTTCGGCGTTATGTGGTATATCTATGCTCCCGATGGAAAGCGCATAGGCTGTCTCCCGTCATCGGCATTCTACTTTGACCCGACAAACGCAGACATGACTTCCGATACGGCAGCCGAAGGCTTTGTTCCCAATGCGGCAAATTCCGACTGGCTCGGAACAGGCAGCGACAGAGAGTATTTCTGGAGCGTATATAAGGCGCTTTATAACGGAAATGCACTCAATGTTCCCGAGGGCGGCGCTGCAGGCGTGCCTGTTGAGATCACATACGAAACAGCTATCTACGGTCAGGATCAGGACAGCAACGGCCACCCGAGAGATCCGGGGCTCAGAAATGACGGACGCTGGTTCTACTCAAAGCGTAATGTTGAGATCAACGCAAACATCAGGATCGAGTATAAGCCGCACGGCTTCGATACTTATAAGGTGGATGAAAACAAAAACAGCGACGGCCATTACAAAGGCAAGGTAACTCACGCCGAGGCATACTTTACAGGGCCCGACGCCGATGCCCAGAGCTACATGACTTCAGATGTCATCGGTAAGTTCCGGGGTACAGTTACAAACCCGACACCGGACGCTATGTTCAGCTTTGAAGCTCCGCTTGCGGTTTACGGCATCGACGGCGTTAAGTATCGTTTTGACGGCTGGTATATTGAAAAGGACGGCGTTCAGTCGATCATTCCGTCCCAAAGAGATGATCTTTATCAGTACGATCTTGAGCAGGTCAAGATGACTGCTTCCACAGAGGTGCTCGGTGAAACAGTGCTTATTGCAAAGTATTCACCCGATGATACACACTACCTTACAGTAACCCATATCCCTTACACATACGACACGACATATGCAAGAGAGTACACATACACAGGCAGCGCTTCTTCAAAGCCTAAGTGGGTAGTAAAAGACAGCGGCGGAAGCGGCGAGACAGAAGTCTCTCTCAGCATTGTTGACAAAGACAAGACCGTTATGACTAAGGGTAAAAACGAACACAATGAAGAGGTAGAACTGAAGCTCGAAAAAGCCCAGGCCACCTTCCAGACTTACGACAAAGAAACGCTCTATTACGCATATAATCAAGACGCAGATTCTATGATCAAAATCGAGCTGCTCTCTACGCCCGAGGCTAACAATGCGGTTAAGACTCTTTACCGTCAGGTAGTTGCAGACGGCGTTGTAAGCGGTGAGGTAGACCCGTATGTTTCGCATTACGGCGACACGGATTTCGAGACGTATCCTTTTAATAAATATAATGAAAGTACTCTCGGCGAGCCTCTTGCTCTTGAGATCAAACAGATCGAAAATACCGGCAGCGAAACAAAGGTCGAGGGTTCTACAAGCGCTGCAACTGTAACATATTATGTAAAGATCGCTGATCTGTTTGATGATATCACAGACCAGACAAAGAGAAACCTCAAAGCATACTATCTCCGTTACTACACCGACTTTGCACCTCGTGAGCTTAACGTTCAGTTCAAGTATTACGACCGTGCAGTACAGAACGGTCAGGCGGAGAATATCAGTACAACTCCGACCACTATTACTATCAGCGATGTGCCTTATACAAATACGCTCAGTGAGACTATTGCCAAAGCGTTGTCAATGAAGGGCGTTGTAAACGGCGGCAACGGAAATACCGGCAACTGCTGCGTGAATGATATTTCAAACGTTCTTTGCGATTATACTTTCTGGACTTCGCAGGAGGCTGCAAAATCCAATGACGGAGGTTTCCCGACATTCACCAACTTCCATAGCAATACTCATTCCGATAAATACACCGCTAATAACGCCGGCTACATGATGCATACCGATCCTTACGGCTATATGCAGTCGGAAACAGGCTGCCTTGCAGCTGCAAAAGATGGTCAGGAATGGGTAAGCTACTATACTTCTTCCGATGTAAATGATCTGTCAGACAAAATAACCGAAGCAGATGCAAAGGCAGATACAACTGCGGTCAATACGATCGTTGTATGGGGCTACAATGAACCGAAAAAGTATAATATCATATTCAAGAAGCCTCTTAACGAAACTGAACTCACACAGATAGGCGATACGAACCTCTATAAGCCTGTAGATGAGGGCGATCTTACAACGCTTTCGCTGTACGGTCAGCTTTACTACAACGAGCGTATCGGTAATTACTCCGATGAGCAGTCGCCTTACTCATTGGTTTCGCCTTACCTTGCAAAGACGTTTAACAATCCTTCGCCCACAAACGGCAGATTCAGCTCTGTTATGAACGAAGGCAACAACGAAGCGCTCGGAAAGATCGATCAGTCGCTTAATCTTGATGATCCTCTGGTCACACCGTACTCCTTCATCTTTGACGGCTGGTACAACGGCGATGTTAAGGTGTCTTCCGATCGTATGTACGACAACCGTGTAACGACTGATATTACTCTCGAAGCACGCTACAAGAAGGTCGAGATCACAGACAATACGCCCGAAAATGAGCATGTCGGATTCTCCGTAAGTGCAAACGATACCGAGGAATACGTTGACGAAAACGGCAACGCTCATGTTCGTTACGTAATGATGCTCAACACTTACGGCACACATGATTCCGATGAAAACATCAAAAAGATCGCATTCATCTCTATTCTTCTCCCTGCTACAGATGAAGAGACAGGCGCTCCGCAGATCACCGATGCACAGATGCAGCAGGCTATTGCCGATCTTAAGCAGAATGAGACATTCAAAAACGCCATTGCAACTGTACCCGGTACAGACGGTAAAAACGGCGCTGTGACAACTGAACCGATCAAGGTCAACGAACTTGACTGCTACGTAGTTGCTAAGGTCTACGATGCTGCTGTTCAGAAGATCGTGGACGGTGAACTTATTACCACCGATCCCGATGCAAGCGTTATTCTGACAAACAAGAACCGTACACAGTACGTTCTTGTATTCGATGCAGATAAGGTCGTTGAAGGCGGCTCACGTTCCGATATCGTTATGCTTACAGCAGTAGGCTATGACGGCGAAGACGAGGGCGATACAGTTTCGGCAGGTGAGTTCATCTTCTCCGACAACTTCGTTCGCTTTATAAACGGCGGCGAAGGCAGCTATGACGGAACTATGCCGACAGAAGATTGATCTGATGTGAAAACGATCGAATAATAAACAACGGGACGTCTTAGGGCGTCCCGTTTAGTTTTGGCAAAATAAGACCACAGCCGGAAGTTTTCGCCAAACCTTTTTCAAAAGGCTTGCAGGGTGCAGGGGCGGAAACTCTGCGGGACGGCAGCAGAACAATGTACAAGTCACTAAAAACCAATCTGTTTATATTTACGATAATAATAAAAATTCCAAAAAGTTTACAAAAAATGTATATTTACAACGAATAAATGTGTTATAATTGTTTTACTGTAATTATTATTTCCGGAGGTATAATGACAATGAAAAATCAAAAGAATAACAAAGGCTTTCGACGCTGCGTTGCCTGCGTGATAATGGCTGCAATGGTCCTGTCTCTGTCGGCTTGTGCCGATACGAACACCAAAACTCCGCAGAACACCGGCAGTGCTGCATCGAAAACGACCGTAAGCTCACAGTCTGCCGCTAAGACTGCGGACACGGCTGATAACAGCGATACTGCCGATAACAGAGAGTCGATCTATCAGGTGGCGCTTTTGCAGTCGCTTACGCAGGGCTACTACGACGGCATCATTAAAGTAAGCGAGCTGAAACAGCACGGCGACATCGGTATCGGAACGTTTGAGGGCGTAAACGGTGAGATGATCGTACTTGACGGACATGTGTACCAGGCATTGGGCGACGGCACCGTACAAGAGGCTGACGATAATGAAACCGTTCCTTTTTCAAACGTTACATTCTTTGACAGCGATCTTTCCGTTGACCTGAAAGACATAAGTGATATGGATTCGTTCAAGTCGGCGCTCGACAATGCTGTAAGTGAAAACGGCAGGAATATGTTCTATGTTGTGAAAGTGAGCGGCACATTTGAAAAAATGCTCGTTCGCAGCGAACTGAAACAGAATAAGCCGTACAAAACTCTCGATAAGGCTCTTGAAACAGATCAGCGTGAGTTTACTTACGATAATGTAAAAGGTACGATCGTAGGTCTTTATTGCCCCGACTATATGAGCGGTCTCAACGCTGCCGGCTGGCACTTCCATTTCATTTCCGACGATAAGACGAAGGGCGGTCATATGCTCGACCTCTCGTTCAAAAAAGCAAAGGCAGAGCTTGATATCACTCCGAGCTTTGACATGAAGCTTTCTGATAACACAGATTTCCAGAGCATGGAGCTTGCAAAGAATGTTGACGACGCTATCAAAAAGGTCGAGACAGAAACTCAGGAAAGCGCTCTTTCGCTGTGGTCGGATTCCGCTCCGCTGAAGGAGAAGCTTACCGAGTACATGAACACCATAACAGACGAGAGCAACCCTGATTTTATACCCGTAGAGAACCGTATCGCCGTGTTCGATCTTGACGGAACGCTTTTCTGCGAGACAGACCCCAACTACTTTGATTACACGATGCTTCTTTACAGAGTAACGGAGGATCCGACTTACAAGGACAAGGCTTCCGATTTTGAGAAAGAGGTAGCCGCTAAGATAAAGACGATCAATGAGGGCGGCAAGGCTGCCGAGGGTCTTGAAGTCGATCACGGCAAGGCTGTAGCGTCGGCGTTTTCCGGAATGACGCAGGAGGAATTCAACGACTACATTCAGGAGTTCAAAAAGCAGGATATGCCGAGCTACAACGGCATGAAGCGAGGCGACGGCTTCTATAAGCCGATGGTCGAGGTAGTTGAGTACCTGCAGCAGAACGACTTCACCGTGTATATCGTAAGCGGAACCGACAGATTCATCGTTCGTGGAATAGTTGACAATTCGCCGCTTAATATCCCGAACAGACAGATCATAGGCTCGGACGAAACGCTCGTTGCTCCCGATCAGGGCAAGACAGACGGACTTGATTACGTTTACGACGATGACGACAAGCTTGTTCTCGGCGGAGAATTTCTCATCAAGAATCTGAAAATGAACAAGGTAACGGTCATCGCTCAGGAGATAGGCGTGCAGCCTGTTCTTTCGTTCGGAAACTCTACGGGCGATTCAAGCATGGCGGAGTACGTTACGACGAACAACAAGTACAAGAGCCTTGCATTCATGCTTTGCTGCGACGACACCGAGCGTGAAAACGGCAACGTTGAAAAGGCGAACAAGATGGCCGATCTTTGCAAGGAGTTCGACTGGGTGCCTGTTTCCATGAAAAATGACTGGACTACTATCTACGGCGAAGGTGTAACGAAAAAATAAAACTGAGAAAGCTTACATGGACAGATCGCTTTTATGATGGAAGATCATTTCGGCAGCTTTGCAAGATGCGCTTGTAGGCGTGTCCTGCACGCAGGCATTTAATGCCATTTGATTGCAGCAAAAACAGCGAGCGAGACTTGATCGGTATATCAGAGCCATAATTGAAATATAATGTCACCGCCGTTTCGGTCTTTGTCAGACCGGGGCGGCGTTTGGTTTGCAGAAGCTTTTTTGTTTTGGGAAAATTCTGATCTGCACTGCGTTATTAGATCAATAACTGTTGATTTTTTGCCGACAAAAGTGTATAATAATCTTAGTTATGCGGACAGCTGTTATGTTCTTGTCCGTGCTTTAAAGGAGGATTCTACATGAAAGGACATTTTCGGAAAAAAGCGGCGGCGCTTGCGCTTTCTGCGGTGCTTGTAACGGGAGGCGTGCCGGTGCAGCCTATCGCCGACATGATAGGGGAGCTTACTCTCACGGCGAGCGCAGATGAGACGGAGTCTGTCAGCTACATTGATAAAGACGGTAATACGCAGACAGTCAATGCTGTGCAGCTTACAGAGCACACAGATACTTCACAGGTCGCATATTGGTATTATGTAACAGGTTCTGTGGGCCGTCAGACTATATCATTGCTCGATAATAATATTAACGTTATTCTTTGTGATGATGCCGTGCTGAATATTAATCAGATTCAGCCAAGATATTATGAGACAACTCCGAGACTTACCGTTTGGGGACAGGCGGAAGGAACCGGCAAGCTGGTGGTGAATGCCATTACAAACCCCGGCTCCTGTCCGATTGACAGCACTTCACTTACGGTCAACGGCGGTGAAGCCGTTGTATATACCGGTGCAACGGCAGCGATCGATAATGATCTTGCATTCGGCGGCGGTAAACTAACTATAGAAAAGTACAGTGCGCCGGGCGGCGGTTATTCCGGCGGCGGTAATACAGGTGTACTCGGCGATACAACGCTCGATTACAGAAGCATGAGCGACCGTGTAAAGGTCAGCACTTATGAAGGCTCGGTAACTATAGCCGAGGGAAAGTATTTTAAAGACAACTCAGGCAATTGTTACAGCGGCACGCTGACAGACGAGCAGAAGTCTGCCGTTGCAGGAGCAGAGCTTACTCCTGTTGCTGCAGATGATGTATTCACCGTAACATTCAATTACAATAACGGCAGCGAACCGGAAACGGTATCTGTTGCAAACGGCACCGATCTTTCCGACAGACCCGAGCCTGTCTGCAAGAATTATGTTTTCGATGGTTGGTACAAAGACGCAGCCTTTTCAACAGCTTGTACGTCCGTTACCGAAAGCGGCACACTCTATGCTAAGTGGACTGCCGATCCCGATCACTTCTGCTTAGAGGAAGATACGGGCAGATATCAGATCAAAGACGCCGCAGGCTGGGATATTTTCTGCGACTGCATTGAGGATCCTGCCTATAACGGTTTCAGCGGCAAAGAAATTCATCTTACTGATGATATCGGAACGACCGAAGAGCCGATCACAAGAATGGCAGGTACAGCCGAGCACCCGTTTGAAGGTCAGTTTTACGGCAATTGTTTTACTATGACATTTGCCTGCACGGCCGATTCGGACTATACGGCGCCGTTTCGTTATGTTGAGACTTCGGACAGCGAGAGTACGCCTGCGGCGATAGACTCTCTTTATGTATACAGCACTATTGTTTCCGAGGATCATAAGTATGCCGCAGGACTTGTTGCCTCTGCGAAAGGGCACGTCTATATAACGAACTGTGATGTAACGGCAGACATAAGCAGCACAGCTACAGGCGACGACAAAAACTTGTATTGCGGCGGTCTTGTAGGCCGCTCGGATGTTGATGATAATTGCGATCTGACTATTATCCGGTGCTCTGTCAACGGTGAGCTTAAAACAAACGGCAGATATGCAGGCGGCTTTGTCGGCTGTGTAAAGGCGGGTGCGGTGCTCGTTAATGACTGTCTGAGCAGTGTCACAATAAACAGCTCAACTGTCGGTGAAGGAGCTCACGGCGGCTTTGCAGCTGTTGTTGAGGAAGATTCGTATATTAAGTTTGATGGCTGCGCATTTAACGGAGAATTCATAGGCACATCAACAAAAGGCTGCGGCGGCTTTATCGGTTGGCTTGATGGAACAAAAGGGATATATAATTCGGTCTTTGACCCGAAAACGATAGACCTTGCCGATGATTCTTCCGACTCATATCCGAGCTGCACCTTCTGCCGCAACGGAAACGTTGATGAAAGATGCTACTACACAAATGAGCTCGGCACAAAACAGGGCAAAAAGGCTTATACTGTCACGGTTTACGATAATAATTGCTTTTTCGACTTCACCATTAATGACTACTATCGTTATAACGGTGTCAGCGGTATTACTTATTACTCGGATAACGGTATCCTGAAGTATGACGGTAATTACATTTCGGGAAAAGACGATGAGGTCACTTTCAGGGTCGAACCTTACGAAAATCATATACTCAGCAAAGTGACCCTCAACGCACAGCCTCTTGCCCAGACTGAAACGGAAAATGAATTCACGTTTACGATGCCCGGCGAGAATGTTGCATTGGCAGCAGAAACAGAAAGAATTATCGTCAATGTAAACTACGTTGACGCAAAAGGCAATGAGCACTCCGCAGCAGCGTTTCCGCTTATCGGTTCCGATGAAGAACTGTCGGAAGACTGGTACGTTGTAAATAAAGATCTCACGCTTTCCGAGGGTCTTGTACTGAAAAACAATGTAAACCTTATTCTTGCCGATAACTGTACGCTTACGATTAATGATAATAATATCCTCTCCGATAAGAACAGCAATGATCAATACGGCATAACTGTTTATGCTCAGAGCCTTGATGAACGAACCGCAGGAAATCTTGTTATTGATATAGGCGAAAACTATATCCTTACAGCAATTGATTTATCAGGCGACTACGTACAGAACGGCGGCAATGTCAGGATCTCATCATATAACTCTCTGATTTGCCGTGATTTTACGGTCAACGCAGGAACTGTTGATATTATTAACAACAACCCGGAAGCATCCGGGATCAGTTCTTTCGGTAAATGTACGTTTGCAGGCGGAACAGTTAAGATCACGATCGATAATGATCAGGACGCCGTTATCTATGCCATAAACGGTGTGCTGCTTAGCGGCGCCGAGCTTTCGTTTGGCAAAGGTCAGCTTGGCAGTGAGGAAGAATATGGTTTTCCGGAAACGTCTGTTTCGATCGCAGAAGGGCTGTATTATAAAGACGGAAAGTCTGTTTATGACAGCAGCACGGCGTCTTCCGTATTGAGAACATTGAAAAATTCAACTCTTGTTACCGCCCATGTTGTCAACATTGCAGAGTTTGGCAGCAAAGCAACAATAAAGGCAAACAGATCTGTTGTTGCCGACAAAGATACTAACAGAACTGTCATACTTTCCGTTGAATCGGACTTTGGGGTAAAACCGAAGAGCATAAGCGTCAACGGCGAACAGATCCAGCCTGCAGACGGTGTTTATTCGTTTGAGATGCCGTATGAAAACGTTACCGTTACGGCGGAGTTTTACCATTTCACAGGCTGCGATCTTTTGCTTGACGGCAATACCGATGTGAATTTCTACTTCGATCTCACGTCTGTGCAGGCGCAGAATACGAAGATAGTATTCGCATACGCAGACAAAGAACCGTTTGAAGCCGAGATAACATACGATACGGCAAAGCAGCTTTACAAGGCGGTCTGCGCCATACCTGCTGCATATATGGCGGCAGGTATCACTGCAAAGGTCTATATCGGCGGCGAACTTGCAGAAGAACATGTATACTCGGTCAAGCAGTACGGCGAGTATATCCTGAATAATCAATCGATCTACCCGGCGGAAGCCTTCCTTGTCAAGGCGATGCTCAACTACGGCGCATACGCTCAGGATTATTTCGGCGTTGATACAAGTGATGTTCCCAATGCTGCATTGTCGGCTGAGGAAAAAGCCCTCGGTGATGTATCTATCGACAAGTTTTACACTTCCGATCTTCCTGAGGGGATCACATTCAGCGGCGCTACGCTTACTCTCAACTCCGACACTACGCTTTCACTGTTTTTTGAAAGCACCGATCAACTCACTTTCACATGTGAAGGCCGCACAGTCGAAACAAAACGGTATGATGATTATCAGGTAGCCCGTATCAGAAATATAAGTGCGGAAGAGATCCGGAATGATTTTACACTTTATGTGCAGTCCGGCGGCAGCACATACTCCGTTACCTACAGTCCGCTCAATTATATCATGAATGCGGTTAATTCTTCCGATAAAAAGCTCAGCGATACGGCTAAAGCGCTTTATTTCTATTCAATGGAAGCGGTCGAGTATCTTACACATTACACCGTCACGTATGATCTCAACGGTGCGGACGAGACGCTCGCTTATACTACCGTTAAGTGCGGTGATTCTTTCACACTTCCCACACCGCAAGGCGACGCCTCACGCAGCTTTAGCGGTTGGCATACATCACCTGCAGGCGGCACTAAGGTCGGAGATCAGGGCGACAGCTATACGCCTTCTGCAAATACAAGACTTTATGCTCACTGGAAATACAAGGTGACTATTTCCAATACCAATAGTACGACAGCAGTTACGGCAGGAGACGATACGATCGTAAGCGGAAGCTTTTTGGAGCCGGGCACTGTGGTCAAGGTAGTTATTTCTTATATTGATTTAGCACAGAGTAAGGAATTCGCTATTACATCAAACGAAATAAAAGTTGATTACTATTCCGACAGTGATTGCTTAAATAAGACAGACAGCGTTGATGCGAATACGTATTACTTCCGTATGCCCGATGGCGAAGCGAAGATATACAGCAGCTGTTCAACATGCGTCATAAAGGGTACTATGATAACTCTTGCCGACGGTACAAAGAAGCCTGTTGAGCAGATCGAGCCGGGCGAGGAGCTTCTTGTGTGGGATCTCGAAACGGGACGTTACAGCAGTTCTCCCGTTGCGATGAACCATTTTGTCAAGGAAAGTGAGTACAAGATAATCCACGCTTGCTTCTCTGACGGAACAGATATAGGGATCGCTTATGAACACGGCTTCTTCGATGTCACACTCGGAAAGTATGTTTATATCAATGAGAATACCCTTGAAGATTATATCGGTCATACATTTATGAAGCAGGGCGATACCGATAACAACACATGGGATACGGCAGCGCTCACAGACGTATGGACCGACACTGTGACGACCGAGGTCTACAGCCCCGTAACAGCTCGTTACCTTTGCCTTTACACTAACGGTATCCTGTCTGTTACCGCTGATTCCGACGGCTTTGTCAATATGTTCGATGTTGACACCGAGAGTATGACATACGATAAGGACAAGATGCAGGCTGATCTTGAAACATACGGACGTTTCACCTACGACGACTTCAAGGATATCGTTCCCGAAAACATCTACAATTCGTTCAACGCCGAATGGCTGAAAGTTGCTTTCGGCAAGGGTATGCTCACGATGGACGATATCAAAGCTCTCGTTGAAGAATACGGATATCTTTTTTAAGTGAAGAGGTAGAATGATGGAAAAAGAAAAATATGTTTCCGCAGAACTTGATATTCTGATGTTTGAAACGGAAGACGTTATCGTTACAAGCAACGAAGACAAAAAGTACACTCCCGAAGAATTTGAAACAGCATTCATGGAGCCGTAAGAAACAGCAAAACTACAGTACCGTACAAGGGAACTGCCGCAAAAAAAACTGCGGCAGTTCCTGCTTTTTTCACCGCATTCCGATTGATATTTCCGCCGGATTGTAGTATAATTAAACCATATGTATACATTTCCGAAAACCGTTTGTGAAACGGTGGGATCAGTTTGCACTTTTTGTGCAAAGGAGGTAATTTTAGTGAAAGGTAATTTCAGGAAAAAAGCAGCGGCGCTCTCGCTTGCGGCTCTGCTTGTAACGGGCAGCGTGCCTGTGCAGCCTATCGCAGATATTGCAAGAGAGATCTCGATCACGGCGAGTGCGGCAACGCATGCTTACAACAGCAGCGTCAATCTTACAAACTGCTATGTCGAAGATATCTTCGAGGCAGGCGCTACGCTTACAAACAATACCAACAACGTTATTGAAGTCAACGGACTCAGCGACGTAGACGAGCTTGCTCCCAAAGAGCCGTATCAGTTTACGCAGAGATGTCAGCTCACGAGCAAAAGCAGCACTTCTGTTACATTCACCGTGCTTGGGCTTGGAACTACTCAGATCACCTCGCAGCCGGGTCTTAACACGCCGATTCTCTATGACGGTACGGCGAAGAGCATTATCAGATCGGCTGCTGCCGTTTCGGGCGGTCAGACTGTCTACTACGGCGTGAGCACCTCGGCTTCTTCGCAGCCGTCAAGCTGGACTGCGAATTACAGCAGCATTACTGCGACAAACAAGGGTACATACTACATCTGGCTCAAAACGAACGGCAATGCAAGCTACAATCCATTGTCGGCAACGAGGATCAACAATACCGTCACCGTTACCGATGATGCCGCCGTGTTGGAAAGCCTCTACTTCGGCAACTCAAACGGTTCGCAGTCGCAGCCGTTCCTCATCAGCGATACGTCAGACTGGAATTTCCTCTGCGAAGCGATGGAACACAGCGATATTTTCAGCAACTTCAGCGGCAAGCATTTCAGGCTTGAAAACGACATTACCGTTTCAAGATCGGCAGGCTTAGCTACGAACGCTTTTGCAGGCAGCCTTGACGGCTACGGAAAAACGCTCACGTTCAACAGCTCAGGCTCGGAGGATTTCATCGCCCCGTTTGCTGCAACGGCTTCTAATATAACTCCGTATTTCCGAAATCTTACCGTCAAGGGTACGATAAACAGTACGGGCAGCTATGCGGCAGGTCTTATCGGCCATCTTTACGGCAATGTAACGATCGAAAACTGCAAAAGCAATATCGACATCACCTCGGCAGGCGGTTCGGGCGGCTTTGTCGGTCTTTGCGAGCATACCGTAAACTTTAAAAACTGCCTGAGCAGCACGGTTATACACAGCGAAGGCGGCAACAACAGCGGCTTTGTCGGCTGGAGCCGTGCAAGCGGTTATGAGATCAACTTCACAGGCTGTCTGTTTAGCGGCAAACTCTTACAGAAAAACGGCAGCGGTGCCAGCAACGGCGGCTTTATCGGCTGGACAGGCTCTAACAAGACCGTCACTATAACAAACAGTTTGTGCGCCCCGGCAGCGCTTTCGGGCAGCGAAACTATGGCAAGCGACAACAGCGCAACCTTTGCAAGAGGCTGGAACAGCACCACTACCGCCGCAAACAGCTACTACATTACAGCTATAGGCTCGGCGCAGGCTAAAGCTGCTCACAGTATCACAGCAGGCGCAGATACTACCGTCGGCTTCGGCACAGCGGCAAATACATACAACGTCAGCGGTATCACAGCGTATGGCACGGGTCTTTCCTACGGCGGCAAGTTCTATGCAGGAAAAGACGACAGCGTAGCGCTCACGCTCGACCACACCGCTATTTCTGCGGGCTACACGTTCAACGGCTACACGGTAAATGCCGGAACGCTCAACGGCTCCACGCTCACAATGCCCGACAGCGACGTTGTTGTAAGCTCCGATATAACGCACGATGTTTACAGTATCACGACAAACAGCATTACGCACGGCTATGTGTACATAAAGGTAAACGGTACCGAACAATCGACGGCGCATTACGGCGATAGCGTTAGACTTAGAGTCAATGCGGATACGGGTTACGAAATCAAGAGCGTTACCGTCAACGGCTCTGCTGTCACTTTATCGGCAGCGGGCGAGTATTCGTTCACCATGCCCGAGGGAAATGTTGACATTAATGTAATCGCTGACACCACATCGTATTTTGACAGCACAACAGGCACGCTCTACCTCAAAGGCAGTGATATTTGTGGGATCGGTTCCAATATTATTCTCACGGACGGCGTAAGCTACACCGATGTTCTTCATATTGCCGTTGACGCTGCCGGAGCAGTTCTTCCGGAAGACTCATCGAATCTGTTTCGGAAATTTACCAATGTCGAAACTATCGACCTCACAGGCGCAGATTCAAGCAGTGTAACGGATATGAGCTATATGTTCTACGGCTGCAAAGCGCTGACAAGTCTTGACTTCAGTGGCTTTGATACAGGCAGTGTGACGGATATGAGCTATATGTTCCAAAACTGCAAAGCGCTGACAAGTCTTGATCTCAGCGGCTTTGATACAGGCAGTGTGACGGATATGAGATATATGTTCCGTGGCTGCGAAGCGCTGACAACACTCACATTCGGCAGCGGTTTTGATACAAGCAGCGTAACGAATATGGACTCTATGTTCCAAAACTGCAAAGCGCTGACAAGTCTTGACCTCAGCGGCTTTGATACAGGCAGTGTAACGGATATGAGCTTTATGTTCTCCGGCTGCGAAGCGCTTACAACACTCACATTCGGCAGCGGTTTTGATACAAGCAGCGTAACGAATATGAACTCTATGTTCCAAAACTGCAAAGCGCTGACAAGTCTTGACCTCAGCGGCTTTGATACAAGCAGTGTAACGTATATGAGCTTTATGTTCTACGGCTGCAAAGCCCTTACAACACTCACATTCGGCAGCGGCTTTGATACAGGCAGTGTAAGGGATATGAGCTATATGTTCCAAAACTGCAAAGCGCTGACAAGTCTTGACCTCAGCGGCTTTGATACAAGCAGTGTAACGAATATGAGATATATGTTCTACGGCTGCACAGCCCTGACAACACTCACATTCGGCAGCGGCTTTGATACAAGCAGCGTAACGAATATGTACTGTATGTTCTCCGGCTGCAAAGCACTGACAAGTCTTGACCTGAGCAGCTTTAAAACAAGCAGTGTAACGAATATGATCTCTATGTTCTCCGGGTGCGAAGCGCTTACAACACTCACATTCGGCAGCGGCTTTGATACAAGCAGTGTAAAGAGAATGGACAATATGTTCTCCGGCTGCAAAGCGCTGACAAGTCTTGATCTCAGCGGCTTTGATACAGGCAGTGTAACGTATATGAGCTATATGTTCCAAAACTGCAAAGCGCTGACAACGCTTGATCTCAGCAGCTTTGAAACAGGCAGTGTAACGGATATGGGCGCTATGTTCGACGGCTGCGAAGCACTGACCTCTCTCACATTCGGCAGCAGCTTTGAAACAGGCAGTGTAACCAATATGACCGAAATGTTCTCCGGCTGTAAAGCACTGACCTCTCTCACATTCGGCAGCAGCTTTGATACAAGCAGTGTAACGTTTATGGCCTGTATGTTCTGTAACTGTGAATCTCTGACCTCTCTCGACCTCAGCAGCTTTGATACAAGCAGAGTAAAGTATATGTACGGTATGTTCAAAGCAGATGAAAAGTCCGGGCTTACAGCTATATATGTCGGCAGAAACTGGAACACGAATAATGTGGAAGATTCCGAAGGAATGTTCTCAGGCTGCACAAACCTCAAAGGCGGAAAAGGCACGGCATTTGACAGCGCCCACACTGACAAAGAGTACGCCCGCATTGACGGCGGCACAGACGCCCCCGGCTATCTCTCGAAGTTTACCGTTACCGTGAACAGCACAGAGCACGGCAAGCTTATCGTAAACAACATTGACAGCATTTTCCCCGGCGACGATGTAACTTTCACCGTAACACCCGACAAGGATTATTTTGTAAAGAGCGTTACCGTAAACGGCACCGAGCTTGCAAGCGTTGACGGCGTGTACTCGTTTGAAATGCCTGCCGCAAACACCGTTATAGCGGCGGAGTTTACGACAGCTTTCGCAGGCCGCAGCATAACGCTCGGCGGCGATATCGGCGTGGTGTTCTACCTCGATGCGGACATCGTTCCCGACGGCAGCGTTGTAAGCTTTACAAAGGAAACTAACGGCGAGAGCATAGAGTGTCCTTCGGTCACGGTCAATGAAAGCCTTAAAGAAACAGTAACGGTCAATAACAGCGAGCGTGCTTACTACAAGATAAAATGCTCCGTCAACCCTGCGGAAATGACTTCGCCCATCACGGCGTCTGTAACAGCAGGCGAAGAGCAGTACACGGTAACAACGAGCGTCAGAGATTTTGCAGATGCGATACTCGGCAGCGACGACTACATCGACGAGCACGACCTTGTTACAAAAATGCTCGACTACGGCGCAAAGGCGCAGCTCAAATTCGGCAAGAACACCGATGACCTCGCAAACGCAGGCATCGAGTACACAACACCGCAGCTTGGCTCGGAGGATATCGAGCTGTGGAAGGATGATCTTGATATGGAATCGGGACTTGAAGAATACGGCATTGCATACGAGGGAACGAGCTTGCTTTATCTCAACAAGACAACTATGCGCCACTACTACTCGATAACCGATGAGAGCAAGAACGCCGATGATGTTATCGCAGAAATATTACATGAAAACAACTGGTGGACGGCAGGCAAAAAGGGCAATTACATCTACTTCGATATGCCCGATTACGCTCCGGAAGATCTTTGCGTTTCGTCGGAGATCAAAATAAACGGCGTATCGTATGTGTACTCGCCGTTCGACTACGTAAGGGGCGTACTTGAAGTATACGAACAGGGCAAGGGCTTCACAGAAAACGACGCAGACCTTGCAAGAGCAACGTATGTGTACGCTAAGGCAGCCGAAAATTACGTATTCGCAGGAGGAATTTGATGATGAATAAGAAAAAATACGAAACGCCGCTCACAGAGGTGCTCGACCTCGGCGGAGAGGACATCGTCACAGCCTCCCCGAACAATAATATCACCCCCGACAGTGACAACTACGAGGGAGATATTATCAAGTATAATTATCAGAGACCGTAATAAGATAAATATTAGGGAAGCACTGATTAAATCGAGTGCCCATATTGCGCAGTCAGATTTTGAGGCAAATTGGACGAAAAAGCCGCAGGAATACTGACGTATTTCAAG
>CACZYP010000023.1 GCA_902785425.1 uncultured Ruminococcus sp. | reverse complement strand
GTCTGCCGGTGGCAGACGTTGCCGCAAGGCAACAGCACCGACCGAGGCGGCAGCCGAGACCATACTGACGTATTTCAAGGGAGTTGAGTGCAAGATGACGAAAATATGCAAGCAAGATGGGCGCTCAGTCCGCAGGACGTGATTTATTCAGTGGCTCCCTAAGTTTCCCCGACAGATCAAAACATAGCGTTGACGAGGCTGTAAGACCCCATAAAATGCAAATCACGGCACCCCTCACTGTTTTCTGTTATTGTGCAGCGACACTTGCTGCACATATTTTCCGAGCGTAAAAACAGCCGTCAAATAGTCTAACGATCACACTTTTCTGCATCTTACCTGCCGTTTTTGCATCTTACCGTTTGTCGTATTGTAAAAGATTTCTGCGTTTGTTATACTGTAGTCACAACAACAAACCACGATTCAAATTGAGAGGAAGGTTTATAATGAGTGCAGTATTCTTTATCATCTTTATAATTCTTGAGATCACACAGCTTGTTCTTGCATTTACCAAAGCTCCCGAAAAGACAGCGTGGCTTAAAACAAAAGCTGCCGTAAGGCTTGCAGAAACGATCGCTTTGGTCGGGATTATCGTTGTTCCCTCAACGCATTTGAAATGGCGTTATGCGATCGCTTTGATCGTCCTGGTCATCCGACTGCTTGCCGCATGGCGGTCAAGCGACCGCAGGCAGTACCGTTTCGGCTTTGGTCTGAATAACAACTCTACTTCCGCTGACCACATCGATCATTCCCGTGACCAATTGACCGGGCGCAAAAAAGCAGCATGCCATAAAAACAGAATACATGCGGTCTTAAGCTTTGTTTTCTCTTTAGTCATTGTGTCGCTTGCACTTGCTCCTGCTTTTATCTTCACAAATTATAACGGTCTGCCCACGACTGGCGGGTATGATGTAAAAATGACAAGTGCGATACTTGTGGACGAAAGCCGCCGGGACACATTTGAAAACGACGGTTCATACAGAGAAGTACCCGTGCATTTTTATTATCCCGATACAGACAGCGGTTCTTATCCCCTTGTTGTGTTCTCGCACGGTGCGTTTGGATATTATCAGAGCAATTTCTCGACATATGAAGAGCTTGCAAGCAACGGTTACGTAGTTGCTGCTCTTGACCATCCTCACCACGCTTTTTTTACAAAAGACACACAGGGCAGCATAGTTACAGTTGACCGGACATTTATCAATGATGTTATGAATATCAACAACGACGCCATCACGGAAGAATGGATGAAACTGAGGATCGCCGATGAAAATTTTGTGCTTGACACGATCGAAACCGCACAGGAAACAGGTTCGCTTGATAACGCATGGCACACAGATAATTCAAGCGATGTACTGAATGTCCTCAGAATGACAAATACAGATAAGATCGGACTTATGGGTCATTCATTGGGCGGTGCGACATCAACGGCTGTCGGCAGAGAACGCAGCGATATTGACGCAGTGATCGACCTTGACGGTACGATGCTCAGCGAAAGGATATCTGTAACGAACGGCAAGTATGATTATTATGACGAGCCCTATCCTGTGCCTATACTTGATTTTACAAAAGAGAAAGACTATAATGAGAGAGAACAGTATAAGAACGAAAATGCCTATTCTTACGTAAACGACAGTGTTATCGAAAACGCAAAGGACGGCAGAACAGTAGTTTTCAGCGGTGCGCTCCATATGGACTTTACAGACCTTCCGCTTATCTCCCCCACACTCGCCTCAATGCTTGACGAAGGAGAATCGGAAGTTGACAACACCGAGTTTATGACTACCGTAAACAGCATCGTTCTTAATTGGTTCAACTACTATCTTAAAGGCGAAGGAACGCTTGACATTCAAGCAAAGTATTGATATGCAGACGAAGATCACAAAAATAGATAAAAGCAAGCCTGAAATGATCGAAATACAATGTCACACATTAAGCGAAGAAGTACAGGAAATAGTTGCCTTTGTCAAATCACGACAGGGGCAGCTCTCCTGCGTTTCTGACGAAAAGATATACGAAGTGTCGGTATCGGATATTCTGTACATAGAAACGGTAGACAACAAATCGTTTGTATACACGCTGAACAACGTATACGAAACGAAACAAAGGTTGTATGAGCTGGAGGAAATGCTTAAAGAAAAACGGTTTTTGAGAATATCAAAATCGATGCTGCTTAATCTGATGAAAGTAAGCTCCATCAAGCCTGCTTTGAACTCACGATTTATGGCAGAGCTTATCTCGGGCGAACAGGTCGTGATAACGAGAAAATATGCATCAGACCTGAAAAAAGCATTGAAAGGCGGAATGGTATAATGACTTTGAAAGAGTTTATTCTGTCACGGGTACAGATGTTTTTTGTACTTGTAACTTTAATTCTTTTCGGAAGTGCTGTTTATGGTGAGATAATTGCACCCGAACAGGAACTATTCTATTATCATTTATTCAGTCCGATCATTATTGCCGGAGCTTGCATTTTGCCTACCTGTGTTACCTATTTCAAGAAAGAACCAACACCGAGACAATATATAATAAGGCAGATCGTTGAACTGCTGCTTATTGAACTTGTGGTAATGCTTCTTGTTTCCCCTCCGCCGAAGTACAATGGAAGTGAACTGAAGTTTTATCTGTCTATCGGAATAATGGTAGGAATCATATTCATCGTCATACTATTGCTTTTTATGTATATAAAATACATACAGGCAGTAAAGCTTACCGAACAGCTGAAAATACTACAGGCAACAAAGTAAAAAGACAGAATGGTCGAGATGTTTTTACGCTTTCCAACGGAGAGAAGATACATTATCCATTACACCTCATTAACCTTGCAGCCGACAAAATATGGTGCCTATCGGAAACTCAAACCCAACTTATTGTCTTCATAAGAAACGAAACACGGCAAGCAGGAGATTTTCCCTGCTCGCCGTGTTTTTATTGATCTCTTCGTGTCATTATAAATATAAGGAACCACTGAATAATTCACGTCCTTTGGACTGAGCACCCATCTTGCTTGCACCCCAAGGACACTTGTAACACATGCCGATCGGTCTGCGCCTTACGGCTTGCCTTCTCGGTGTGTTACGAGCGCATCTTTTGGTCAAATTGAACTCAAGATCTGACTGCGCAATATGGGCACTCTATTTAATCAGCGCTTCCTTAATAATCGACCCTACGATCTTCTGCTTATAAATTACTGTTTCCGGACGGGATGATATCGTTTTGCGGATTATTATAGAAGCTGTTTGACGTTCTGTAAGCGTTATAGCCGCCTTCACTTGTAGTGATCCTCGGCTGATAAGCACTTTCCAAGCCTGTGTAGTCTGAGCTGCCCGTCTGAGGAACGGTGTGGCTGCCCCTGTTTGTAGTGATCTTCGGCTCATAAGCGCTTTCCAAGCCTGTATAGTTTGAGCTTTCCGACCGATAGCCCGTGTAGCCGCCCTCGCTTGTTGTGATCTTCGGCTGATCTGTGCTGTCGGAGCTTGCATAGTTCGAGCTGCCCGACCGGTAGCCTGTGTAGCCGCCCTCACTTGTTGTGATCTTCGGCTGATCTGTGCTGTCGGAGCTTGCATAGTTCGAGCTGCCCGACCGATAGCCCGTGTAACCGCCCTCACATGTTGTGATCTTCGGCTGATCTGTGCTGTCGGAACTTGCATAGTTCGAGCTGCCCGACCGATAGCCCGTGTAGCCGCCCTCACTTGTTGTGATCTTCGGCTGATCAGAATTTTCAGAGCTGTAGCTTGACTTAAAGGAGCCTGCCGTATTGCCGTAGCTTACATTGCTTTTTGCAGACGATGTATTGGTTCTGCCGTAGCCGACAGTGCTTTTCTGCGGCGGATAACTTGTTCTTTGCGATGTGAACGATTGATACGAATTGCTGCTCTGAGAACCGCCGTATGGCGTATAGCTGCCGAAGCCCTGGGACATCGCATTTGCTATTGCTGTCTCACGAGCTGTTTTTTTCTTACTGTATCTGATATATGTATCTGTGGTAAGCCACAAAATACCGATAACGATCAGGAGAATGAGCGAACCTATGCCAAAGCTTTTAACACAGGAAGCGTATGAGCGTGTCATGTCAAGCGTATAAGGAGCAAGCTTTACATCTGCCGCAGACAGACCGGCCGCTCTAAGCCAGTCCTGATATAATGCCAATACTTCCGGATCGTTTTTCTTGAGCGTAGCATCAACCTTGACCTTATATGACTTGTTACTGTCGGAATATTCCGATCCTTCCGCATCTTCCTCGGAATCCGTATCGGTATCGAGTGATTTCCAATACATAATTGCATTGCGATTCAGCTTGGAGTAATCGTCCGGGGAAGCATGTATCAGCATGAGCGTGTTTTCATCAATAGACGATATCCAGATATAAGATTCCTCGGATTTTTCGGGGATATTATACTCTTGTGCAAGTCTTTCATCGACATGAGTTTCTGTTTCGTATACTCCAAAACAGTCGATAACATTGTCCAACTCACCTTTAACGGTCAGGCCGTTGCACATATCGTTTACAGTCATATCTTCACAAGCTATAGATGGATGAGTCAGATGAGTAATGACCGGCATCCAGCTGTACGAAAGATTTGCGTACATGAAAATAAGTATTAGAAAGATCCCGGGAATAACTACCCTGAACAGAAAGCGGGATTTTACACGATTCTTCAGACGTGATGATTGCATTGTGTGTCCTCCTGATGGAAATGGTAATAATACAGAACAAAAAGCGCACTTCCGAAGATGTGCGCTCGCTATAAAGCTCAACTTTGTAATTTTATCATATTATCATGGTAAATACAAGTACTATTTTCAGCAGTTGGTGGAAATAGGAGGAGTTTTTACTGTAAGTTTTTACCGTTTTATCTGCTTGAAAGCAATATCGGCGAAACCTGCTGGGATGTCCAGGCCGATAGCTGGAACATATCTCCAATACCACAGCGTAAAAAAATAAACTCCCATGACATAAAATGCCATGGGAGTTGGTCTGATAAGCAATTGAGATCAATAAATAATATCAGCCTTATTCATCTATAACCGAAGGATCGAATTTTGCATTTGTATATATGAGATACGCTTCTTTCCATGCATTCGTTGCACCGTCGAGATCAGCTGTCAGCAGAACCTTGTAGTTAGCATACTCATTATGAGCAGCATCACCCGAATGAACAATACAGCTAAAGTCTACTTCAAACATCTTATCAAGATCAACCTGACTGTTATGATCTATAGCACCCGTATATACATATGTCTGAGGATCGGTAGTAGTGTCGGCAATCAATGTCACCTCCGAATTGGAATCAGTAAGGGTAACATTGCTGAGATAGTCACTGATATTATCGACCTGATCATAATGAGTACCATTTCCATCAGTAACCTTTTTAAACAGCGAAATAGTATACACTACATTTTCAGCAGAATTATAGTCAATGATATCATCAACATTGTAAATTGCTTTGCCGTATACAGGATGCTGTACGCCGTACTTTCCGTTTACACCCAATAAGCTTCTGTTGTTCGTTTTAAGGCCGATCTCATCGGTAACATCATCAGCGGGAACAGCGTTAAAACTCAGCTGAGCGCTATTCTTGCTGGTCGAATAATAGAATTTTCCTTCGGGATCTTCCTCTCTGGCATTCAACGCACTGAAACGAAGATCTTCTTCTCGGTAGGCAAGATTCGATTTAACAGATACCTGCGTACCTATTCCTGCGGCGCCGCTTTGATTGAAAGGAAAGGCAGTAATGTCATTAAATGTCATCGTTGTTACGGAATGCAGCGTAACAACCGTTGTTGCCGATTCATCATTTTGAGTAGACAGCAGCGCATCCTTGATACTGCCTGAGTTGAGATAGATATAGTTAGCACCAAGATACGAATGCGTTGTACTGTCTGTATAGCTTCCATATTTATCAGTATAGCTTACCGTAGTAGTATTCTGAACATATCCCGGAGTGATACCGTAAATAATGTCGGAGACTTTATGATCGGCATCGTGTGAAGTCAGTGTCAGATAAAATGCATGATAAACATCTGAGTTTGAAAGATATGAACCAGCACTCTTGTCTTTGATCTGAACGGTAGAAGTTACTTCCGTCTTCAGCACCTTATTGACTGATGTCATTTCACGATTGTCATCGAACGTTACTCCGTCACCCGATGTAACTATAAAGCTGTTTTGTGTTATGGTATGATTAAACAAGTCACCCAGAATTACAAGCGAGTAAAGCTTTGGATCAATATTTGCCTTGTGCTCTTCTTCGCCATCTGTTTGCGTCATTATGTTTATGTTTTTGCTGCCAAACTGAACACTATGGGTTTGACCCACAACTTTAGGAACATACATACTGATATAGTAATCTTCATAAAGTTCATTCGTATGACCTGTAACAGTACTTGATGCACCCGGATCTGCAAGGATCGCAGACAGATTCTGCGGAGCAAATTGGTTTCCGCTTCCGTCTTCAAAGGATGACAAATTGAGCGTTATATACGTACCCGTTGAATACGAACCGTCAAGAGTCATTGTGTAAAACTTATCCGCATTAGCATTCGGATCGAGAAGGATCAGCTTTGTCCCGTTCGGTAAAGTCTGGAAATTGCCATCAAGATACAACGTTATACTTTTATTGAAGTTCCAGTTATCACCTGACGATATCTGATTCTTCGGATATGTATAGCGTATAAATGTTGTTGTCCACTCGTTTGTACTTTCAACAAGAATGGAATTATTACCTGTCGCATTCTTTCCATCGGCAATTTCGGAAGCGATCTTACTTGCATAAGGGCTGCGGTAATAAGATGTTGCCGACATTGTTACAGCGCTGAATTCTGCGGTAAGCATTTTCTTTGTGTAGACGGGAACATAGAGATGGTACGCCACTTTTGACGTATCAGTCGGGTCTTTGAATTGAACATCGATCAAAGAGAACTGACATGTGTTACCTGATTCGGAATCGGCTTTGGTGGAGTCGAACCAATACTTTCCATGATTAGTGGTATCAGTGCCTGGATAGATTTGCAGTCCCTGGGTACCCGCTGTTCCAAGAACAAACTTGCCGGAACCGGAATCGTAGTAGCAAGGATTGATTACTACCTTATACAGTTTGTCAATAGTATTAGTACTACCACAGCTGTATGCATCTCTATCAACAGCATATTGGTTTTTACTGTTTGCCGCATTCGTAACCAAACGAATGTAAGATTTAATAAAAGGCGTGATATCTGCCGATTTATCAGCATCATCATTGATAACAAGCATCGCAAAATTCTGAACACCTGTCAATTCAGTAAAAGTGCTGCCAAATTCAGCGGAAGCGGTAGATATCTTAAACGAACCGTTTTTGTAGGAACCATCATCATTAATATATGTCGCAAGAACTGCACTGTCGGTTTTTTCGGTTGAATCAAATGAAGAATCTGTATCGGTTCCGATCGTATATCTCCTGTTTGAAGAGTCTGCCTTAGCGTCCTTGTAGATTGCTCCGGCATTGCCAACGGTTGCACCAATTCCTACTCCATCACCTGTGATAAATTCATCTGTACCTAAAGTCATGTGAGGTGAGGTGCTAACATATGGTGCTGACGGATAAGGTATATTATTATCAGTATCAGCAACAGTATTTGCCGCTGTAACTCCGAATGTTGATGCGTAGCCTGTTCCGTTAGCAAGGTCGGTTGCGGAGGTGTTTAGGTAGTCGGCGAAGACGAAGAAGTTGCCGGGGTTTGTGCCGTTTGTTTTAACTACTGTGGTCGGAACCTTTGCATCGGTTGTATGATATACGCCGATTCCGATAAATTTGTCGATTAAGTTGCTACTGTTTGCACCAATAATTATTCCTGCATTGCTTGTATAGTCAGAAATAATACCGCTGGTGTTTTTCTTGAAATCTACATTTTCAATTTTCAGGTTATAGCCAGCAATCTTCGCTTTAGATAATCCCACCATTCCGCCAGCATTGCTACTATTTGTAATTATATCACAATCCTTAACATACAGGTTTTTCAGAAAAATCGGTTTATTTGATACTGCACCAATAATGCCGCCAGTATTTCTGCCTTCTACTGTATAGTCGGTTATATAGCTGTTCTCTATTACACTTGTGTTACTGCTATTGAAGTCAGACGGTGTGTTGGTGTTAAAGCTTACTTCTGCAACAAACCCAGCAGCACCAAATCTATCATCGCTTGCTGTGGCATAAGTTTTTATTTCAGGCTTGTTTTGTGAATCTCCGATTACTGCACAATTAGATATCCTAATATATTTAGGATAATAATCCGTCATACTATTACCACATCTCGCCAAAAAGCCCGCTGCACTATTTTTCGCTTTAACAGATATTTTATTTAACGTACAGTTTTCAATTATTACATAATCGTTATCAGTCCAAACATTATTCATTGTTTGGGAGAAGCCGATATAGCCTGCCGCATTTGTAGCGTTTTCTGAGCCTACAACTGGATTAGTACCAAGTCCTTTCAAATTGATATTTTTAATCTCAGCTCCCGAACCGGTATACCCGATTAGTCCACCTACAGCACATCTGTTACCAGTGCCATTATAGAATGTTGTAACATTTGAAACAGAAATATCCGATTTGTTAGTTCCGCCATCAATATAAGGTCGGCACCAGAATGTCATACCAACAAAGCTACCTATTCCATGACGTAGATTATTATCTTTTCCATAATATCCTCCTGTAATGCTTATACCGTTTTGCGTGGAATTACAGTCATTGATTTCCATTTTCCTGCCAGATTTAGTCGCATCAATTCCAATCAAGCCTCCACAGGCATAAGCACCGGTTATTGTCAGTCCGTCAAATCTTATAGTGCTGTAATTGCAATCTGTATCATATGCGTTATTCGTATCGCCAGATCCACCAAATGTCACACGCTTTCCAACTACTCCGCCCACGCAGAAAAGCTGCGTTTTACCTTGTTGCTCTTCATTTTTATTATTATAAGTACATGTCCCAGTTACAATTTTTCCGGTGGAATCATACACAACGTCTTCGATTATTCCTTGAAGTTTGAAATTTTGGAACTGATACTCATGATCAGAATCATTTTTTACTAAAACACAATCAAATAATCCAATGCCCATTACCTGCCAGAGGTTTCCATCATGTCCGTAGTTAGTATTATCTAAATTATCGCCGGAATATGTCTGTGTAAGCGATTTGTTTTGATTATGAAAATAGTTTTCTTGATCTCTTCTATAACGAGGTAAACTGATATGAAGTTTAATTGTATTATTACCGCCATCAAATGTAGCTACTTTAAATGCGGTTTTCGAGGCAGCATTTTTTTGAGAATATGCATTTATTCCTACACATCCAATTCCCCTGAACGCCTTGAAGTTATCGCCAAAGGTATTAAAAGTGTTGCTTGAAGACAGAGTAATATCCCAGAATTTGCTGTTGTCAAAGGTCATTCTCCTTGCAGGAAAATCCGCAGCAGGATTTGTGGTCGTTGTTCCATATCTTGTTGTATATCTGTATATAATATACGGTATGGGAGCTTTCATTAATCCGTCTATTGAGGAAGAATTTGTATAGTTATTAACACTATCCAAACTTGCATACGAAATATAATCATCTGGCTGTGCAGCACTCGTTCCACAACCTACAGAACTGTAATCGCCAAGCCTTGCGACACCATTAATATACTGATAACCTGAATCTTTATTATAACCATACGAAGGCGAATACTTGTAATAATCATAAGGGCTGCTTGTATTAGCAGTGCTTGCAATCGACTGCGTGATCAGCGATAAGATATAAAGCGATTGCGCATTAGGAACGGTAATTGTACCATCCGAATAATTAACATCAAGTTTTGTGTTGTCTCTTACTATAGTGTCAATGTGATAATTACCACCGTTGTCAGGTGCTGTTCCTGTTTTATTTTCAATCTGTTCATAGACAGCATAACCGTTGATAACTCTGCCAACGTAAGGGTTAGAATATATACCGCCGCCGGTAACTGTTCTTCCTGTCACAGAATTTGAACCTCTAAAAATGAGCGCACCGTTTACAACACAGCCAACCATTCCGCCTTCGGCTATGAGATGCTTAGCTGATCCATCAAGAGTTATTGTTGAATTAGAATATGTGACAGTAACATCATCAATGATATTATCGCCACCCATTATCTCGCCGATAACGCCGCCATAGTACTCAGCGCCCTTATAGGTTGAATCATTCGTTTTATAACCATAAAGCGCATTATCGCCATACCTCCCCAATGTTTTAGTGAAGCTATTAGTTACCGAAATATTTATATTCTTTATAACAGAACCATTACTGATATAAATAAGCGGATTGCCCGAAGGATTTGTGATGGTAGGTGCAGATCCATTTGACTTCTTTCCTACGATAACACCGTGGAAAACAACATTACCATTTACAGTGTTTCCGGGTTTTCCAATACCATCAAAGTCAGATGGAAGACTATTGGCTCCTGTTAGATCTGCATTTATCACATAATATGCCGATGCAAGATAATTACGAACATACGCAGTAGTCCATGTCGATAATCCGCCGATGTTACTCTCGTCTGCTACATAATTCGAGCCGCTTTTGTTATACAAACCATCACCATTTTGACCGGAATGCCATGTAGCCGCAAACGGCAAGCTGCTTGATTCAGTCATAGTATTCGGTAATTTGATAGAACCGGGATAGTCTACATCATTCACTGCATTAGCGACTAACTTCAACTGTGCACCTGTAGAAATAACGTATGGGTCATTATAGGTTCCGCAGCCTTCAGTAAGTCCTTCAACTTTATAGTTCACCTTAATTTCTGTTACAGGATAAGTAGCATTTGTTCCTTTTGATGTATAATTAGCGACATACGGAAGAAAACCTGCAGAAAAGTTAAACTCTGTATTACTATCGGAAATCGGATTAGTAAAGTGTCTTGTACCGCTTCCGACTATATTGTATTTTTTCTCACCATCGCCGTTGTTATACTCTCTTGAATCTGAAACTTCCTTACCATATGTAACATTTCTTGGATTACCGGAACCCCAGTCTTCGTCTACAGTATAATAATACTCGATAGTTGAAGACTTTGACGCCCACAATTCAGTAAAGAAAATAGCCGTACTGAAAATCGAGCGAGATGTTCCGTATGTTGTATCCATTGCCGATGCAGCCGCAGATGTCCAGTTTGTATCGGATATTGTGGTATCATCTCTCGCATCAAGCTTTATATCGCTGAATGACATTGTCAAATTCTGACCTGTTGCTGTTCCAAACAATGACTTTGCAGCAGGCAGACCGGTGCTGTAATTGGTCGCACGAAGATTGCTTAATGTCAACGACGGAGTTGCTGTACCTGTACCATCAATGCTGTTTATAAGCATATACGAATCATTATTTGATGGTTTCAGATTATCAAGCGTCAAACCGCTTAAAGTAACAGAACCCGAAGTAGATTTATTGATAAGCGCACCGGAAGCTGCACCCGACACATATCCGAAATCTCCGGTAAGTGTGAGATTTGCTGCGGATAACGAAGTTACCGTTGTGAACAAGCCCGTCTGCATGAGATAATGCTGATTGCGTGCATTTGTTGTTTTAGCATTTCCGTTATCATCAGGATTTCTTGACCAGTCATCCGGTGTTCTTGAAGCATCTTCATAATCATTGATAGCCTTGAATCCAAATGTAACGGTTGAGCTTGTCGGAATAGTTACTTCGCCGCCGGGGATCGGATAATACGACAATCCGCTGAGATCAATATCCGTGATATTGGCAACAGCACCTGTAAAATTTGAATTTATGTTTGAAGCAGCGTACTGATTTACACTCCACAGCAAGAATTTCTCACCATCGGTCTTGGTATGACCGCTGCTCATCATAACATCAAGATTGTAATAATATCTGCTGTTCTGATTGCCAACAAGATTTACGAGCTGTGAATACAGTTTGTTCTGATATGTGCCTGTACCGTTTTCAGTATTGCCGTAAACATCTGTTATCTTGGTTTTTGTTCCGTTGGCAGCGTTCATGTTAATGTTTACAATACCGGTACCATTTCCGCCGATAAGGATATCACCGCCATCGCAACTGTTATTCTTGGTATCAGCCGCTATTTCGTCAAAGAAGTAATTTGCATTACTCGAACTTACAGGCACAGTAACTCCCGAAAGAGTGTAACCGCTGTTTAAGAGATTAATATATAGTCCATCGTTTCCATCGTATGCTTGATTTACAATAAGACCGAATGATTCCGGAGCAGTATCTGTGGAATAAAAACTTGTGTTGACAGGAGTTGCATCAGTAGTTGCCTGAATTGTCAGAGAATTGATATCCCACTTACCCGATCCCATAAATACAAGACCGCTCTGTTGGCTTCCTGTTTTCGAATACTTATGATTGACGGTCGAACCTGTTATTGTCAGACCATCGACAGTTAGATTGGTTCTCTGCCACATAGCGCCAAGAAGTCCGCCGGCATGTTTTGCCTTTGTATCCACACTTGCATTTGACATAGTGACAGTATCCAGTGTGATCGAGCGCTCATTGGATTCGTTCTTTGCCACACGTCCGATCATACCGCCAATATATGAAAGGTCTGCATCTGAAACACTATTATCAATTGTTATATTAGGAGATACTTCCGAATTTGCAATAGAAACAGCGTATTTTGTTGAAGTTGCACCTTTTAACAAACCTAACACGCCGCCAACGTAAGTACTCTTTGTGTCATACCCGGACTCACATGCAATGGATCCATACAGATTAATAGTTGGCTTAATTGTAGAATTGGTATCTATAGTTAACGAATAACCATTTGAATTCGTTGTATCAGTTCCGTCAAATACGCCGACAACTCCGCCTATGTAAAAGAGAGCATCATTTAAGCGTGTTGCATTGATAGTTGTGGTTATATCTACTCCGGAAATATCTGCGCCGTTTGTCATGGCTCCAAATAATGCACCAGCATATAAATGCTTTGAGCCTGCATTTCTTTCAACATCAATACTGCCGCTGACTTTAAGATTTGTCACTTCCGCACCTTTGGCGAATGCAAACAATCCCTGCGCATCATGACCATAACCGTTTGAAACATATATTTTGCCGCCTGTTCCGGTACTGTTTCCTTCATATGTACCATATGTTTCGCCGGTCGCCAGTATTATTTCAGCACTGCCGGAACCCGTAACCGAACCGGTGAAAAATTTAACAACGGAACTAAAACTATTATTATCACCAAGATACTTACCATTTCCTCCGTCACGCATTAATCCGAGCAGACCCGTTCCGGAAAGATCAATCTTTCCGCTAACCGTGATGGCAGAGTTTAACAATATATTCTTATTATAAGTTGTTTTGTCAGCAAAACAAAGTGCTCCATGATCATTTCCATCATTAAGCTGCATATTCAAAGCGCACTTTGCAAAAGAAAAGGTGTCGGTCAAAGCAATAACACCCTGCGCAACAGTAACCTTATTATTTGCTACGGATACAATACCTGCTTCCTCTGCATTCTTTTCAACACCGTTAACAGTAAACATCCTTACGACTTCGCCCCACTGACCGAGGTCTGAGGCAGTTGTATCGGAGTTTCTTATCAATGTCCAATCCGAATCCTCACCGCTGCCCTTTGCGTAAACAAGAGTTTCATCGTTTTCATATACAAGCTGAGCGTAGCCATTGGCAGCTTTAGCATCGCTTATATCTGTAACACCGGCAAGACGGATAACACCTTTCTTGAAAGAACCTGCTATTGCGCCGCCTTTATATGTTTTACCCGATTCAAGGGAAAGCGTAAGATCACCAACAACATCGATAAATGATCCTTCGTTATTGCTATTATTAAGAGTGGATATAATACCGCCAAATACTTCCGCATCGGAAGCATCTGCATTTGTAATGCTGACTCCATCTACAGACACATACGTTGAACCCGTAAGCATTCTGATAATACCGCCAACATTTCCGGACGATGAACAACTCAGCCCATCTACAGTGAATCCGGTTAATGTAAGTGTTCTTGAATAAGAGTTATTGACAAATTCACCGATAATTCCGCCGAACACTAACGAGCTTGAGGGAGGCGTAAAATCATCATTGGTAGTATCAGAATCTGTGATCGTAACATTTCCGCCACAAGTATACTTACCAAAAAGTCCGCCTGCAGAAGATCCCGTATCAAGACTGATTGTACTTAGAGAATAATTATCTAAGTCAATAGTAACGGCATTGCTGTAAGTCACCTTATACTCTCCTGCGATACCGCCGTTCAGAACTGTACCTTCTATAGTGCATTCTGTCAGTGAATACTTTCGATCGATAAGGATATCATTTGCATATGAATCGCACTCATAGTATCCAAATACTCCGCCTGTTGATGTGCCGTTTTTGATCACGCAGTCCGAAAGCGCAATGGTACCTGTCGAGGTCTCATAATCTACAACTGTATTCTTGCAGTATCCAGCAATACCTCCCGCATAGACATTTCCGTCTATTGTTCCGGAAAAAGTATACGTTGCGGGCAAAGTTATCGTACTGTTTTCTGCATGGCCGCATATAAAACCGACCTGATCTTTAGCTGTTTTAAAATCGACCTTAAGGCTGCTACTGCCTGAAAGGATCTCAAACGTTGAATTGTTTAATTCACCTACAAATCCACCGCAATAAGCTGTTTCCGTGCCGATAAATGTAACGTTATCATCATTCGTTTTTATATATCGGGCCTGAAGAACACTGCCGTCTTTTACATCACCGCAAAGTATTCCGTAATTTTTACCGCTCTCTTTATTATCAATGATCGAACCGGAAGTAATGTTGTTATTATTATCCAGCTGCGGTGTATGAACGCTGTTATCAGTAAACGTAAGTTCAATCTTTGCGCCGTCGGTCATTTCATAGATAACTCCCGAATAGCTTCTGACACTCGCAGAGTTTAACGTTACCTTCCATTCATACGGCGAAGAAGCACCGCTTCCAACTACATGATTTGCAAAAAGAGGCGATACGGTATCTCCGACATTATTTGCACGATTGATGTTAAGCGGTATCCTTGCAGAGTCGTCCATTCTTCTAAAGGTAACAGAATCCTTTACATAATCAAATATCGGGGCGCTTGCGTCAACCACAAAATCATCTGCGGAGGTATTAAGTACGATCGTTCCTTCAAATGCAGCTGAGGCATTTCCTATCGGATGATAATTTGAATCAAATACAAAGCTGCCGGCAGCAGGATTCAGAGTTATCGTATCATTACTATGACTTGCAGCCCATGTTGAATCCTGAAAGCACTGTGAATACTCGGATAGATTTGGTGTTCCCGATGTAAAATTATGAGCATTTCCCGTGTATTTTGCTTTCAACTCATCAAGAGTTTCATCAGCCTTGGCATTCAGCACGAGCCCGATGCGTTCCTTTATTTCCTCAGAAACATAATTCATAGGCATTCCAGTGAAAACAAGAGCCATAACAAGAGTAAGGCTGACAAGCTTCTTGAATAATCTATTTTTACGATCAAAAATCATTTTCATATAATCACCTGCTATCACAACCGGCTGTGAGTCAAAATCCAAATCCCCGCTAATCGTTTATAACTTAGGGAACCACTGAATAAATCACGTCCCGTGGACTGAGCACCCATCTTGCTTGCATCTTTTGGTCAAATTGAACTCAAAAACCTTGAAATACGTCAGTATTACTGCGGCTTTTTCGTCCAATTTGCCTCAAAATCTGACTGCGCAATATGGGCACTCGGTTTAATCAGTGCTTCCTTAGAATATTGAAACCCTATGGTTCGGGAGAAGGCGTTGGAGTTGTTTCATCATTCTGTACGTAATTAACACATTTTATATATTTGCTTGGGTATTCATTTCCCGTATATGTAGTGCCCGGATCATTCTTGTAGAACTGCACAACATATCTGTTGTCTCCGGTTGCCGAATCAACGGTAAGCGTTCTTTTTTTCCAACCTGTCTGCCCTGAAATATCTTCTGCATCTGTTAATAATCCCCCTGTTCCGCCATACTGACTGACAAAAACAGGATTCATTGTAAATCTCGTATTATCCCATTGAATTTCTATCGTTCCTGCGCCTGAACCTTCGATTATCATGTTATAACCGTCATAGTCCGTAGTACTGGTTTCCTGAAGACTTCCGTGCCAGCCTGTTTCTACAGTTCGACCCTGCGAAATACTGATAATACTTGCCAGATTTGAAATACCGTTGTTTTGCTGACTGCTCTCTGCGGTTGGTGTTGCCGTTACTTTGATAAAAAGATCGGGAACATCCTTGGCAACTTCGGTAGCATCGAAACAAATGTTATAAGTATCTCTGAAAGGATTATCACCCTCAAGAGTCTCAGACAGATATGTATAAGAGAAGCTTCCCGTGCTGTTTATGCTATGTTCTGTATCTGTTTGAATTGTCTGATTATCATCAATTACTTTAGTTACATAAAAGGTTTTATTAACGTTGTTATCCTTTGTCTGAACCGTTGTAACCGGAACGTAAGTGTCTGTACCGGAATCATATCTCACAAGCTCGGCAGTAAAATTGTAAACTATCATTCCTTTGGCAGGGCTGGTAGGATCAAGCTGATCATAGTTACAAACCGTAACAGGGCATATAAAATCTCCCTCATTTATGGTACGGAGATTCTTAACAGCTATATTCGTTGAAAAAACCTCCATATAGTTTGAAGAAAAGACACTTGTACTTGAAGACTGTGTAGATACTACCCTCTTTACGATTGCTGTGCCGTTATACGCTGCAAGAACCGGATAAAGAACAACCAGAGTGAGAATAGACGCAACCATCCAGATCGTAACAGGATATTTAATTATTCTTTTATAAATATTCTTAATACGTCCTTTCATAATAATCGCCTCATTCTGTGTTATAACGCTCTAAATTGTTGTCGATATATTTACCGATAAATTTCTAAGGAGATTCGACCGAATTCTGCTTAGCCGAAATATAGATCAGGTCTGTCTCCTTATTATTAAAGGCATAGTTCCAATAATCTGCATCGGTATATGTAATACTGCTTGTGCCGGGGGGCCAGATTATCCTGATTGCAAAATAATCTCTGTCGGCACTGCCGTCATCATTTTCATTCAGCTGCGGTATACTTCTTGCCACGCTGTACAACGGCTTTACATACATATTTACATCATCACTGTCAACATAGTTTTTACGTGCAGCAGAAAGGTCATTCTCGTCTCCAAGATATCTGCCGGTTGACATATCATCCGGGTTGATATCTGTAAGTGTAACCTCACCTGACGTTGTACCCGCTGCCGTAGTTATTATGCTGTATTTTAACTCTGTTTCTTCATTAGCATTTCTGGTATGATCCGTGTATTCTATTGTTCCGTTCGCATCTTCCTGCACCCTATAAAGCTTATAGGTAAAAGGAATGTTTGTAGTATGTGAAAGCTGAATGTCATACGCCGAATACTTTCCGGGTTCAATAGAAAACACGATATATTTATCCGTACCGACCGAAACGTCGATATTCTCAAGCGTAATATACAGAGCCGGATCATCACCGCCCGAAGCAAGGTTGATCGACGGCGGTTCCTTGACCTTTGTAAAAGCCTCTATCCTATCCTGAAAAGCAAACCATGCATATGCAGGGAGAGCCAAGGTACACATAAGTGCTACAACAAACTGTATTTTCATCGGAAGAGACAGCTTCCTGAATTTTTCAATTGATCTTTTCAACGCCGTCACCTCCTTTACCTGATATTTGAAACAATCCCCGTAGCCTTGCTCTGTTCAGTTACTCAACTTTCATTGAAAGCAAAACATACGACACATTGTTTCCGATATCAAGATCGGCATTGTCATATTTCATGTTATAGTGATTATATATCGTAGAATTATACGACGATGCCAATGTCGTTAAATCTGTCGATACTTTCGATATACTGTCATTACAATCCTTAAAGAAACCGTCCTTATTATTTGCGATATACGATATAACAGCTGAACGTTCTGAGGGAGCATATATAATTGCGGAATCATTATTACTCGTGAGATCGCTCAGATGCTCCGGCCATACCCAATAGATCTTTGTATACGCAGTGTTGTTTCTTGTGTATGTCTGATCTTCAAGAACCCGTCTCAGCGTTTCGTCATTGCCGATCAGACCTGTGTACTTTCCCGTGTTCGGATCAACGCCCGTAAAAAGCATTAAGTGTGCTTTAACGTAACCCACAAGAGAACTGTCACTCATCTCCGTTACTGTATAGACGGGAGTATTGTTGGCTCCTAATGTTATGGTTTCGGTATAAGCCTTCATATCAAAAACGCAGTCAACGGTTATTGAAGCATCATTATTTGGCGACACTCTGAATTCAAGTATACCGTGGTCTCCGGGCTCAATTCCCGGCTCGGTTTCTCCTTCTTTTTTTGCGTTTTCATGATTATCAAAATTATAGTCCGAACTGATCTGCCACTCCATTCCTCCGGTTTCAAGCGATTCATAAACATCATTGTAAGTACCGCTTCCGCTTCTCGTATAGATAGTAAACGGCGCCCCCTCCGCCGTCATCTGCAGACTTGTGTTCTCAACTTCTCTATTCATCGTAAACCAGGAGATCGTTCCGACTACTATGAGCAGTATCAGCGCTGCGCCCATTGCGAAAAGCTTTATAAGCGATGTGCGTCTGTAACGATCCAGATCATGTTCGCTGTATTTACTGCCGTTCGGTACGGCAGAGCCGGCAGTGGTTTTGGTATTGTTTTTATACTCATTTTCCGTCATCTGCCCCACCTCCGTGCATATATCAAATACTAAAAAAATACATAACTATTCACTGTCTATTATAACACAAAGTTTTGATTATTTCAAATGTTTTATGGAATTTTTTGTGAATTTTTTTATATTTTTGTGTTTTTTATGCGAAATTGAGGCGAGTTGAAAGGGTGCTGAAAGGTTGTGGAAGCAAGTGGAAAGGAGGGAACTTTAAGGGGATGCTAAAATGGGGATTGATCGAGTTTGTCGCTAAATTTGCCTATATATTCTATCGGTGATTTTATCGATAAATCTCGTTGCGTTTAATTCTTTATTCTTTTGGTTCGCTATGTTTTTACGGAATAGGAAAGAAAAATCCCCCTCCGAGGAGGGGGAAGTTCTAATGAATACATATTACGGTTACGGAGTTGTGGGTTCCTTCGGAGTAGTCATAACAACAGTATTATCAACACCACTGATGTTATCGTTAGACGCACCATTAGCATTAGTTGTTTCGTTGTTGAACTTAAGATTGATGCTCCAGTCCTGACCAGCCGTATCATTCCAACAATCGGGATCTTCACCTTCAAGCCAAATACGAATAATCACTTTTGTCATTGCTCCATAGTTGCCATCGCTACCTGCACTAAGCGAAATAACACCACTCTTATTGTACATTGTAGCGGCACCATACGTAGTAGATGTTGCACCAGTACCTTCAGCTTTAACTGCACCATTTGTAACGCCGTCAACTCTGCCTGTATAATAGTTAACAATGCTATTAGCATCATTAGTACCCAAATCAAACGGATGAGCTTTAAGTGTTGGAGTCTGAGCAGTCATGTCCCAACCGTCAGCGACAGGTATAATATTAGTCAAAGAAGCGCCACTGCTATCAAGAACAGCAACACGAACTGCTCTATACAAAGCTTCATTATTGGCATTTTCAGTAGTTGAAGCGGTTTTGGGCTTAACATAAGCTTGAACAGAGAGACTTGCCCCCTTTTCACTCGAAGTTCTAAACCAAACGGGAACATCAATATAATAACCATCATCTTCTGTGGTATTCCATCCCGTGCCCGCCTTGTATGACGTAGTTGACCACGTATCATTGGCAGCTGTCATAGCATGAACAGTAGTGTTGTACTTTGTCGTTGCACTTGTCCTATCTTCTGTTTGCGCCGTTGTAGCTACTGCAGCATCATAATAAGCTGCATCTGTCGCTACAGTCTTACCTACTCCTGTAGCATTAGGCGTAAAATAGATATTTGCACCAGTGGTAGAAGATGCAGGAATCATTTTACCAAACTGATAATACTTGCTAATATCTGCAAGATTAGACCAGTCAGTTGAAACAGTTGGAACGTCTACATTACCATTATCCGCATTAGTTGCTGTCGATATTTTAGTAAGTGTTCCGGTATTTAAACCTAACTCGCCGCCTGTGAGTTTGCCAAGACTCAACTGAATATCCTCAGGTACTGTAGCAGTCATTTGAAGGTTTGTTACCTCAACCTCTCTACTCATCGTAAACCAAGCATATGTAGAAGAAGCAAGCATGATCGATGAAACGAGAAGCATTGACGTTGCGGGTATGAGTTTTCTCATAGCGCTGTTATTCATTTTATCTGTTTTCATAGTTTTCATAATACACTTTCCTTTCTGTAGTAGATTTGTTTTGCGCAGCCGGACATTCCCTGCTATTCCGAACTGCATATTTCTCATGATACCTCCTAACAATTTTTTCTCCTCATAATAGTGCCTCATTATTTTCCTATATTTTAACAGTTTTTAGACCTGTTGTCAATAATTATTACAAAAAAATAATCGATATTATTTTTCACATAAATTCGTCAACTTAGACAAAAATATTCAATTATTCGTCTAAGATTGACATTTGCCGTCATATATGATAAAATAAATCTGTATAGTTATGATCTTATTGTTTTTCATTTATAAACGACGGCGGTTCAGCAGTCAAAACATCATAAAACAATTGTAAAACGCCTTTTGCTTGTGATATATCACACCGGTGCAGACGGCTTTGCGTTTCTATATTAATGAAAAGCATATACGACCAATACGGCGGCGCCGTATTTGCAACTATCCGATATAATATGAAAGGAGTGTGCGCTATGGCTCATATACAGACCAACGTCGGCGGATTGAGAGCGGTCGAGCTAAATTACCGCCCTATGATCGATGTGTCGTCAGGCTCCCGTGTTTGCTATATCTCACGCACACACCTCAATACTCCCGGGCTTGGGGTACTGCTCCCCGATGTGTTCCGACCCGTTACCGAGCATGCAGGCGTGAGCGAAGAGCTTTTTAATCTTGAACTGCTCCAGCTGCTGGAAGCGGCAAAGGAAATGAACGAAAAGGGTCTGAATTTCAGATGGATTTCGCTCGACATGCCGCTGAGTATACTTCGCAGCAGCGAAACGCCCGATATTGTAAACGATATGTGCGAAAAATTTCAGACGACCTCGAACGAGATAGCTTTCTGTGTACCCTACTCCGTTCTTGCTACAGCGGACAAAGAGGCTCGCAAGGGCATTTCGAGAATGAGGCGTCACGGCTATCATATGATGCTGCCCGATTTCGGCAAGAACGGCTGCCCGATGATAAATCTTGCAAAGCTTGCAGTCGATCATGTTATGATAGACGAATCGGTAACGGCACAGCTCAGGCAGTCCGACCGCACCGATAAAGCTGTCGGGGCGATCATAAGCTATATCAAAGGCCTTGATGCGGAACCTGTCGCCGCAGGAGTGAGAACGAGCAAGCAGGCAGAAACACTGTACGAACTCGGCTGCAACTACTGCATAGGCTCCCTCCCCGGCGACTATATGACGCTTGAGGAAATGATAAACCGCTGGCACAAATAAAATGTAAAATGGAACGGAGGTGCAGGCGATATGGCATTCGGGAAGAAAAAGAAAGCCGAAGAGGTCAAAGAGGCCGAAGGCAATAATAATGAAAAAATAGATGATCCGAAACAAACAGGCGATAACGATGTCCGAAATACGCTTGCTCTTAGAAGGACAGCAAAGGAAGCCAAAGGCTATCTGCTATGGATACGTATTCTCAGCCTGATCGCACTGATACTTATAATGATAGTAGCGGCGGGGTATGCGATATCGTACTTTTATTCAAAATTCGGAGCTTTCACCGTAAAGATAGATAAATACGACATGGTAAATCAGGGTCTTACGCTTTCGGAAACTCCGGAATATGATATCTCTCATGCCGTGCTGAATGCAGATATTATTTATAACCTGACTAATATCAGCGGCGAGGATATTCCCGTAACGGTAGATCAGATAAACGGTACGCACAACGGAGAGAACTATATAGCATATACGTTCTATCTTATAAACTCCGGTGACGATACCATATCTTATAACGGCGAGATGGTCATAGAAAACGTTACAAAAGACGTAGACGAGGCTATCCGTGTCGCTGTTTACAAAAACGGCGAAAAGACAGTTTACGGAAAAACAAAATCAAACGGAGCAGGCAAAGAAGGCGACTGCGACGAAACATTTCTCTCATCGACGAAGGTCCTGCAAACGTCCACCGAGAAATTCAAAAGCAAAGCCAAAGACAAGTATACAGTCGTTATTTGGCTTGAGGGGAACGACCCCGACTGCACCGATGCGATCGTCGGTGGAACAATTAAATTCGGAATGAACTTCCGTATTGCAGAAACTACATAAACGCTAAGGAGAATTATATTATGAAAAAGGCACTCGCAGTAATAGGCAACGTTATCTTATGGCTTATCGTCATATTCGCACTTCTTATCACCATACTCGTATTTTCATCGACAAGCAGCGGCGGCGTTGCAAATCTTTTCGGATACATACCGCTGACGATCGAATCGCCCTCAATGGTACCGACATTCGACGTAGGCGACCTTATCATCTGTAAGCAGATCGACGACGTAAACTCACTTCAGGTCGATGATGTTATCACCTTCTGGACTCTCATTGACGGTCAGAAGGTAAAGAATACGCATAGGATCGTAAAGATCAACAAATCGGAAAACTCCGTAAGCTTTATCACACGAGGCGACAACAACCCCATCGATGATGAATTACCGGCATATCAGAGCGAGCTTATCGGAAAATGGACCAATGTCAAGTTTTCCGGAGCAGGCAATGTAATGGCATTTCTGAGAACAAAGCTCGGCTTCTTCGTGTGCATAATTATCCCGATGGCGCTGTTCTTTCTGTTTGAGCTTTACAAGTTCATCATCACCGTTATCAGCGTCAAGAACGAAGGCAAGGAGCCTCAGCTTGATGAGGAAGAAATAAAGCGCCGTGCTATCGAAGAATACCTTGCGGCTCAGAAAGCTTCGGCAGGAGACGAAAAGACCGCACCTGCACCGGAGGCAGACACGCCGAAGGAAGAAAAAACGGAGCCGGCATCAGATACCGCCGAAAAAGCAGAAGAAACGACCGAGCCGACAGCCGAAAACAAAACAAACGAGGCGCCGCCGGCAGAACAATAATGTGAACGGCAAAATACAGATACCGGGACAAAAGCGGAGCTTCCGCATTTGCTCTCTGCGCTGCTGCCCGACACTACGACACTGTGTAATGAGGGAACGCTATGGATAACTTTCTGGAATGGTTTTTTGAATTTATTTCCGAGATCCTGAAAGGATTTGCTATGATCTTTCTGGGATTATGGAACGGTTTAAAACAGATCTTCAACATAAAACAATACATAGAGATATTCAAGGAGCACTCAACACAGTTCGGAGCTGTTGAGTGGGTGCTTGCTATACTCGCAATAATAGTAGTGATCGCAATTTTCCTGCTGCTTATATGGATAATCATTCTTGCTGTAAGGAAATACATCCGTTTCCGTCACTCCATCGTAAGCAACGAGGATCTTTTGCAGGAGATCGCTGTGCTTCAGCAGCGTGTTCTGAAAGCTGTAAAGGAAAAAGACGAGATCATGGCGATGAAAGTCGCTCAGATGGGAGTTCCGGGGTCAGGCGCTCTGTCACTTGCGGCAGGCTCTTTCGGTGCAGCAGGCGCCGAGGGCGAAGGCGGCGAGATGCAGGGACAGGTCATCGAAGCAGGTATTGTTCAGACGACAGACTCCCGTTTCTCCAAGCTCATCGAAGTGGATCAGTTCTATGCAAATTATACTCCGCCGGAGTACAACAACGAGATCACTCTCGAACAGCTTGTTGATGAATTCCGCAACTTTGCCTGCTCAAGAATGCAGCTCTACTACGAACCTAAGACTATCAGACTTTTTCTTGCAGGTATGGCTTCAACGAAGCTTATCATACTCCAGGGTATTTCCGGTACAGGTAAAACGTCTCTGCCCTATTCGTTCGGCAAGTTCCTCGGAATGGACACGACGATCGCTTCTGTACAGCCTTCATGGCGTGACCGTACAGAGCTTTTCGGCTACTTCAACGAATTTACGAAGAACTTCAACGAGACGGAAGTTCTGAGACGTATCTACTCTTCGGGATATAACGACGATATCAACCTTATCCTCCTCGACGAGATGAACATCGCACGTATCGAGTACTACTTCGCAGAAATGCTGTCGATACTTGAAATGCCTAATGCAGACGAGTGGGAGCTTGACATCGTTCCGAACGCATGGAGCACCGACCCTGCAAAGATCAATCACGGTAAGATACATATTTCGCAGAATATCTGGTACATCGGAACGGCTAATAACGATGACTCGACATTTGCTATTTCCGATAAGGTTTACGACCGTGCTCAGCCTATAAACCTTGACGCAAAGGGTATTGAATTTGAAGCACCCGATACGCCGCCCATGCACCTCAGCTACACGCATCTCAATCAGCTGTTTGAGGACGCATACAAATACTACCCCGTATCGGAAGCAAACCTTAAAAAGATACACCAGCTTGACCTTTGGGTGATCGAGAAGCTCAGAGTAGCTTTCGGTAACCGTATCATGAAGCAGATGCTCCTCTTTGTTCCCGTTTACATTGCAAGCGGCGGCAAAGAACTTGAAGGCATAGACTACGTGCTTGCAACAAAAGTATTCCGTAAGTTTGAGTCACTGAACATTGCGATGCTGCGTGACGAGCTGAAAGAGCTTTGCACATATCTTGAAACACTGTTCGGCACTCATACAATGGACGAGTCTATAGCTTATCTTGAACGCCTGCGCAAGCTGTATTGATGAGCTTAACAATGAATAATCGTTGCCCTGTCACTGTAATGATACGGTGCAGGGCAATAAAACAAATTTTTAGTCCACTATGATCGGCAGGTGAGAACGAATTGCCCAAGAAAAATGAATTGCTGCAGTTTCGCAGCGACTACACTGAGATAATGAATTTCTTTAACGATAATCCGCAGTACATATCGTTGATGAACATTATCAGAGGTACAGAGTCTTCATTTACAATGAACCGTATTCTTATGCAGAGGCTTATCGACACTTCATGGGTCGAGGCTATCGAAAAAGGTCTTGTTCATGTAGATAATGTTCTTCGTAATCCCGGCAGAACGATCGAAGACATCGAAGAGATCGTACCTATAGCACTTTCCCGCAATATCACCATTGAATCAGTAAAGCATCTGGCTCAGCACACCGATCTGATCCAGAGCGTGGACAAAAAAACAGGAAGGATCACACCGTCAAAGATACTCAATGTTCATAAGGAAGAAACACTTATGACATATGAGAATAAGTTTATCAACACGCTTATAGAGCGTCTGAACATTTTTATTAATGTCCGCTACGAAAAGCTTGCCGAAGTAACTAGGGACGGTGAGATATTCACACTCGGTTTCAAGACCACCATTGACGATAATCAGGGCGGTAAAACGAAGATCGAGATAAACATTGAAAACGATCATGATTTTGAAAAACGCAACCGCAGCTCATACACCGTATGGCAGCGTGTAAAAAAGCTGAAAAGCATTATCGAGGGCTACAAGGATTCCGAGCTATGCAGAGCGCTCGGCAACACTTATATTCGTCCTCCCGTAATGCGTACAAATGCTATCATGAAAAACGTTGACCTTAAAGCATGCCTTACGCTGTGGCTCTACATTGAAAGCTACGACAAGGTCGGCTATGAGATCAACATTGAAAACTCGGCTATGGAGCCGAACGAACAATTTGTAGATGATTTTTACGAGCTTATCGGTCTGCACATGCTTTTATTCCGTGCGTCCGAATCACCTGATCAGGATGTTCTTGAAACGAAAAAGCTCAAACCTATAGCACCTAAAGTTCTCAGACAGTTTGCGAGCATTGAAAAGCGATTCAATCTCGGTATCAATGCCGACGGCGAAGGTATCGGCGGATCTATCGACGGTGCAAGCGACGGCTCGGGGATCGGCGGCGGCTTAGGATACGGCTATGGTGATGGCTACGGTGAAACCGGCATCTACGGTGACGGCGAGGGCGACGGTCCGGGCGGAGGTTCGGGCGGCGGTGTCGGCGCAGGTCCAGGCACAGGTCCCGGCGGAGGCGGCTCCGGAAACGGTAGCGGCATAGGCTCAGGTATCGGCGCACTCGGTGAGAACGGCGAAGCTGTTTCGCTTGCAAAGGGTGCGGCAAAACGAATTCGTGGCGACAGCTCGGAGCTTCGTGAAGTAACGGAGCAGGTAAAGCTTGCGATAGCTATCGAACAAGCTTACAGAGACGAGCTTCGTGCCAAGGAGCTTGAAGCTCAGCGTGAAGCAGAAGAAGCAGAACGCCGCAGACTCGAAGAAGAACGCATCGAAGCAGAACGTCAGGCAGAGCTTAAGCGTATTGCCGAGCGCAAAGCAGAAGAAGAGCGCAAGATACAGGAAATGCTCGAACGTGCCCGCAAGGAAGAAGAAGCAGCCGAAAGGGAACGTCAGCGCAAGGAAAAAGAACGTCTTGCAGCTATCGAAAAGCAGCGTAAGAAAGCAGCAGAAGATAAAGCCAAGCTTGACGAGATGCTTTTGCAGCGCTCTATTGCCGACGCAGAAGCGGAAGAAAAATTCCGTATCGATCAGGAGGCTTATTACGTTCGTCTCGTTCTCGGATTTGCGTTCGGAATGGATGAAAGCTGCTTTGAACCGCCGAAAAAGAAAACACGTAAGGTGCGCCTGAAGAGAGAGTCTCCTTCGGAGCTTGCAAAGCGGCTTAAAGAAGAACAGCAGCAAAAGGAAAAAGAGCGTGCCGAAGCAGAGCGTGCTCAGAAGCTCGATACAGACCGCAGATACTTTGAAAGCAAGCCTGTTGAGCTTATATTCCGTGAATACTCCAAGAATCCGATATGGATCGTTGTACACTTCATAGAATACGTCCTTGCGATGGTATTCGGTATCATACCGAAGAATACAGATCGTCCCGACTTCAAGAAGCGCCGCAGCGATATCATAGAGAGAAGAGAGAGACAAAAGAACGAAAAGGAACAGCGTTCCGAAATGGAGGTCTACTACAAGAAGTACGGTCAGACCTTCAAATACCGCACAATGCGTGCAATAGCGGACTACAAGTTCCGCCGCAAGCGTGCAAAGGAAGAACGCAGCAAGCCGAAAACGCCGTATGTTTCCAAGCTTACACCCGAGGAACAGAAAGCTCGTCAGAAGGAAATGCGTGCTCTGTACAAGAGATACCATGTAAGCTTTATAGAGCGTATTCGCCGCTGGTTCAAGGCGGAGACAGAACGTATTTCCCCCACGATCGAAAAGATCAGAAAAATGGACAAAAAGCCGCTTAAGAAAGCCGCAACTATAATTGCTATAGTTCTTATGGCTCTGTCTTTGGCATTTACGATCTATGTAACTGTATGCACAATGACAGGAAAGGTCGTAAATGTGTTTGGCTACAGCGTGCTTAAAGTTGAAACAGGAAGTATGGAACCGACGCTGCATGTTGATGATTTCATAATCATCAAACGATGCGATCCTTCAAAGGTAAAAGCGGGCGATATCATATCTTTCTATTCCACAGCGAAAGAAACGGAGGGTATGCTGATAACTCACCGTGTAATGAGGAGGGTAAGCTTCGATAAATACGTGACCCGAGGCGACGCCAACCCCGTGAACGACAGCGTACTCGTACAATCGAAAGATATTCTCGGCGTATATGTACGCAAATCGGGAGTATATAAGTGGCTCGGTTCTTTTGCAAATACTAACAAACTATTCCTTCTCTTCGTACTTCTCCCCCTTATCCTTGTTTCGGTCTATGAGCTTCGTTCTATGCTTTTCATAGCAAAAGAAGCTTTCGGAAAGGCACCCAGCAGCAAAAAGGATGAAGAATACGAAAGAAGAATGCGAGAGGCTATCGAAGCCGAAAAGAAACGTCTTGCAGAGGAAGATTACAGACCGGAAAGTGATGAGGTGAACGACACATGACCCAGGAACGTCTCATAAAACAGCATATGTTTGTCACAAGATTCCTGCTTGCGATAACTATTGCTGCACTTCTGGTCTTTATCGGACTCTATATCGATGAAACTCACAGAGTTCAGGAGACATACCGTACACAGTTCAATACGTATCTCTCGAACACCGATGCTTCGATCGACTCATATCTCAATGCGGAAGGTGATCTGCCGCTTCGTTACAGGCGAATCATAACGGATCTGAGCAATGCAAATGCGTTTGCGTTTTTGCTCAACGACATGACGGAAGACCAGAAGCGTACGATCAACGAGCTGTATACATGCTTTCTTAAATACCCCGAGCAGATGCAGGATACAGCCCGTTTGAACGACGTAAGAACAGCCGTTTCGGATATGAGCGAGAACCTGGACAAAGGCTATGATGAAGCAGCAGAGATAGTTGATTCCGTTGACAAGAAAGGATTTTAGGTGATTGATATGGCAAACTTTTTTGAAAAGCGCAAGTTAAAAAGAGAGATCAAGATCTGCCTTGATACGATCACCGAGATCGAACGAAGGAGATCGAGATCGCAGTCGGTACTTGTTCAGGCGGTGCTCATGCAGTCTACGCCCGATCAGAACGACGTTGAGTGGTTCAACAAATACACAGGCGAGATCACTGCCTGCCGTAACCATATGATAGAGCTTCAGAAGAAACTGAAATCTCTGAAATAGATCGATGATAAGCTAAACCGCATTTCGGCTTTATCTGCCGGAATGCGGTTTTTGTTTTGTTATACTTAGCGCACAGCATTGTTATTATAAACAATTATCCGAAATATTTTTAGAGATCATCACTCCGGTTGTTGTTGTATTGCACAAAATAACAACTATGATTATGTTAATTATAACCAAACAACAGAAATTGATTGAATTGCGTGAAAAAGCTTGCTTTTTGCAAGTGTATCTGTTACTATAAGTCTGCACTCAGATACAAAAAAAGCACTGATCAACTGTTGTTTTATCCAAATTTTGCGCTTTTGTTTTGATAACCATCACATAATCATTACTATGTTGCACAAAATGGAATGCCGCTATTAGTCTATATTGACAACAGCTTAGAATTCGTATTAAATAATGAAAACATCTTGATTTTTCAATCGGTATTTGGTAAGATAAGCATACATTCGGAATCACATAAAGTTTTCTGAATGTATTTTCAATAATTCTTGTTCACCAGGAAACGGAGGAAAACAAAATGACAAAGACAACAAAGAGAATTGCATCGATCATCACTGCGATCGCAATCATGCTCAGCGTTATGTGCATTGCAGGCGCTACAACAGCAAGCGCTGCAACTGACAAGGTAAGCCTTTACTCTACAGGCGTGCAGTTTGAAAAGTACGGCACAAAGGTTTACCACATCTACATCAAGACAACAGGCAACGCATCCGATGAGAGCGTATTCATCCACTTCAACGACGGCCACAACATCAACACACCTGACGGCTGGGATGACCATGAAGCAGAGTTCGTTACAACACTCAGCGACGGTTCCAAGATCTGGAAGGTTGCACACACATGCATCACAAGCTACTCTTACAACATCAGCTTTTCGTATGCTATCAAGTACGTTGCTGACGGCGTTACATACTGGGACAACAACAACGGCAACAACTACAACGGCACTGAGGCTCTCGGCGTTGCTCCCATCACTGTAAGAAGACGCTCGGATATCTCTTACGACTATGACAACTTCCCCATCTTTGCTCTTCTTCAGAACTACGCTTACAACAAGAATGTATTCGTAAGATTCACAACAGACGGCTGGGACACTTACACAGATGTACCCCTCTCCTACAGCGAGACAAATGATGACGGCACTGAATTATGGACAGCATATATTGATGCAAGCGGCATCAGAACAAACGGCTATCACCTTGATAAGTTTGAGTATGCTGTTTGCTATCAGGTAAACGGTCAGGAGTACTGGGCTAATAACTTCGGCGAGAACTACGACATCAACTACAGACTCTACTAATTAACGAAAAAATATACCCGGGAACAAGAAAATACTTTCTCGGGTATATTTCATTTTAAAGGTATTTTTCATGGTTGATATTGCTGCAAAAGTGAAAGTAAACAACTATTTCGGACATGTTTTGATAGTTTTCACATTAAATTTACTATGTTGCACAAAACGTAATCCTCCGATTAGTCTATATTGACATTGGCTTTGAATTCATATTAATTGATGAAAACATCTTGATTTTTAAATCTATATTTGTTAAGATAAACATGCACTCAAAGATACACAATTGTTTCGGAGTGTAATACAAATTATTCTTGATCATCAAGAAACAGGAGGAAAACAAAATGACAAAGACAACAAAAAGACTCGCATCGATCATCGCTGCAATTGCGATCATGCTCAGCGTTATCTGCGTTGCAGGTGTAACTAACGCAAGCGCCGACACAGACAGAGTATCGCTCTACTATCGTGACCTTAAGTACAGCTGGATGTATAAAGATTCCGATGTACATTACGATATCTACGTTCAGACAAGAGGCACTGCTTCTAACGAGGCAGTAACAGTTCACTACTACAAAGATTACGTAGGCGGTTGGAAAGATGCAGAAGCAGAGTACGTAACAACTCTTAACGATGGCTCCAAGATCTGGAAAGCAGCTGCAGGCGGCAATGAAGGCTTCCGTTTTGCTATCAAGTATGAAGCTGACGGACAAGTATTCTGGGACAACAACAACGGCAATGACTACCTCGGCGCAGGCACAGCCGAAAACTACGGTTCCAGACTCGGCACAGCTCCGATCATGGCAGAGAGAAGAACATATTTTGATAACTACAGTTCAACTAAAGAGTACCCCATCAATGCTATTCTCCAGAACTACGCTTACAACAAGAATGTATTCGTAAGATACACAACAGACAACTGGGCAACTTACACTGACAAGGCTCTCTCCTACGACAGCACAAACGCTGACGGCACAGAGAACTGGAATACAACAGTTACAGTTGAAGAAGGAAGATACTACAACAGCGACATCTACACTGCTGCAGAGGGCTTCGAGTACGCTATCTGCTACCAGGTAAACGGTCAGACATATTGGGCTAACAACCTCGGTTCTAACTACGACGGCACTTACTATCTCCACGGCTGATCAATCAGTACAGCAGCAAGCTGCCGCAAATCGTTGTGACAGCTTGTTATTGTAACAAAAAGACTCGCATCGATCATTTCTGCGATTGCGATCATGCTCAGCGTTATCTGCGTTGCAGGTGCAACAAACGCAAGCGCTGACACAGACAGAGTAGCTCTCTACTCCATCGACAAAACATTCGACTTCCATTACAATGGAACTTCAGCGTCTTATCAGGTTCTTATCCAGACAAGAGGCAATGCTTCCGATGAGGCTGTAAGCGTTCGCTACCTTACTTCAAAGCACACAGGCATTTGGAGAGATTCCGAAGCTACACTCGTAACAACACTCAACGACGGTTCCAAGATCTGGAAAGCAGGCTTCGCAACTAACGATGTTCGTTTCGCTATCAAGTACGTTGCAAACGGTGTTGAATACTGGAACAACAACAACGGCAGCAACTTCACTGAGGGTGTAAAGATCGGCACAGCTCCCATCGTTGCAACGAGAAATCAGTATCAGTGGCTCGGATATGACGGCAACTACCGCATTGACGCTCTTCTCCAGAACTACGCTTACAACAAGAACGTATTTGTAAGATACACAACAGACGGCTGGAACACATACGCTGACAAGGCTCTCTCCTACGACAAGACAAATGCCGACGGTACAGAGGCTTGGACAACAACTATCCCCGTTGACGAATCGCTTATCTATGATTACGGCACAACAGAGGGCTTCGAGTACGCTATCTGCTACCAGGTAAACGGCCAGACATACTGGGCTAACAACTTCGGTGCAAACTACGACAAGCACTTCGTAATCGGCGGCTAATCATTGTAAGATCGATCGCTGCCATGCATTTTACGGCAGCGATTATCTATATAAAAAAATACAAAAAGACTCGCATCGATCATTTCTGCGATTGCGATCATGCTCAGCGTTATCTGCGTTGCAGGTGCAACAAACGCAAGCGCTGACACAGACAGAGTAAGATTCGTTTCCGACTGCGTTTGCCACGTTCGTGCTTCTTCTTACTCACTTACTCACGAAGTATTCATCAAAACAACAGGCAATGCCGAGAACGAAGCTGTATATCTTCATCATAGCCTCAGTCATACTGACTACGAAGCTGAATTATACAAGACTCTCAGCGACGGCTCCAAGATCTGGAGAGCAACTTACGGCGGTACCGAAAAATATGCTATCAAGTACGTTGCAGACGGTGTTACATACTGGGACAACAACAACGGTAACGACTATACAGGACAGCCTGTAGGCGTTCAGAACGTAACAGTTCCGAGAAGAGACCGTTACGATTACGCCTTTATCGCTAACCTTAAGAATCTTGCTTATGAGAAAAATGTATTTGCAAGATACACAACAGACAACTGGGCAACATATCATGATATCCCCCTCAGCTATGAGAAGTCTTCTTTCAACGGCGCTTACGAAACATGGAGGGCTGCTTTCCCCGTTGACGAGATCACAGACTATTCTCAGTTTGAGTATGCTGTATGCTATCAGGTAAACGGTCAGGAGTACTGGGCTAACAACTTTGAGTCCAACTACAGCTACAACTACGAGATCACAACAAGCTACTATTAATCGGCATCAAGGGAAGAACGCTTATGCTCTTCCCTTAGCATAATTATACGATCCGCAAGAGCAAAACGGAGGAAAACAATGAGAAAGACACGCACAACAAGATTCGCATCTGTAATCGCTGCGATTGCGATCCTTATAAGCGTTTTCTGCACAGCAGGCGCAACAACAGCAAGCGCTGCAGCAGACAAAGTAAGCCTTTACTATGCAAACAAGATATACTCTCACCACTATGATTCCTATGAGGTGTTTATCAAAACAAACGATAATGCACAGGATCAGAAGGTGTACGCTCACTACAATTACACAGGCATCATCGGGTGGCTTGACGCAGAAGCTGCATATGTAACAACACTTGACGACGGCTCAAAGATCTGGAAAGCTACTTTTACAACAGTACCGAATCAGTTCTCCGTTAAGTATGAAGCTGACGGCGTTACATATTGGGACGACAACAACGGCAATTACTATACAAGCTCCACTCTCGGTTCTGCTCCGATCAAAGCTGACAGATGGAACGGCTACTCTTTAAATGAAGAGTACTTTGCGATCAACGCTACTCTTCAGAACTATGCTTACGTAAAGAACGTATTCGTAAGATACACAACAGACGGCTGGAACACATACTCAGACAAGGCTCTCGGTTATGACCTCACATACAGCAACGGCACAGAGAAGTGGTCAACAGAGATCGATATCAGAAACGCAAATAACAACGGCAGCTATGATGGTTTTGAGTACGCTATTTGCTATCAGGTAAACGGTCAGACATACTGGGCTAATAACTTTGGTGCAAACTACGATATCAATTATTGTGTAGCTCACTGATAACACTAAACGGAGGAAATCAAAATGAAAAAGACAACTAAGAGAATCACATCGATCTTCGCTGCAATTGCGATGATGCTCAGCGTTTTCTGCATCGCAGGTGCAACAACAGCTGACGCTGCAACAGACAGAGTAAGCCTTTACTACGCTGACGAGACATGGGCTTGGCACGGTTCGAGCACATACGAGGTTTTCGTTAAGACGAACGACAGCGCAGCAGATCAGGAAGTATATGTTCACTACGATTACTTTATCGGTGAACAGGACAACTGGTACGATGCTGAGGCTGAGTACGTAACAACACTCGACGATGGTTCCAAGATCTGGAAAGCATCTTTCACAACTAACGTTCATCAGTTCTGCATCAAGTATGTAGCAGACGGTGTTACATACTGGGATAACAACAACGGCAATGATTACACAGGCACAGGCCTCGGCACTGCTCCCATCGCTCTTTTCAGAAACTACGGTTTCGTAGGCGGCGCTAACAGAGTAAATGCGCGTCTCCAGAACTATGCTTACGCAAAGAACGTATTCGTAAGATACACAACAGACGGCTGGAACACATATGCAGATCAGCCCCTCACATATCAGAGCACAAACGATGACGGCACAGAGAACTGGAGCACATCTCTTTCTCTTGGCTATGAGAACACGGAAGATGTTGAGTACGCTGTATGCTACCAGGTAAACGGTCAGACATACTGGGCTAACAACTTCGGCGAGAACTATGGTCTTGATTTCGTAAAGGGATTCTGATCAATACAGAACCTACAAAATGCTCCCCCGATCATCTGATCGGGGGAGATTTTTTCTGTCAGCTACGCTTTGTCTTTTGCGGGACCTGAACTTTGTCAATTATCAGTCCGGCACATTGGCTGCGTCTCGGCTGCCGCCTCGGTCGGTGCTTCCGCCGTATTATCCCTGCGGCAGAATACTCCCGACGCCAATGCAAAAAACATTGAGACAAACGGAAGAAAATAAGACAGCATCGGCTCTAAAACACCGTATGCCATAACACCGAGCAATACAGCGGCAAGAACTGCGTTTTCGTTGCCTGCGCTTTCTTTGGAAAGCAATACAGCTGCCGATCTTTTTAAAAGCAGGGCAAAAAAAACTGTATACAAGATAAATCCCGGCGCACCCGAAAGCATGAGCTGCTGCATAAGCGAATTGTGCATATGCCCGAAAGGCGAAGCAGTCTTTTCGTTTACAAGATCCATCATATCATTTTCTGCCTGACCGAATAACAGTACGCCCGGCTGCTCCTTTATTACGTCTATCGCAGCTTTCCAGATATCGGTGCGGCCTGTCAGAGTGGGCGCATCGCTAAGCGTGCTTCTGTTGTCGCTCACGGTGTCGAACTGCTCAGGATCAAGCTGTGTCTCCTCCGAGATACGCATATCCTGTGAAAGATCCATCATCGCTTTGCTGCAAAGGCCGAAGCTTCCGTAGATCAGAACTGCACATAATAAAGCTGCACACGATATTGCAACCATTTTCACAAATGGCCTTTGCGCATTTGTCCTTTTTCGTAATGCGTAAAAAATCAATATAGAAATAACAACGGCAAATGCAAGATATGCACTGCGGCAGTGCTGCAAGGCAGCAGATACGAAGAAAAGCGGAAGAGTTATCACTGTTGCCGCAATTGTAAAAACATTCCGTTCTTTTATAAGACCGAATAACATCATACCTGATGCACACACAAAATACATTGCCGAGATGTTTCTGTGTATCCCGAAAAACTCAACGAATACAAGCGGCGGAACTGACGATTCCGTTTGAACAATAATGCCGTCTATGCCAAACACCGAATGACCGGATACTGCCGTCAGGATCCCCACTGCCGAAACAGCAGACAACAAAGCAGCCATTTCAAAGTACAGTATCTTCATCATTGTTTTGCAGTGCTTTTCACCCGTGCAGCATCCCCCTGCATAAAGAGCAAACACGATAAAGCTCATGCCGCACGCCGTTGCTGCAAATGGGAGCGACATATCGTGCAGAAGCATTCTCGATAATAACATCCATAAAGCATTTAAAAACAGAACGATAAGCCCCGGAGTCTTTCTTGCGAACACGATCACAAAAAAGACGACTGCTTCACATATCACCGCCATAATATTCGCCGCTGTGGCTGCATTTCCAAGAAAAGAAACGTGGCGGAAAACAAATTCGGCTTTCAGGCACAATGTCAGAAGAAATACCGCTGCCGGAAAGACTTTTTCAAGATAGAATGATCGGCACGAGTTGAATGTTTCAGACATGATCGGTCTCTCCTATTTTCTTCAATCTGATCGATTCATTGTTGACCATACCGCCGAAGATCGTTTTAATTATAATAACAGCGTCAAGCAGCGGCGACCAGTTATCGATATACCACAAGTCATACTTTATGCGTTCTTCAATGCTCGTATCACCTCGAAGCCCGTTGATCTGCGCCCACCCGGTCATTCCGGGGCGCACCTGATGCTTCATCATATAATCGGGAATATCGGAGCGGTATTTTTCTACAAATAAGGGGATCTCGGGTCGAGGTCCCACTATACTCATAGAACCCGCAAGAACATTGAACAACTGCGGCAGCTCGTCAAGACTGAATTTCCTTAAAAAGCTTCCGAAAGCAGTTCTTCGTGGATCGTCTTCAACCGTCCATGCAGTGTTTTCCTCATCATTTCTGACCATACTTCTGAATTTCAGCATCTGAAAGAGCTTTCGGTTCAGTCCGACTCTCTCCTGACAAAAGAAAACGGGGCCTTCTCCCGAAAGCTTGACTCCTATTGCGATCACGATCATAAGCGGACTGAGTATCACGATAGAAACAAGACTTATTATGATATCACATAAACGCTTAAATGAAGCCATGCCTATATTGTCAAGCCTTCCCCACTTCGGCATTATTAATCTGCTGCTTCCTATAACGGTAGTATCTGATCTCCACGGCGATATATCATTATCAGAAACAACATAGCTTGCTCTCACGCAATTTTGCTTGCACAGGTTAAGGATATCGTCAAGCTTCGACAGATCCTCTTGATCCAAAGCGATAACGACCTCATCAGCCTTCGTGTCGTGAAGAAAGCTCTCCAGTTGATCCGGCTCACATATATGCTTATCAAGCACCTTATCGTTCTTCCTGCCTATAAACCCGATTATATTATAACCGTAACGGCGGTTTTTCCTGATATCCTCTGCAAATCTCTCAGCCGAACTTCCCGTTCCGATAACTGCAATATGCTTTATATTTCTGCCGCTTCTTCTTATCTCATTGAGCAGCAGCCGTGTCAGTGCATATTTTGCGTTAAGCAGAATAAAGACCGAACAAGCCGTCGCAAACAGAAACGGAATATCTTGTTTGAAAGTCTGAAAGCAAAAGATCGGGGCATATATAACGGTCGAAGCAACAGAAGACAGAAAAATAAATCCTGCCTTTTTCTTCAGCCCGATCATTCTGTCCGTGTTATAAAGACCTGCAAGCGCAAGTGTGAACCACACAAGAAGTGAATAAAACACATCTCCTGCCGTGTGCTTCGGAAAAAAAGCAATGCAAACGCCGTAAGCGACAAGCATATCAAGAAACATATTGATCGAATTAATGATCTTTTGATTTCGTTTTATCATAATACTTCATCTTCTTCAAAAAAGATCAAAAATAATCAGCAGCCTGAAAAAGAGATGATCAATGCCGTTAAACTTAAATTCATCGGCTCTCAGAATACGCTTTTTATACACGGTACTTTTACGATAATCTGCGATCATCTCTGTCAGTTCTCTGTTTTCTTCATTCATATCCGCTGTGTATGCACTTAGAAGCCGTTTTGCAAGCTGCTCTCTTAAGTGCTTTTTTCTGCCGAACATAAACTCAAACGCCTTGCGTATTCTTTCGGCTCCGATATTCTTAACGGCTCCGATAACATTATTGTCGTGCTGCCTGTAGTACATATGAGGCTCTCTGTCAAAACAGACCTCTCCGAAACATGACACGATCTGATAAGCAAGCCAATCGTGCTGATATATGCCCAGTTTCCGGGCGTCATACCTGCACAAAACTTCTTTTGCACGGCGGTTAAAAACAAATGTACAGCCCGGTGCGATGTTTTTTATCAGCGAAAAAGGATAATCGCACCTTTCGGGAACTGTCATGGTGTCCGACAAAACATTAAGCTCACTGTCGGCAACACGGACGTCACCGCAGTACAAAAGCGGTAACGCCGCATTTTTATCAGACAAACACCTTTGTGCTTTTTCAAGCTTATCACTATCCCATACATCATCCTGATCGCAGAAAGCATAATAATCGGCGTCGCCGCTTTTCTGCAAAAGCTCCCAGAAGCTTGCGGCAGCTCCGATATTCCTGCCGGTGTAATAGTTCAGGTGTCCTTTATCGGAGTATTCAGAAAGTATGCCGAGCGTATTGTCGGCAGAGCCGTCATCTCTTACAAGTATCTCAACGTTTTCAGCAGTCTGAGCGATAATGCTGTCAAGCTGAGCCTTTATAAACTTTTCCCCGTTATAGCTTGACAGAAGAACTATCGTTTTCATGAGGACCTCCGAGCATTATCTGAGCTTTTCCGAAGCGGTTTCCGATAAATCTCACGCCGGTATGAAGCACAAAAGCACAAAATTCAATAAACATCTTTTTCTTTATCAAAGAACCGGCAACATACTTAAAAAGCCTTGAACCTTCGCCGAGCGTATCTGAACCGTACAGCCTGTCCTTATACTTCTCCATAACACGGCCGATAACGATATTTCGCCTGAGATCCTGTCTGAGCGTCGAGCTGTGTGAATGATAAACGGAAGCACGAGGCTCGTAAGCGATCGAATAACCGCTGTGCAGGAACTTTGCAGCGATCATCATATCTTCATTGGATTCTATCGGTGAATCGAAGCCTCCTGCCAACTCATAAGCGCTTCTTCTGTAAGCTGCGCAAGTATCGGAAAAGAAATACGACTTCACACCGTATTTTGCTATGTCTTTTTCACAGCGCACATGCCCGTTTGACGGATAGTTATACTCTCGTATCAGCTTTTCATACTCCGGCGCATCTTCCCTTGCTGTCTGTCTTGCATAAACAGCTGCTACAGAAGGATCTTCAAAGGCGCTCAGCAGCATCTCGATACACCGATCGTTCACAGGAAGAGCGTCCTGCGTGAGAAATACAACAAGATCACCGCTGCTTTGCCTGAGTGCAAGATCTCTTGTGCCTCCGTGATCAAAGCTTTTTCGTTCGACCGAAATAAGCTTAACATCGGGCGATATACGCTTTACTACAGATACGGTATCGTCATCGGAAGAAGAATCGACAACTATGATCTCGGCAGGTATACTCTGACAAAGAAGGCTTTCAAGAAGCTCCCCGATATATTTTTCTGCGTTCAGCGTCGGAATAATGACAGACACACTCATATCGTCAACTTGCCTTTCAGAAATGACTCATACTTTTCACAGACCGATGCTGTATCTCCGAAAGCGATCTGTCTGCCTTTATCGAGCCACAAACATTTGTTGCAGTACTGTTTGATCTGTTCCAAAGAGTGAGATACAAGAATAGTTACAGCGCCGTTTTCGATTATCTCCTTCATTTTCTGCGAGCTTTTCACTGCAAAAGCACCGTCGCCTACGGAAAGTATCTCATCAAGGATAAGCACATCGGGCTGCACAAGGCTTGCAACAGCAAAAGCAAGACGGCTCTGCATTCCTGTCGATAATTGCTTGAAGGGCTTGTTCTCCACCTCTTCCAGTTCGGCAAATCTGATGATATCCTTATAACGCTCGTCCATGTATTTTCTCGTATAGCCGAGCATTGCACCTCTAAGGTAAGCATTCTCCCTTACGGTAAGATCGGGGTCAAAGCCGCTTACAAGCTCCAGCAGAGCAGCTACGCTGCCGTTTACTTCAATAGTACCCGAAACAGGCGTCATTATTCCCGAAACAGCCTTTAGCAGCGTTGATTTGCCTGCGCCGTTAGCGCCTATGATACCGAGAAAATCGCCGTTTTCAAGTGTAAAGGATATATCCTTGTCGGCCCAGAATTCGGAAACATGGTAGTTCCCCTTTAATCTGCGGATAACGTATTCCTTTAGTCCGATCTGACGAAAATCGCCGACTTTATATCGTATCGAAACATTTTCTACTTTCAAAACAGACATCAGACTTCTCCTTTACACATAATACAAAAATTCCGTATCGTTCTTTTTGTAGATCAGTATACCTATAACAAGCGCAAGCAGCGAATAAAATGCAATGATCAGATGAAATCCGAACGACGGAACTGTATTATCAAGAACTATCTTTCTGAAATATGTTATAAACAGAAACAGCGGATTCAGGTAAAAAAGCTTTTGCGCATATTCGGGGAATGTATCAACAGAATAAAACACAGCAGACACATACATTATGATCTGCATCGCCACTGTCCACAGATATCTCATATCACGGAAAAATACGTACAGCGCAGATAAGATCAGTCCTGCTCCCATATTGAATATCAGAAGCATCAGGATAGGATAAAGCAGCAGTAAGAACCGAAAAGAAAAAGTGATCCCGTCAAAAAGGCACAGCACAAAAAACACGAGCACAGTCAGGGCAAAATTCAGAAATGTCTGTGTGTTTTTTGAGATCAGAAAAAGATACTTCGGCACGTTAACCTTTGTAAATATCTCGGCATTTCCCTGCAAAGCAAGCATTCCCTCGGAGGTAGATTCAGAAAAAAACGTGAATATGATATTGCCGCAAAACAGATATGTAGTATAATGCTCGATATCACCTGCAAAGAAATGAGAAAAAACGACCTTCATGATAAGAAGCATCAGCAAAGGGTTAAAAATGCTCCATGCCATGCCGAACATAGCGCCTTTATATTTTCTTTTAAAATCACGTTTTACCAACTCTTCAAGCAGGAATTGATGCTTTTTTATTGACTGGATCATTGACGTTTCCTTTCATTTTGATGATATATTTATCCGCTTTGCAAAGAACGATCACACGGCTTTTGAATGAGTAAACAATTCATGAACGAAACTCTTTTCTGCGCCTTGGAGCGGCGCAGGCAAGTTAAATGTAAGCCGTCAGGCAGGGGCATTTTCTGCCAGAATGCCCCTCTTCTCAAAACAGTCCGCCGGACTGTTTTGAGAATTCACCCCTAAAAGGGCAGGAGAATGCCTTTGGAATCCGCCAGCCTTTTGAAAAAGGCTGGGCGAAAACTTTAAGTTAAAAAAAACCCTGAGAACGATCATATCATGTATTGCAGCGACGTAAGAGCACATGCACACAGTACAAGCCATATAAAAATAAAGGCATACTGCGGCTGCACGATCCTGAAAAATGACCGGCTTTTAATAAATGTAAGCTTATCTTCCGATAATGTCTGAAGCTGATCTGACGAATATGCAAACACATAACCCATAAGCAGTGCCATAGAAATAATATAACGTCCCTGCGGCTGATAATCCCTTGTGTAGGAATGAATAACATGCAAAGAAATATTTATAGCAACAGAAACAGTCATAAACAACAGCACTTGTTTATGTATGCTGTCAAGCCCACGCAGAAGAGCAAATATAACAAAAAGAACAGCACCGAAAAAGGCTATTATAATATAGACTTTATAAAGCATTTTCGGAACAAGGATATCCATCATTCCGAAAACGGCAATGAAGCTGAAAAGAGTAAGCTTTATGAAATAAGCCTTATCTTCCGTAAGCATTCCGATCAGTGTTTTGCCCTGAGCCTGGGGGATAACATAATCATAGAGCCTGACGCCATGAGCTCTGAGATATTCTCTCATGTCTTTTTCTGCTGCTATCCCTAAGAAATCGCCGTGATGAAGGAAAGCATTCCTTATGAAAAACCAGCCTGCAAAAGCAAAGCATATACCGCCTATCATAGCCGCACGCTTTGCAAAAAAGCTTACCTTCCGAGGTATCTCTTTATCTTTGAAAACAGAAAACGTAAAGAACAGTGCGCCTGCAAGCACCCAGCCATAAATGGTGTAGTAAGACATAAGTGCAAGCCCCAGGCCAAACGCAAAACCGGCGGTGCTGCCCCACGACCAATGATCGCCGCTGCCACGTACAAAAAAATATACAGTAATACAAACAGCCGCCAGGGAAAGCGAATCGTTGTTCTGATACATTCCCAAAAACAAGACCTGCGGAAGAAAGCATACGGAAGCTGCAAGCACAAGCGCCGAGCTGCGGTTTTTAAAAAGCCTTTTCCCAATCTTAAGGCAGAAGACCGAGCATACTGTTACCGACAAAACGCTGCACATGCGTGAGGCAACGATCAGCGCAGTCTCTGAATCGGTAAATAAAGACGTAAGCTTCATAAATACTACGCCTATGATCGCCGAAAGAAAGGGGCGCAGTGCGTAAGAGAATCCGTGCGGCATTATAACAGTTTCAAGCTCGTTTCCAGTAGGGAGAGTGCCCGTATTAAACATCCAATCGGTAAGCAGCCTGCGTGCTCTTTCATCGGGGCAAGGAGGGATCGGAAGAAAAACGGCACCTATAATGCATATGATAAAAACCGATATGACAAGTATTATCTCCGCCGCAGAGACCGAAGACCGATCTGTAAGCCGTGTTTTGTCTCCACTCATTCTCTCACCTCATCTTGAGCTATGGCGCCGAACGTTTGTGTCGAACATAAATCTTTCTTTATGACGGCAAAAATTCGGATTGAAGTACGGGTCGCCAAGCTCGATCTCGGTTTCCCGGCGGCGTTTGAACCGTATGGTTTCGGCTTCGGAACGTTCTTTTTTCTGTTTATGCCTGTTCCATGCGGATCTATCGTAAAGTTCGGCAAACGGAGTCCAGACAATAAGATATCCTGCCTTGCGTATCCTCATGCACAGATCAGCGCCGCTTAATTCTGCCGCAAAGCTCTCGTCAAACCCGTTCATTTTCTCCCACACATCTCTGCGCACCATCATGCACGCAGAAGAAACAGCCGAAACATTCTGAACATAAATAAGTCTGCCCATATAGCCGATATAGCCCCTGTCAACGCCTCGGAAAAAGTAGGTCAGACTGCCCGATTGGTCTATCCCGATGCCTGCATGACGTATCGTTCTGTCGGAATATATAAGCTTCGCACCTACCGCTCCAACATCACTGCGCTGAGAAAACATCAGCATCTCCTGTATCCAATCCGGTGCGATCACTTCGGTATTGCTGTTCAGGAACAGGATATGATCTCCCGTACAATGCTTTGCACCGAAATTACAGAGTGCCGCAAAACCAAGCTCGCCGTCACAGCTTACGATCTTGATATTATCGTGTTCTCGCCCGATCGCATCGCAGTACTCGGAAGTATTCTTCGAGCGGCTGTTATTCCCGACAATAATTATCTCAAAATTCTCATATGACGATCTTCCGTAAAGAGAGTTGATGCACCTTTTAAGCGCTCTGATACCGTCGCAGTACGGTATAACGACAGAAACCTTCGGCTGCCCGATGATTTTATACCGTACACGGTATATAGTCATTCCTTCCTTTACAGGCGTTACCTCGCCTTCAAGACCGAGACGCTCAAGACGTCTTTTGACCGCCCTTACGCCTGCTTCCGTTACGTATGGTTTTATGCCAACGTTTTCCGCAACGGAATTTGCATGCGCTCTCCAGTAGTACAGTATTTCGGGAATGTGAACTATCTTCCGAGCTTTTTCGGTAAGTCTCAGCACCAGATCGTGATCCTGAGAACCATCGCACAGCGGCTCAAAAAGCCCTGTTTCGTTTAAAAGCTCTCTCTTGAAAACGGTAAAGTGGCAGATATAGTTATTGCTGCACAGCGTGTCGGGTGCAAAGCACGGCTTAAAATGCGGATTAAACGCATCTCTCGGAGTATCTCTGAATATGACCTCATCGGTATACACAAAGTCTGCATTCTTTTCACATACAGCGTTCATAACTTCGTAAAGAGCGGCAGGATGAAGAAGATCATCGTGATCGAACAATGCGATATAATCACCCGTAACCATCTCGATGCATTTATTTGTATTCCCGGAGATACCGTAATTCTTGTCAAGACGCATGTAGCGGATACGGCAGTCTTTCTTTGCATACTCGGCGCAGATCTTTTCCACATCACTGTGTTCCGCATCACTTCCGTCAGCCATGCAAAGCTCAAGCTCGGAATATGTCTGAGCAAGCACGGAATCTATCATCTCTCTGAGGAACCTTTCGGGCGTATTGTACAGCGGAACGATGATGCTGAATCTGATCTTCTTTGGGAAAACATGGCTGCGCTGTTCGTTCAGCTCTTCCTTTGTAAAAAGATCCTGCTTTGCGATCTCACGAGCCGCATCAAAACCGATAAGCTTATAATTTATCAGTTGGATCGTTGAGAAAAGCCCGTAACGCCGTATGCTCAAAAGAGTTTTGCGAAAATACCCCGGGCATTTTCCGGCACAGGATAAGCGGTGTTCTTTTGCTTTTCCGATCTTTTCGGTTTTTTCCGTTTTCACTTTATAATGAGTTAACTTTGCTTCTGTGTCCATTCCGATCAATTGCCCCTCTTTTTTACTCTTTTCAAAAAGCTGCCGATAAGCCCTTTTTCGTACTCATTAAATGTAAAAAAGTATACACACAGTGAATACAGTAAAGTATAAACAGCAATAGCTGCACCAAGCTCCTTAAATCCATGAAGAACTATTATTTCATTGAATAATACGTATGCAGCAATACTCAGCGGAAGCAGCTTTACCATGTTGAGCGCTATGTTCTTCCAGAATAAAACTATATCTATACCAACCTTTTTGCGGTAGAAGCAGTTCATTATTATGCCGCTTGAAACAAACATCGAAACAGCAGTTGACACCGCCGCTCCCGTTACTCCCCACCGCTGCGCCATTACTACAGTAAGCAGGATATTTGACAAAGCAGCAAGCAGATAGACCTTTGCTCTGAACTTGAACAGATCCATGACCTGAAGTATAGTCAGACCGAGATTTTGTATTATATCTATCGTATACGGAAGCATGACTATCAGCGCAAGGCGATAAGCCGGAAGATAAGTCTTCCCGACCCAGAGCATAAGAAACTGCCTGCCGAATATGATAAAGCCCGTCAGCACAAGAAACGTAAGCGTAAACGCTATCCTGCCGACCCTGATAAACAGATCCGATATCAGCTTCACACCGTCTTTTTCGCTGTACAAGCCTGCGATGCGTGGCATAAACACGGAGGCGACAGTCGTGCCTGCATACATATAATTCGTGTATATCTGTGTTGCGACGGAATACACAGCCACTGCCGCCGTATCAAAGATCTTTCCGAGGATAAGCTGATCTGTTTTCCAGAATATCTGATCTGCGATATTTGAAAGCATAATGCCTGCCGAAAAAATAAGTATAGCCTTTGCAGCAGAGGCTTCCCATTTATGAAGACGGATCGCTGCGCCAAAAACTTTTTTCGCATAGATATAGCGTGTCAGTGCAACGGCGATATTTAAAAGAAGCTGGATAGTAATAACGGTAACTGCAAAAGGGTATTGCTTAAGCACCAGAAGACATACCAACGGATTCATTATCTGAACGGCACAGTCAAGTCCTCTTACAAAAGCAAAGTGCTCATTGGCATTTATAACGGTAAGATAAACGGCATTCGACATTGTAATGCAGAGATTTACAAAAAGCAAAGCAAGCATTACTGTGCTTTCCCTTATCTGTGGAGCGGAAAGCGAACCTTTGTAAACAAACGAGAAGGTAACAGTCAGCACAGATCCGCACGCAAGCAAAACGATCGTCAGGAATCTGTATATCCTTCTGCAGATCGCAAGCAGATTTTCAGCTTTTTGTTTGTCGCCGCTTGACAAAGCAGTACAATACATTCGCAAAACGCCTGCTGTCAGAGCCGTTTCAAAAATACTGATATATGAAAACAGCGACGCAACCATCTGATACAGTCCGTATTCACTGTCGCCCATCTCACTGATAAGGATCGGCACCATCAGAAGATTTGCCGCCACATGGATAATTACAGACAAATATGATACCAGAGCACCCTTTTTCAGAGCATTCTTCACCGTGCGTCACCTCTTATTCTCCGTCGTATATTCAGAACAAAGCCTGCCGCTTTCACCCCGAAAACATCAAGAAAAACGTTTACGGCTCTCTGCTTTTTTGTTGCAGGATATTTACAGAAGCTTTTCTTTACTTTCGTAAGATACTTCATCAGCTCGCATTTTTCTTCTTTTTCAAGCGAACCCGAATGTATAAGTGCCACATAAAAAGCTGTTGCCATGTTTCTGCACAGCTTGTCCTTTAATGCGGACGAAATATCGTTTCTGTCATTAACCGCCCTGATCTGCTCGTAATTTACATCTATACGGTCTTTGATAAGCTGTAAGCTGTCACGGCGGCTTACGGAAGCGCTGTGGATCCTGTACGCATAGAAGCACTCTTCGGTAACGGCACAATGACCTGCTCTCAGAACGACACGGTATACTACCTGTGTATCCTCATGGAATCGAACGCCCTCCGGAAATCGTATCACGGAAGGCTCGTTCCATAAGCTCCTTCTGTAAGCGTACCGCACACAGAACCACGAAAACTCGGGATCATGTCCGAGTGCTTTTTCAAGAAAAGCGGCGCCCGAACTATAGTCACCCGATATGCTATGCGCATCAAAGACCTTCTCCGTGCCGCTGTCGTTTTGCACTGTCTTGATGTTAAAACAGACAAGATCGCTGCCTGCTGCAAGAGCATCTATACATTCAAGCGTGCGATCGGAACACCAGTGATCGTCGGCGTCAAGAAAGATCAGAAACTCACCGTTCGCCGCATCTATCCCTGCATTTCTTGCGGCGGAAACACCCTTGCAGCTTTGACGTATAAGTGTGACAGAAGAATGCTCCAAAGCGTATTTATCGCATATTCCCACCGATTCATCGGTACTTCCGTCGTCGATGAGAATGATCTCAAAGCATCTCAGTGTCTGACATAAAACGCTTTCAATGCACTCGTTCAAAAAGCCGCCTGCATTATGAACAGGGATTATAATGCTGTATCTGACCAATCGGATCAACCTTTCTACGATATCAGGAAAAACTTATATCCGCTAAGATCGCCACGGGCACATGCAAGAAACATCATCGCAAAAGAGATCGTTACAATGTTTCTTATGTATTTTTTGCTTTCGGTCTTGTCGCTTATCCTGAAACAATTGAGCATCAACGGAACAGCGAGCAATGTTACGGGAACAACAAATCTGTGAAAAATCGTATAGCTGTTGAAGCAGACAAGCGTAAAGCCCGAAAGTATCAGCAGATATCTGACTGCATTCTTATGTGCCTTTAACTGCTCGGGATCCGATCCGTACAGATACCGGACACTGTAAATAACGATAATAAAACCTGCCGAAGCTAAGATGTATTCCCATACATTAGAGTACAGATCAGAGGTCGTATATTGTTTTGCAAGAAACAGGCCTCGTTTTATAAGCTCCGAACCAAAGAAAACCTGAGCTGCGATAACACAGGATATTTCTGCCGCACGGATCATCAGATCGACCGCACTTTTTTTCGGTTCAAACAGCATACAGATCAATCGTATGCCGATAGGCAGTATCGACGCTATATGAAAAAGCGAACCGATAAAGTAAAGCGGCAGAGCATTGATAAACTTCTTATCACGGTAATACTCATCGTAAACTCCACGAACGACAAAACTAAGCGAGACCATACATCTTATGCCCGCTATAACTTCAAGGAATCTTCCCGAACTCATGATAAACAACAGCAACACTGCCACACCTCGGTTACTGTTGTTCTTGTTGTTTGCTTCACATTTCAACAGATAAAAAACATTGGAATAGAACAGCACTGCGCACAGCATAGGCAGCAGCCCCTCTATCCCTATCCTGCGCCATAAATAGAGCAGCAGCATAGAAAGCGGTGAATCGGAGGAAATGATAAAGTTTTTCAGCGCATACGAGAAATCGCAGCTCATCCATAGAGGCGACAGCGCTTTCCAGCGCATTATATCGGTATTCGGCCCCGGAATGTAAAAGAACGCCATCACTGCAAGCACCGCTATATATTTATTAAGATGCTTTGACACTGCCGAAGCACTGTCGGCATTTCGTATTTTTTTGTAAAAAAAGTTCAACACCAAAACATAAACACCGACGCCGACAAGTCGTTCTATCAGCATTTTGGATTGAATGAATTCGAATAAACTATCCATATGCTTATTCCAATCTGATATAATATTCCGATAATCCGAAGGCTTCACTTTTGATGTCGAAGCCGTTTTTGTAAAGCTCTTCCGAAGCCTGCCGTGGTCTGCCTCGGTTTGAAACAGCAGAACGAACAGCTTCTTTTGCCCATTCCAGCGGTGAAGAAGCAAGTGAAAGATATTCCACTTTACTCTTGCCTATGCTTTTTGTAACGGTATCGCTCACAATGCAGCCAAGACCGTTAGCCAGAGCTTCAACCGCACAAACAGGAGTTCCTTCAAAAAACGAGGGAAGCAAAAACACATCAAACGACGACAAAACAGCGTTTATATCGCTGCGGCGTCCCGTGAGGATGACCTTACCGGTAAGATCGTTTTTTATTATCGCCTGTTCAAGCGCACTTTTCACAGCGCCGTCTCCCGTGATGATAAGCTTCGAGTCCTGCTCAAGTTTTAAAAGCTCACGGAAAACATCGATAAGAAACAGCTGATTCTTCTCCGGTGATAAGCGCCCGACATTACCTACAACAAGAGTTTCCCGTGCAATACCATACTCTTCCCGGAACGCTTTCCCGAGACTGCTGTCATACGCATACTTTTGAAGATCTACTGCATTTCTCAGAATAAAAACTTTTCCGCTTTTGCAGATCTTCTTTCCGAACAGTGCTTCGGCTTCTTCATTGCACGCTATATAATCGGAAGCAAAAAAACGCACAAACCTCATTAAAACATAGTTTCGCACGGCACTGAGCTTTTTTTCGGAATACTTCGTAGAGTGTACATGCTGAATGATATGACGTATACCGCTTTTCTTCGCCTCTTTTGAGATAACGGCTGAAGACCAGATCGGATGGCAGTGAACAGCTGTGTACTCGCCCTTATGGCTCTGAAAAAAATCACGTATATTCTTCTGATCAGAGAAAGAAAAAGTTCTGTACGGCATGTAAAAAGCTCTGCCGCCAAGGCTTTCTATCTCTTCTTTATATGCAGCGTTTTCATCGGACAGATACCAAAAATCAAAATTTATTTTTGTTTTGTCGATCTGTCGGTAATAATTCATAACAACACTGAGCATTCCGGCTTCCACGCTCAGATTGGGAACTATATGAAGGATTCGTATCATGTGATATCACTCTCCCGTTTTCGAGCGAAGCCTTTTGAGATAAAAATGACCTCTTACGGAATTCGGCATAGACGAAACAAGCAGGCGTATCATAAGGTTGCGGTAATACTCAAAGCCGTTGATCACCCCTGCTTCACGAGCCTTTTTCTGAAACTCTATGATCGCAGCGTTATAAGCTTTGCCGCCTCTTCTTCGGTACATATCCTCCCCTGTGCGGACATTCACGAGCACAGAATCAAGATTGCCGAAACGGCAGCCTTGCTTTATCATTCTGCACCAAAGATAGTAGTCTTCAAAAAAGGGGCACTCCCGATAGCTGCCCGATCGGATCACCATGTCTTTTTTATACATCACTGTTACATGGTTCATCGGGTTACGATACTTTATCTTCTTAACGATATCACTGTGATCCGACGGCACTTCACGTGTGCACAAGAAGTGTTCCATATTCTCGTCGTATTCCGCTATCTGACCGCCCAGAACGTCAATATCCCTGTTCTCGGCAAGATATTCAATCTGTTTTTCAAATCTGTCGGGAAGCGATATATCATCCGAGTCCATACGGGCTACCCAATCGTATCTACATTGAGAGATACCCTTACACAGCGCCGCTCCAAGACCGCCGCATTTTGCAAGCGGACAGACATCTATGATCTCATGCGCCTTTGCAAACCTGTCAATAAGCGATGATAGTTCCTGCGGGATCTCTCCGTCGATCACGATAACTATCTGATCGGGCAGAAGAGTCTGCGAAAGCAGACTGTTTATCGACTTTTCTACATTCTCAGCCGTATCTTTATGATAGACCGACATCAGAACAGAAAAACGTATTCTGTTTTCCATATCACTGCTTCTCATCATATCTGCTGCCCTTTGCACGTTGATGTGCGGTCATTATCTGCCGTGATGTGACCTACCTCTACGCCGTCTGTAGATTCCGACTGGAGCAGCACCTTTACGGTAGCAAGCAGTATGTTCAGATCGTTCTTTATGCTGCGGTTCGCAATATACAGAAGATCCATTTTAAGCTTGTCATATGGGTTCGTATTATATTTACCGTAGACCTGAGCGTAGCCCGTAAGGCCTGCTCTCACTCTCAGGCGAAGTCTGAACTCCGGCATTGATTCTTCATACTGTGCAGCTATCTCGGGACGTTCGGGGCGTGGACCGATAAGGCTCATCTCTCCTCTGAGGATATTCACAAGCTGCGGAGTTTCGTCAATATGGAATCTTCTGATAAAACGGCCTATGCGTGTAATGCGCTCGTCGCAGGTCCCCGTGCTGAGGCGTGCTATGCCGTCTTTTTCGGCGTCTATCCTCATTGAGCGGAATTTCATCATGCTAAAAACTTTTCCGTTGTAAGTAAGGCGCTGCTGACGATAGAACACAGGACCTCCGTCCGTTGCTTTTATACATATCGAAACGATAAGCATCATCGGGCTGAGCAGCAGAAGCATCACGGCACTGAAAACTATATCTGTCAGCCGCTTCAAAAACATATACTCGATCGTAGGCTCATGATCGCCGACATATGCCATAGGAAGATGGAGCATATGTATCGTCTCGGCGCTGCTCATGAGGATATCTCCGATCCTCGGAACAATGTAAGCACTTACATTCTCGGCAACGCATTTTTTTAATATACAGTTTCTTTCATGACTGTGTATATCGGTCAGGAAAACAGCTTCTATACCTTCAAGTGTAAAACTCTCGTTCATGCACTCGGAAACACACATAGTGCGGACAACATCAAACTTGTTGTCAAGCCCGTTTTCACTTATCAGTTTTTTCATTGCCGAAGGGTCATTCCCTATCACAAGCGTTTTCTTTGCTTTGAACAGTGTGAAATAAAGCTTTCTGGAACACACCGACCAGACTGCCGCAAAAACTATCTGACACAAAAAACAAAGCATTACCGTAAGCACATCGGCCGGCTTTTCTACGGCAAGACTCAGCAGCACATATCCGCAGATATCCGACAAAAAAACAGCCAGCAGCTGACTGTAGATAAGATCGGAAAGCTTTGAAACAGATATGCTCAATGAATCGTATATTTTAACGAAAAGAAAAAACATCACCGTATAAGCTGCTGAAATAAGCAGTAATAACGATCTTTCAAGAGGGCAGTACAGTATCAGAGTACCGATAAACAGTCCGACCGTAAAAAGGATCGAGATACCTTTTATAGAATGAAGCAGCAAATCATGTCTTATCTTCTTTCTATCCATGCAATTTTTCCTCATTTCATCACATCAACTTCCATGTAAAACGATCGGGAAGCTCATGCGCATAGCTCTGAATAATTTATCTGATCATAAAAGCAACACTTTTCCACAAACGTGTCACGGAATAATTTTAGCATAGAAGCGGTACTTTATCAACTTTTTTTACAGAATTGTTAATTTTACAAAAAGTGCTGTTTTTTGACAAAAAAATGATCTCCGACCTTATCACGATCGGAGATCAAACGTTACGGCTATGCTCTGTCAATCCGTATTTCAGCTTTACACGCTCGATCTTTCGTATTACGGGAACAGCTGCAAGAAACAGAAAAACAGCCGTTGAAGCTCCGTGAACGATATCAAGCGGAAAGCCTGCCGCATAAAATGCGATAATATTTTTCCTGTCAAGCTCCATATGCGACATGATCATCGCCGCAGGATTCATTATGCCGCCGTATATAATGATGCAGGAAAGAATACCGAACAAAGCAAAAGAATACTTGTTTTTCGGCATAAACTCTGAACCGAAAAGCACGCCCGAAAGGAAGCCGATAAGCCCCATTGAGAACATCTGCCACGGCGTCCACGGTCCCTGACCAAACAGTACGTTCGACAAAAGCATCGACATTGAGCCTATCATAAAGCCGGATTCAGCGCCGAGTGCTGCCCCTGCGATTATAACGGCGGCGGTTATCGGCTTGAACTCCGGCAGCATATAGAACGCCGCACGGGAAGCGACCGCCATTGCGCACATAACAGCTATCAGAACAAGCTCCCGTGTTCTGATATGACGGTTTTCAAACGCCGCAAAAAACGGCACGGTACATTCGAGCATTATCAAAAGCGAGATGAACAAGTATTTCGCATCACCGAGAAAATGCACGCCTGTGTAGATAGTCAGCGGTATGGCTGCAAATATCAGAAGCAGCTCCGCTAAAAACAGTTTTGACGAGCGCCCGAACGATCGTATCTCAAGCTTTTTCTCTTTCCCCGAACGTGGTTTCGGAGCAATGCTTTTCCCCTTAGCCGTGCGGTCATAAGGCAGCGCTTTGTCATTATTCTTTACGATCGGCAGCGACAGCGCTTTGCGGATATCGTTTGCAGTAACTGCATTCGGTATGATCCCTTGTGCCATTCGTGCGGCAGAGGTTGTAAAGAAAGTATTCTCCGAAAAGAATCTATCGGGTGAACTCTCGCTGACAATATCGCCGTCGAACATAAAGGCACACCTGTCAGCATACTCTGCACAGAGATCTATGTCATGACTGACTATTATAACACACACGCCCGACTTTGCAAGGCTTTTCAGAAGCGCTCCCGTTTCGGCTTTAGCTTTCACGTCCATACCCTTTACAGGCTCGTCAAGCAAAAGGATATCGGGCTGATGCAAAAGCACCTTTGCAAGCGCAGCTTTCTGCTGTTCACCGCCCGAAAGATCGTAAGGATTGCGTTTTCTGAGATCATCAAGACCGCAGAATGAGATGATATTCTCAACCGTCTCAATTCCCGCTTCTTCAACAGAAAGATACAGATCGTCCTCAACAGTATCTTTGAGAAACATCGTTTTCGGATCCTGCGGCATAAGGCAGACCTTGCCTGCAGTGTTTACCGCTCCGCTGTAGGGGCGCAGAATGCCTGCGATAGTATGCAGCAGCGTAGTTTTGCCGGAACCGTTGCTGCCCGTCACGGCGGTTATCTCCCCTTTGTATGCAGAGAAGCTGAGCCCTTTGAGGATATCGGGCGTTTTTTTATCGTATCTGAAAAAGACATTTTTAACCGAAACAACGGGATCGTCTTTTTCGGAATGAGCGTTGTAAACGTGTGAAACAGGAGAAAGCTTCTTGTCTTTTGTAAATTCTTTTAAAAAACGTTTGCCCTCACCTACAGTCATAGGAAGATCGTTTTTATCACAGTCACAGCAAGCGGCTATCCTTAATGATACAGGCATTGATTCAAGCAGCGGATCGTGTCTTTTAAAAAGCTCTGCCGCCGTTTTTGCTGCGCTGCCGTCACTTACTATCCGCCCCTCGCTCATTACGATGATCCTGTCAGTCACGCTGCAAAGCAGTTCGAGCGTATGCTCACAGATGATAACGGTAGTTCCGAACTCTGAGTGTATCTTTTTCAGAAGCGCTATGAACAATTCCGCCGCAGCCGGGTCAAGCTGCGCTGTAGGCTCGTCGAGTATCAGCACGGAAGGCTCCCCTATCATACATGAAGCGAGGTTCACTATCTGTTTCCGTCCGCCCGAAAGCTCGCTTATCCCGGAGTACAGAATATCGTTCAGACCAAAAAACTGAACCATCTCTCCCACCTTGCGGCGGATAACATCAGGCTTCGTTCCGAGGTTTTCCAAAACGAAGGCAAGCTCATGCCACACCTTATCGGTAACGCACTGATCGTCGGGCGACTGCATTACAAAACCTATATGCGCTGCCTGTGTAAGCTCGTCTGTCTCTTCTATAGGGCTGCCCATAAAGTACACTTTTCCGCTCTTTGTACCGTGCGGTGCAAGCGATGTTTTCAGCTGCCGAAGCAGCGTGCTTTTACCGCTTCCCGAAAGTCCGCATATTGTCAGGAACTCCCCCTGCGAAACAGTAAAGGACACATCATTCAAGACCATATTCTTTTGTTCGGGATATGAAAAGCTCAGATTTTCGATCTTAAAGATCTCCATTTAACGTCCTCCCTGATATCTGTCACAAGCGGCATAACGCAAAGCGCTGCGAAGACAAAATAGACCGCAATATCAAAAGCACTCATCGTGCCGAGCGAAAAATACGGATAGTAGCTGTAATCAAGCACATTGCTCAGATAAGCTGCAGCTATCGCACTATCACAAAGCAGTATCAAAACCGAGAATGCTATATCTCTCGGAAAAACACGATACACAGTGTAGCTTGTGCGTTTTTTAAGCCCGTAGCCTCGGCTTTTCATTGAGTCGGCAGTATCTACAGAGCTTTCCATCGCCCACTGTATCATTATCGAAAAAACAGTAACGGCACTTTTAAACCGTTTGATCGGAGATACTTTTTTTGAGCCGCAGTCAAGCGTTTTCTGAACGGCTCTTACATCGTGAAAGCGCTTTATAAACTTTCCCGAAAACCCGAGCGACATAGATATCAGAAGCGCAGTTTTCGGCATATGATCTCCGAAAAGGCATATGACCTTATCGGAGGTAAAAACTCTGTTGATCGAATAGAACCATGCAAAAATACACGAAAGCATCAGCGCAGCGCCTATACCGAAAATGATCGATTCAACTGTAAGCGGATTACCGTCGGGCAGATATGCAATGACAGTAACGCCCTTGTGGCTGATGAGCGGATTTATCACGATTATCATTGCAGACGTAAAAGCCGTAAGCTTAAAATAGCGAAAAAGCGCACCGCTGCCGCCCGAATAAGCTATGTACAGCGCTGCACCGATACCGGAGATAACAAGCAAAACAGGGTTCATTATCATCATGGTTACAGAAAGCACCGACGCAAAGTATAAAAGCTGAACAGCCGGATGAAAGCGAGCAAAACCCGTCTCCATATCAATCACCTCTGTAGTGGTTCCCTACGTCGTCACCAAGATCGCAGGTATAAAGAAAAGCAATGGTATCGCCCTCATTGAGTGTTACCTCGGAGCAGCCCACAGCAGGGAACTCACCGTTTACGCTGAACATCCATCCCGATATACTGCCGCAGTCAAGCTCGTACAGATTGTTTATACCCTCGATATAAACGCCGCCCGATAACGGCACTATCGAGTATTCAAGCGGTATACCGTTTTCACGGCACACTTTTTGCAGCACTGTAAATGCAGTATCGCCGTCTGAAAATGAAGCTTCTGTCAATGAAAGGATAACGCCGTCCCCGGGAAGCACCGCTCTTATACTGTCGCTGAGTTTGTCGTTTTTCACAGCATTCTCACAGTTTATCATGATCGTGCAGCTGTGCTGTTCGTCAGGCGGCGTCTCTTCAACGTGTACTTCCGATGATGTTGTCTGACTGCTTTCGGGCTGTTCTTCTTTCGGCTCCGATAAAGACGGCGCACTCTCGGCTGTCACCTCGCTGCCGTCATTTGTCTGCTCTGCGCAATGCACTGTCTCGCTTTGGGGCGAAACCGATACCAAAGAGGAGCGCACATCATGACTTGTACCGCTCGCTGCCGAGCCTGCACTTGTGGCAGCTTCGGACGAAGTTTTCGGAGTATTGGTCTTTGAAGCTTCCGAAGTTTTGCTCTCTTGCGATGAGACAGATGACGAACTTGCACTCTTTGACGAAACGGATCGCTTACTTTCCGTTTCTTGCTGAGAAGAGACAGTATCGGCTGTTTCTGTGAAGGCGATGACCGAAGAAACGGTATCTGAATCCTTCGTTTTCAGCGGTTCCCCGAAAACAAAGGCAGCCGTAAGCACCGCAGCGATAACAACTGCGGCGATCAGTTGAGTCTTGTATTTTTCAAAAAACCGCTTCATAACACACCTGCCATAATGCTTTCATATAAAACAGAGCGCAGAGGGCAACGGAAAGCCCCCTGCACCCGTAAGTCTCAAATAATTATAATGTACCGATCAATTCAGACTCAGAAAGTTCGGGAAGCACTGATTAAATCGAGTGCCCATATTGCGGTCTGCCGGTGGCAGACGTTGCCGCAAGGCAACAGCACCGACCGAGGCGGCAGCCGAGACCATACTGACGTATTTCAAGGGAGTTGAGTGCAAGATGACAAAAAGATGCAAGCAAGATGGGTGCTCAGCCCGTAGGGCGTGATTTATTCAGTGGTTCCCTTGTCTCTCTTCTTTCTGAGACTTACAACAGCTGCCGCAAATGAGAACATAAGTACAGCCATAAATGCACCGTAGCCGCTGTCACCGGTTGAAACTGCGGAATCTGTACCTGTTGTCGTTGTTGTTGTCTGTGTATTTGCAGAGCTTGCAGTATTTGAAGTTTTTGATGAAGAAGAGCTGCTGCTTTCGTTCTTGGAAGAATCGGTGTCGCTGTTTTTAGCTTCCGTCTCCTTTGTAAGATCGGTCATATCGTAGAATGCAGTCTTGCTCCCGATAAAGCGCTTGTATGCACAGAGAGCTTCATACGACTGAATGCTTGAAAGAGCATTTCTCTCTTCGTTAAGTGCGTGTGCGAAGCCTGTATTATCTTCTGCCCAAAATGCTTTGAGTCCGTCAAGCACGCTGTTGCCCGACTTTACAAAACGCTCGTCCTTATCTGCGTCAATTCCGAGAGCAGAAAGTGCAATTATGATCTGTGCGCTGTTTTCACAGTTGGGCGCACCGTAGGAAGTATATGTACCGTCGCTGTTCTGCTTTTCACTGAGAAGCTTCAAAGCGCTGTCAACTGCCTTTGTAACATCGCTGTTTTTGCCGTAGTAAGGAGCAAGAGCCTGGAGCACCATGCCTGTCATATCAGGCTCGTATGTCTCGCCGAAGAATGCCCAGCCGCCGTCGCTAAGCTGAGCGTCAAGGATAGCTGCGATGAGCTTTTCACGGGTAGTCTGCTCTTTTCCGCTTTCGGCTTTGGGAATATCGTAATTATTGGAATCAAATGCAAGCAGTGTATAAACAAGACCGTTAATGCCCTGCTTTGAAGCAAGTTCAAAATCGGAAAGCGCTTTAAGATAGCTCGAAGCGTCCTTTCCGAGCGCTGTCAGAACGAGTGTATACTTAGCATGATCGGTCGCTCTTTTCGCAGGGTCGTTTTTAAGCGCATCGTTGAGCTTTGCAGCATAAGCGTCTGCTTCCTTGTCGTTTACATATCCGAGACGTGCGTTTGTAAGGATCACCCATTCGTCGCCGGGAGCGTAAGCGTTATCTGCGGGAGTAAGCTCGCTGTGCAGAACGGAGATCATCGAATCTACCGTAAGAGACGCTCTGTCTGTATCGGTATCGGAAGAAACAGGCTCTTCGGAAGAATCGGTATCCTCTGCTGTGTCTGTTGTTGTGTCGCTTGTTGTATCCGTATCGGAAGCATCATTACTGCCGCCCGAAACCGTGATCTTATAAACAGTCTCGGTAACACCATCGGGCATATACGAATGCCATGCTGCATTGCCGACGCCGATATAAAGAGTGTCTCCGTCCTCAACGGGAATACTCTCGGTGCGCTTGAAATCTGCCGAATCACTTTCGGGAGTGTATTCATTTTTGTAGATCTTGTAACGGAAGCCCTTATTCTCGGCTGTGGGAGTTACCTTTACAGACTTTGAATCGGCAGGAAGCGTAAGTGTATACTCCGTAATATCAGACGCAAAATCGGGCGACAATTCGCCGCTGTCGGCTGTAAGAGACGAAAGCTTTGTGCTGACAGACATGTAATCATATCCGACATCAGCGCCCCAGTCAAGAGAATACGAAAGCATGATCTCGTCGCCGTCTTCAAGTGTAAGAGATGTGATGCCGCTGTTGCCGTACCAGTCGTCAAAACCAACCATCCAGCCGCCCATCTCGGCAGCGTCTGCACCTGCGCTCAGACCGTTGATATCTGTGATCCAGTTGTCCTTAGCACCTGTCTGTGTAAAGCCGCTGTCTTTGAGTGTTTTATCAAAAAGGTCTGCCGCAGACATTCCGCCGATATCTACCCATTTATCAAGAAGCGTGCCTTCCCATGCCGCACCGTCCGAAACTGCAAACGTGTTGTTTTCAACAACGATCCTTACACGACCGCTTGTCTCGTCTGCGCTTGCCGCAACGGCAAGATTCGGGATCAGCAGTGCCGTAGCAGCTGCGTACGAAAAATACCTGGTTGATCTTCTCATTATAAATATCCCCCTGTTTGTAAGAAATTTTTATAAAAGCAGTAAGCGTTCAAGGCAATACCGCATTTATCATTGCTCCATACTGTCCATTACCTGAGTAGCATAACGGACGGTTGCCATTGCATCTTTGCCGTAGAAATCCGCTCCGATCTGATCGGCATATTCCTGAGTAAGCACTGCGCCGCCGACAAGTACCTTTGCCCAGGGAGCTTCCTTTCTCAGAAGCTTTATCGTTTCTTCCATTGCAGGAACGGTCGTCGTCATGAGAGCGCTAAGCCCTACAAGCGGTGCGTGCTGCTCTACTACGGCTTTTACAACATCTTCGGGCGGAACGTCTCTGCCGAGATCATATACTTCAAAACCGTAGTTTTCAAGTATGAGCTTGACGATATTTTTACCGATATCATGGATATCTCCGTGAACGGTCGCAATAACAAACTTGCCTCTGTTAACGCCGCCGTCGCTGCTGCTTGCCATCTGCTGCTTGATACGTTCAAAAGCACACTGCGAAGCCTCTGCGCTCATAAGAAGCTGCGGCAGATACATCGTCTTTTTCTCAAAGCCTTTGCCGACAATATCAAGCGCAGGGATAATATGCGCCGTTACGATATCGAGCGGCTTTTCTGTTTTGAGCAGCTCTATCGTCAAATCGGCAGCTTGTTCTTTCAATCCCTTGACTATTGCTCTTTGAAGCGGACTTTCAAACTCGTCGCTCTGTTTATTGTCAGCCGTCAAAACAGCTGCGGCAGGCGCCGCCGTAACGATATATTTACCGATATTTTCGATATAATCGGTGCAGTTATCGTCTATAGCATGAAGCGCTCTGAAAGAATAGTAGCTCTTCATCATTTCCGCCGAGTTAGGGTTCATTATCGCTGCGGAAAGACCGTTTTCCATCGCTATCGTAAAGAACACCGACGTAATGATCTCTCTGTTCGGAAGACCGAATGAGATATTCGACACACCGAGCGACGTATGGCAGCCGAGCTTATGACGTATCGTGTTGAGCGAAGAGAGCGTTGCAAGAGCTGCGTTGCTGTCGGCGCTTACCGTCATGGCGAGCGTGTCAAATATAAGGTTCTTCTTTTCAATACCATACTCCTGTGCGGTGCGGATTATCTTTTCGGCTATCTCAACTCGCTTCCCGGCTTTTTCGGGAATACCGTCTTCGTCAAGAGTAAGGCACACAACAAGTCCGCCGTATTTTTTCACGAGCGGGAATATCTCTTTCATTACCTCTTCCTTACCGTTGACGGAGTTTATCATCGCTTTGCCGTTGTAGCGCCTGAGAGCCGCTTCCATTGCCGTAACATCTGTCGTGTCGATCTGCAAAGGCAGGTCGATTATAGCCTGAAGCTCGAATGTCACGGTCTTGAGCATTTCAACTTCGTCTATTTCGGGCAAGCCGACGTTAACATCAAGAACATGTGCGCCCTTTTCCTGCTGAGTAAGACCCTCGCCGAGGATATAATCTATATCGTTGCTCCTCAGCGCTTCTTTAAAGCGCTTCTTGCCGGTAGGATTGATACGCTCTCCTATGAGTATCGGTGAAGCTCCGAATTCAACGGCGTGAGTATACGAACTGATAAGCGTTCTGTTGTTCGGTACTACGGGAACAGGTTCGACCGACTTTGTTTTTTCAACAACAGCGGCAATATGCTCCGGAGTTGTGCCGCAGCAGCCGCCCGCAATACGAACGCCCATTTTAACGTATTCAAGCATATCGTCCGAAAACTCTTCGGGATAAACATCGAACACGGTTTTGCCGTTTTCGCTTCTCGGAAGTCCTGCGTTCGGCTTTAAAAGCACGGGAACGGAAGCATATTCGATATACTCTTCAACAACTCCCCGAAGCTGCTTGGGGCCTAATGAACAGTTTGCACCGACAGCGTCGGCACCCATGCCCTCAAGCATAGCTACCATAGCGGCAGGAGAAGCGCCTGTCATAAGCTTGCCGTCTTCACCGTATGCGTTCGATACGAACACAGGCAGATCGCAGTTTTCCTTTGCTGCAAGAAGTGCCGCTTTTGTGTCGTAGCTGTCGTTCATCGTCTCTATATACACAAGATCAACGCCGCACGCAGCGCCGATCTTTACCGTCTTTGCATAAACGCTCACGGCTTCTTCAAAATCAAAGTCGCCGAAAGGTTTCAGAAGCTTGCCCATCGAGCCGATATCAAGAGCGATGAACTTCTCCTGCTTGCCGACGCTCAGCTGTCGTGCTTTCTTTGCGTTTTCAACAGCGGCACGTATAAGAGTTTCAAGCTCTTCGTCGTCAAATTTGAGCGAATTTGCGCCGAATGTATTTGTACAGATAACATTCGTTCCGGCGTCGAAATAGTCCTTCTGAATACGAACGATTATATCGCTGTGTGTAACGTTCCATCTTTCGGGCAGTTCACCGGGTCTGAGGCCTTCCTTATGCAGAAGCGTTCCCATACCGCCGTCAAGGTAAACTATGTTGTCTTTCAGGTAATCAAGAATTTTCATTGCAAGCCTCCGTCTCTTCCCGGTCACGATACATGCAGTCTGTTTTTCCGCATAATGCGCATTTTTTCTGATGCTCGGTAAGCTTTTTTTCACGAAGCCCGAATATTGCGGTTACCGATTTTGACGGCGTCATAAGCAGGCTTCTGTTTAAAGAGATACCGATCTGCACGTCACATTCAAGAAGTCTGAATACGTCCTTTTGTGTTTCCAAAGGAAGATCACCGTAGCCGGGCGAATATCTCGGCGTACAGAACAGACCGTCCTCTGACGCTTCTTTGGCTATCTCCGAGCAAAAAACGTCGCATAGTCTTTCTACCCGCTCCGCACCGTAAGCCTGCATAAGCAGCGCTTTTGTGGGCGAGATAAGGCGGTATCTTGCTATCTTACGGTCGATACCAAGACCTACAGTCGCCGCAAAGATAACGATCTCACGGCTGCCTTCAAGACACTTTGCAAGGTTCTTTGAATCTGTCGGAAAAGGAAGCTGCATAACACCGTCTTTCCGGGTAAGCTCCATTCTTCTGTAGCAGACTCTGTAGGCAAGATCGCTTTTGCAGTCGTCCATGACCTCACCGAGCAGTTTTTCGATCGTTTCATCGTTCGGGTCTTTAAGTCCGCCGTAGCCTGCGTAGCGGTATATCTCTCTTTTATTTGCGGCGAAATCATCACAATCGCCGCTGTATCTTCTTACATAGATCGAATTTTCCATTATATCAACTCTTGTCTGCCGCTCCGATCAAGGTGGAACGGTTTTTCAAAATGAGCCTTGTATCAAATAAATATCAGAACGTTTTCCAAAGGATATCGGAAAGATTATCGTATATCCCTTTTGCGATATCGGGCTTGTTCATCGAGTAAACATGAACGTTCGTTATACCGTTTGCGTAAAGGTCTATGATCTGATCGGTCGCATATGCGATACCTGCCTGCTTCATCGTAGCGGCGCTTGAACCGAATTTATCTACCATAGCCTTGAATCTCTGCGGCATAAAAGCGCCCGAAAGCTTTATCGCACGCTCGACCTGGTTTTTGTTTGTTATAGGCATAATGCCCGGAAGCACGGGAACTGTTATACCTGCTTCTCTGATCTTGTACATAAAGTTGAAGAACAGATTATTGTCGAATATCATCTGAGTAGTCAGGAAGTCAACGCCTGCATCTACCTTTTCTTTGAGATACTTGATATCCTCTTTCTGACATTCACTTTCGGGGTGCATCTCGGGATAGCATGCAGCGCCTATACAGAAATCGCCCTTGCTTTTAAGCTCGTGTATAAGATCGACAGCATAGCGGTAATCCCATGTGCTCCTGTCGGAGTTTTCAAGCTCCGGAGTAAGGTCGCCACGAAGCGCCATAACGTTTGTGATACCGTTTTCCTTGAGCTTTTCGATCATATTACTGACCGTAGCTTTACTCGAAGAAACGCACGTAAGGTGAGCAAGCATCGGCACGTTGTATTTATCCTTTAAGTTTTTGGCTATCGAAAGAGTATACTCGCTCGTTCCGCCGCCCGCACCGTATGTAACGCTCATAAAAGCAGGCTTTATCTCGGCGATCTGCTCTGTAGCAGCTTTTACGCTCTCATAAGAAGTCTCCTTTTTCGGCGGAAACACCTCAAACGAAAGCGTCATTTTATCATTGCATATTATATCTGTTATTCTCATAACGACAGTTGACCTCCTCGTCGGTTGCATATATACCCTATTCTATTATACCTTATCACCGAAAAAATTCAAGACTTTTTATACAAATTATTCCCGATCGTGGCAGTAATTGACGGCGATAAACGACCGCCTTCGCTCGGCGTAGCCGAGCAATTGACAATTGACAATGGACAATGGACAATTAATGAGTCGCTTCGCTCCTGTTTTTTAATGTGGAATGTGGAAAGTGGAAAGTGGAATTGCGGAGTCGNNNNACAGAGTGGTTCATCAAAAAGGCAAGCACCGAGCTGCAACTGCGAACGTTATAGCTCTCGACTGAAACTTTGATGATTCTATCTCAGTCAGAGCCGTCACCCATACCCCCAACCCCCTTTCCCTCAAGGGAAAGGGGGCTACTGGGGGCAGGCGGGCTTCGCCCGCCGCCTATCGGGGTGCGGTCTGCCGGGGGCAGACGTTGCCGTAAGGCAACAGCACCGACCGAGGCGGCAGCCGAGACCTTCGCCCCAAACCCTGTATACGCAGCTTTACTCATACGCCGAAGCTTTCTTCAAACCGACCGCCTTTGCTTCGCTCGGCTGCTTATCAATTGACAATTGACAATTGATAATTGAAAATTATGGAACTCGGCTTTGCCGAGTTGGTTTATATTAGCTATCCCAAATTCACACTTCACTCACCGCAGAGAGATAAACTACAAGTCTGAATAAACTAATTAAAAATCAGGAGCGAAGCGACTCCGCAATTGTCCATTGTCCATTGTCAATTGTCAATTATAAAACCCTTTCCTTCTAAAAAGTTTTTTCAGTTTTGTTGCATACATATATGCAACTTCCGTGTCGTTTCGGTGTATAGGTAGAGATATCTCTGATATTTTTACGAAAGGAGTCTTGAAATGAAGAAAGAATATCTCGATATTTTGCGAAACGACATTGAGGGCGTTACGGGGAGCGGTAAGGAGGTGTTTACGATCGAGGCGCTTGAGGTGTATCTGTCGGAGCGTGACATAAAAATTCGTTACAACGAGTGTTCGAAGCAGGCGGAGTATTCCGGGCGTGGTCTTGAAAGCGAGAACCCCGAAATGCTGTCGGAAACGCTGCCGACGATACTCTGTTCGGCAGAGACAGATTCGGCGAGCTGTTTGAGATACTCGGAATCGAGGACGATACGCTCAGTCAGCTGCTTGTGATGAAGTGGTCAATGCAGACGGTATCTTTGCTCTATAACAACATCAGAGAGCCGTTTTCGGCGGACGGCGTGCTGACGCTCGTAGGCGCTCAGGGTATCGGCAAGACGTCGTTTTTCCGAAAGCTCGGTCTGCGCTCCGATCTGTTCAAGTCGGGCGTGACGCTCAATTTCAAGGACAAGGACACGCTGATAAGAGCGCTCTCTGCGTGGATAGCGGAGCTTGGCGAGGTGGAATCCTCGCTCAAAAACATCGAGCCGCTGAAAGCGTTCGCAACGCAGGAAGTGGACGAGATACGAAAGCCCTACGGACACGAAGCGACACGCTCGGCAAGGCGTACA
>CACZYP010000022.1:2487-36501 GCA_902785425.1 uncultured Ruminococcus sp. | reverse complement strand
AAAAAACCAAATTGCATCTTTTTTCCTCTCCCTTTGCTTGTTATATCCATTATATCACTTTTTCCTGTTTTAGGGTAGGGTTTTTAGAGGTGCCCAATTATCCATTGTCAATTGTCCATTAAAAAAAGCCGAGCGCGAGCGACTGAACGCAGTTTTCTATTTTCAATTTTCCATTAAACTGAACGCTTGCCTTTTCTTCCTGATTATAGTATAATAGTTCTGTACCGTTCAAATACGGAGGGGTCGTATGAAGAAAGCAGTTAAGATCATAAGCTACGTCGTCGTGGTTTCGCTGCTTCTGTCGGTAAGCGTTGTGGGCGTAAGGTTTTTCCCCGAGCTTCGCACAATGGGTTCTCTGAAACCGATAGAGGGAACTGATCTCTATACTATGGAGTTTTTTGCGGATTATCACTTCGACGAATTCTTGGAGCAGGGTGCTTCAAGTAATATTGAATACTACAAATATGTAAATTCGATCGTTGATAATTCGATCAGCATAGGGCTTTCGGAGGAAAGCACTACCGACGCTTGCTCTGCCTTTACATTCAAAGACAGCGGCGGCAGAAGATATATGGCGAGAAACTTCGACTACAAGACAAACCCCGTTATGCTTCTTGTTACGTCGCCGGAGGACGCCTATAAGTCGATATCGACAGTCAACCTCAATACGTTGGGCTTCAACACCGAGAATTCGCCTAAGATGGTCGATCTCAGCCTGTTCGGCGCACCGTATTTCCCGACAGACGGCGTGAATGAAAAGGGAATAAGCGCATCTCTTTTGCAGGTCAATTTTTCAAGAAAAACCAAGGAAGGCTCTAAGCCTACAATAGGTATCTATGCGGCGGTCAGACTTATCCTTGACTATGCCGATACTGTAGATAAAGCAGTCGAGCTTCTTGATGATTACAATATGTATTTCGATTCGTCTTTGATGGCTCATCTTTTCGTTGCCGATAAACTCGGAAACAGCGAGATCATAGAGTTTGTCAACGGAGAAACGCATGTTATAGAGAACTTCGAGCCGTATCAGGTGGCTTCAAACTTCAACAATACAGAAGAGATATTCGACGATGACGGCTACGTTTACTACAAGGAATATTCAGACTGGCTGCGCAATTCGGGCGGCACAAGCGCCTATGACAGCGAATACAGCGCATATATACGCTACGACTTTATGAGAGATACGCTCTACAACAGCAGCGGTATCCTCTCTGTGGACGACGCATTCAAGCTTCTTGAAAATGTTGCGTCGCCGTCGAAGCTTCAATATTCTGTCGTATATGATATGACGAACCTGCGTGCGACTGTCATAACAGATAACGATTGGGAAAAGAAAACCGTAGCGGCATTGTCAACGGCGAAGTAACTGAGTAAAGCTTATCGCCGCACAGCGAAAAGTTTTTTTCGCAGCTTTTTGAATCTAAGGAACCACTGAATAAATCACGCCCTACGGGCTGAGCACCCATACCTTGAAATACGTCAGTATTCCTGCGGCTTTTTCGTCCAATTTGCCTCAAAATCTGACTGCGCAATATGGGCACTCGATTTAATCAGTGCTTCCCTAAAGATAAAACTTTACAATGAACTCCTTCCGGCACGCCTGCGGCGTGCCACCTTTCTCCTTGAGGAACGCCCTCTTCGAGGGAGCTGTCAGCGCAGCTGACCGAGGGAGTATTTTATTCAGCAAACAGTGAACACCTGCAAAATAATTGCATGTTCATCAAATATGGAGGTAATATTAATGTCCGAAAAAAAGTCGGCACAGAGAGTGCCGATATCTGTTATTGCAATATACAGCCTGCTGCTTTATGCCGTATGGGCTGTTTATCATTTCTTTATATATGATCAGATAGATAAGATACCTAACGAGATAGTGTCGTCGCTTCTTAATGACGGCGTGTGCAAGAATCTCGTTTGGACGCTGCCTGCGTTCCTGCTGATAAGCAAATACTCCGACAGCCTGAAAGTAAAGCTTCCGGAGTTCCTTACATGGAAAAAAGAGTATTGGAAATATTTACTGATCTTCCCGGCGTTTGTTATTTATATCATTGTCGTACAGCTTGTTCAAAAGCAGCCGATGTCATTTTCGCTCACACCCAGCGAGATAATCATTGTGATATTCGTTGGCATAACGGAAGAGGCGGTGTTCAGAGGCTGGCTTCTGAATTCTACTATGAACTACGCAAAAGACCCGGAAAACGAAGAGGATATCCCCTGGGGACAGTACGGCGTGATCGCAATTAATGCTGCTATGTTCCTTGCGATACACTTCCCGAAATGGATCTGCGACGGCGTTTTTGTAACCAACTTTGCAAACTTGGGATTTATCTCGATAATCTTTCTGAGCGTAATATTTTCGCTCGTGTTCCTGAAAACAAAAAATATAGCGCTAACGGCAGCGCTGCATATGTTCTGGGATCTTTTGATATTCCTTATTTGCTGAAAAAACTCACTCAAGCATTTTCACTATTTGCTTGAGTGAGACTTTTTTTAAATTGAAAATGGAAAATTGAAAATGGAAAATTGCGGAAATGCTCACTTCGTTCGCTTTTTATTTAAATGTGGAATTTGGAAAGCGGAATGGCGAATGTCGGAACTCGCCTGAAGCGAGTTGGATTTGTATCAGTCTTCAGAATGCTAAACTTTATTTGCCGCTGTGAGATAACTATTAATTCTGAATAAACTAATATAAATACAACCACGAAGTGCTTCCGCAATTTTCCATTTTCCATTTTCAATTTTCCATTTGCTTTACAGTCCCGTTATCCTGTAAAGGTGTGCTTCGTTTGTTTTGTCGTCTGTGCAGAATGCGAGCAGTTCGCCTGTTTCGCCTGCAAACATGCGCTTTATCATAACGGGCGACGGCGTGCCGAAGAGTGCTGCCGTTTCGTCGCTCGAAAGACGGCCGATATATTCGCCCGAATCGTTCCATAAGCATAAGTCGCCGCAGGAAGACGCTGCGATAACGCCCGCCGCTTCAGCCATTGCCGATATGTCGTCGCCTATGAGATCTTCGGAAGCTTCACAGAGCGTGTTTCCGTCGTAGTCGCATACGGCAAGGCTGCTTACGCCATCCTCTTTTCGTGCGATAAGCACATGGTTTCCGCTGAATTCAACGGAAGAAACGTTGTCGGGAAAGTTAAGCTCACGTTCTGTGACAGACGACCATTCGCCTGCACTCTCGTCGGAAAATTTTGTGATCTCGTTGCCGCTTTTGCAAAGACCATATTCCACGACCTTTGACAGTGAAAGCTCACCTGTGGTGTCAAGTTGGCTCAGTTCGCCGTTTTCATTCAGTACGGCGCAGTCGAAGTTGTCACGGCTCAGATACACAAGACCGTATGGATCGGTGTCTATCCTGCTGTATTCGCCCGAAAGAGATATCGTATCGGTCTTTTCGGCTTTATCTGTGAGCGAGTATTCGTGCAGCTTTCGTCCGTCAAGCAGATATAGCGTGCTGCCCGATAAGGCGGCGCTGCTGTTTTTATCGGAAAGTGAAACGGTCTTGTCAAACGGTATCTCGCTTGCAGAAAGCGTAAGTCCGCCGACGGAAACATCTGTCGGCTCCGTTTTTTCTTCTTTGTCAGCTTTTTCGGCTGCTGTGTCTGTATCTTTTTCGGTATTTGTATCTGTGCCGACAGATTCCGTGTCGCTGTCGGCTTTTTCTGATGACGAAGCTGCTTTGCTTTGTTCTGTTTCCTTTACAGCTTCCGGCGGGATAGATGCGACGTCGCTCGTTGTAACGATAAATTCGTCCTCACGGGCAGGTTCTTTTTTTATGTCATCGCATGCCGAAAGCCCGATGGCGGCTGTCAGTATAGCCGAAAGCAGCATTATTTTTTTGTGCATATAAATTAAACCTCCGGGAAGATTATTTGTTCTCTGTTATCTTTCCCGGAGTTTTTTTAAATTATTCGTTTTTTGTCAATTTTTATCAAGCTATGATTATCGGTATCTCGACGTTTGAGAAGAGCTTGTTTTTGTGCTCGTAAGACGGCATGGGGCAGCCCTTGCCCGTGAGCTTCGACAATGCGAGCGCAGGGATATTTATGTCAGCCGCAGCGCAGCTCATAGGAAGCCCTCCCGACATTCTTGCGTTAACTTCAAGAAGCTGCGGCTTGCCGTTTAAGTACCTGAACTGTATATCGCATGGATATTGAAGCTCGGCGTATGTTACGATCTTTTCAGCCATTGTTATTATATCGCTGTCAAAGAGCAGCTCTTCAATGTGAAATGCACCTTTTGAGCGTGGCAGAGCGATGATACCATTGTCGGTTTGCAGGCAGTCTACGCTTACCTCAACGCTGTCCATGTACGGCATTACCATAAGCTCATCGAAGCTTTCAACCGTTGCAAGAGCGGAGTACAGCTCGTCATATGTGATCGAAAGTCCCGGATATTTCCGAAGCGAATCGAAAGCGTTCGTTTTCGGCTTTATATGACGGAAGCTTTGTGCGCCCTCGTCTTTTACAAATTTAACGCAAAGATCGGGATATTCGCCGGAAAGCTCCTTGAAAGCGGCTTTGAAATCGTCGGCGTTCGTTACCGTTTTAAAGCAGGGAATATTCACAGAGGCGAGTTTACTCAGCTCGTTGTAAGCCTTTGCTTTGTTCTCGAAGAGGGACAGCTTGTCGAAGCTGTCCGAAAAGAGCTTAACGCCGATGCTCTCAAAACGTGAGCTGTTTGCGGCGATAGCTGTCATATGGCGGTGCGGAACAAAAATGTCGATATTGTGCGCCTTGCAAAAATCAAGGCAGAAATCGACGTATTCCTTTTCGTCAAGATATTCTTCCGCATACCATTCGTCGCACATAAGGCGAATGGGGGAGTTTTCTGCGCTGTGCGAGCCGATGATGCACACTTGCTCGTCATAGCCGTTTTTCATAAGTTCGATAAGGCTGTAAGCCGTGCGGAACCAATGATTGAACCAGATCCTTAACATAATTACATCTCTTTTCGATGAAAGATTTTTTTAGTGTGAAGTGAAGGAAGCACTTTGTGCTTGTTCTTATATTCGTAGCGGATATATAATTGTCTGTTATCACATATCAATTATGCTTTGTATCTTCTCTTCCGAAGAAAAGCCTGTTGATGCGCCGTTGTATCCTATCTTGATGCCTGCAAAGATAACGGCATGCCTTAAAGCCTGTTCTGCGTCATGAGTCTTGGCGTAAAAATGCAGGAACGATGAAAACAGTGCGTCGCCAGCGCCAACTGTATTGACAATCTTTTCGGGCGTGTAAGCTTCTATTATCTTCGTGCTGTCGTTTTCAGCTTCATACAGAAGAGCACCCTTTGCGCCCATGCCGATAACTATAATGGAATTATTGTACCTGTCATGCAGTATACGGACAAAGTCTTCAGCCTTACAAGGAAGCTTTTCGTCACTCAGGAAAAGAATATCCGCATTCTCCATGAAATCTCTGTTGTAATCGTCGTTTATATCGCTCAGAACATGAACATCGGTAGCCGTTTTTACGCCTGCCTTTTTGGCGGCTTTGATAAGCTCACGGTTGAAGTTTATGTTGCACAAAGCGGCGATATCAACGCTTTTTAATGTATCAATAAACCTGTCGGGCGATATGCTTTGCTCTTGTATATCTTTGAGGTCGCAGTATATCTGTCTTCTGCCGTCGGGGTCAAACAGCACAACAGAAGCCGGCGTTTTTTGTAAGTCCCTTATGATATTCCCTGTGTTGATGCCGTGAGCGGTAAGGTCTTTGATAACTCTGTCGCCCTCATCGTCATGGCCGAGATATGAGACAAGCTCTACGGTATCGCCGAGCGCCGTCAGGGCTTTTGCAAGATTGCAGCCAACGCCCGAAACATTTGAATTAACACCGAAAAACGCATAGTCTATCGGATAATATTCTATCGGAAACCCTCTTACCGAAACAGTAGTTTCAATATTAAGCAGCCCGGAAACAAGTATTTTCATATAAACACCCCTTTTTATAATTGACAATGGATAATTGATAATTGACAATTGCGGAAATGCTCACTTCGTTCGCTTTTTATTATAATTGTCCATATAATTGTCCATTGTCCACTGTCAATTGATTCAAGCGTCCGCTATTTTTTTGATGATGCCGCATGTTTTGTAGTGCGTCAGCGGATAGTATTCTATCGGTACGTTTTTCTCGTTCGCAAGCCTTATCAGATGAGCAAGATCGTCCGAATCCTTGTAGCGCTCGTCTATAAGCACCTTCCACGGAACTCTTCTCAGAAGAACACGGGTGGCTTCGCCGATGCCCGGTTTTACAAGATTTATGTCGTCAATACCGAAATGTTCGGCTATCGCTCTTACCTCGTCGATGCCCTTTCCTTCCGAAGCAGGTGCCGTTTCTCCGCTTTCAAGCTCGAACTGAGATTCTATCGAGTTGATGAACTCATACGAAAGGTCGCTGTCTTTAAGTTCGCCGTAGTAAACTGCGCCGTGAAAGTCCGTCTCTTTTATGATATCGTCACGCAAAAATGTTCTGCTGACAAGGCCCGAAACGGTGCTGTTGAGACACGAGCTTGGGATAAGTATATCGTCATGCGTGCCGCAAAGTTCAGTAACGTTTGCAGGGTCTGCGATAACTGCAATGTCGCTTGAAACGTCGGGATATTCGGCAAGATCTTTTTTCAGCTCGCCGAGAATAGCGCCCTTGCCTATCCAGCCGTCAACGAAAAGAATGTTTTTTGCACCGTGATTTTCTATTATGTAGTCAACTGCACAGCGGTCGATGCCCCTGCCTCTGATTATGGATATCGAGTAGTGCGGAACGTCGATCTTGTATTTAAGCTTTATGTAGCGCTTGATAAGTATGCCTATCGGTATGCCTGCTCTTGCAAGCGAAACCAGAACTACATTTCTGCCTTTTTCTTTTATTATCTTGTCCGACAGTCTTCCTACAGCAAGCGCTGTGGGCTTTGCGTAAGCTTTGAGAGCCTCTTCGTATACCTGCATATATTTCTGTGTGGGAACGTACTCTATCGGGAGCATCTCGCAGTAGTGTTTTCCGGATTGAATGAGCTTTTCACGCTCTTCCGTAGGCTGAGGCTTTACAAGGCCTGTTACATCTTTGAGCAAAAGCGTTACGTCCTCGGGGGAGTACGATGTCTTTACAAGATATTCTTTATTTACATTTTTATTCATTCGCCGCACCAACCGATCATGTATATATTATCATTGCCTGCTATTCTGAGCGCATTCACAAGTGTGTTTTTTCCTTTTTCGGAAATATTCTTGCTGTCAGTTATGACGATAACGCAGTCGTATTTCTTTATGTCGTAAATAAAAGTCCTGCGCTCGCCGTCGTAAAGGCTTGAAAGCGTATTGCGGCGTGAAAGCGGGTAGCCGTCGTCTGTGCTTACAGCGATGGGGCTTCTTGTGGTGGAATGTGTAACTGCGCTGATGCCGAGTTTTTCAAGGTAAGCCGCAGTGTAAACGGCAGGATACATAAACTCTTCCGTGCCGATAACAGCCGCCGTTTTTATACCGTCAAGCGGTACTTCATTTGCGATCTTTTCTGCAAGGTTTTCACATGCGCTGCCGTATCTGCCGCCTTCGCAAAGTCTGCGAGCGTTTATATAGCCGTCTGACACGGGGATAAGCTTAACATCGGCTGCCGCTGTGTTTTCTTCGATATATTCGCCGTTTTCGCTGTATCTTTCTGCGATTTCGGTGTAATTCTCGTGATGCGTTTTTACAAGGTAGTGAACGTCGATATTTCTGCTTCTGTATTTTTCAAGAGAATCATCGTCCATGCCGTTCAGCAGAGAAGCTACGGCAAATTTAACGGCGTTCGGGTACATCTTTTCAATGATGTCGATGATCTTCATGATAGTATTGCCCGTTGTTACCTCGTCTTCAACGAAAACGATACGCTCAATCTTCGGGATTATCCCGTCGATGTCGTTTTTGCAGAGCTTCTGTTCAGTAGCGTGGCTGTGTGACTCCGTGAAGAAGAGGTAGTCTGCGTTTTGGAGTATCTCTCTTGTTGTCTGCATATAAAGCGTGCCGAGAGTTACCGCAAGGCGGGATCCGATAGCCGTAGCCGTTTCCGCAAAGCCTACAAGCAGCATAGCCGATGAAGATGTATTCTGATATGCAGTGCGCACTTTTTCGGCAAGAGAGTCGAACATATCGAGCGCTTTTTGACCGCTTACCGGAACGTGCTTCCCCTGCAGCGGATCGACGACTAAGTATTTTCTTTTATTATTATTCTCACGCTTAGCAACGTGAGCCAGCATTTGTTCGGTGTAGTTCATGTTGTTTACTTTTAAACCCCTTCAAACTTAATAAAATATGAGGAGACGTTGTATCCCCAAAAAATGAATTGACAATTGACAATGGATAATGGACAATTGAGGAAGCACTTCGTGCTTGTTTTTATTAGTGTTTTCAGACTTAAGGAAGTACTGATTAAATCGAGCGCTCATATTGCGCAGTCAGATTTTGAGGCGAATTGAACGAAAAAAGCCGCAGGGTGCGGGTCTCCGGTCAATGTCAACAACTTAAGAAATAAAACAAAGTAAATATTATTGGTCACTTTATGTATTAACCCCTCCGTCACGCCTACGGCAGCCGATACTATACTGATGTATTTCAAGGCTTTTGAGTTCAATTTGACCAAAAGACGCAAGCAAGTTTGGTGCTCAGCCCGTAGGGCGTGATTTATTCAGTGATTCTTTAATAGTTCTCTCTCGGTATCGAGTAAAGAACAAATTTCTGAGAACTAATACAATCCAACTCGGCGAAGCCGAGTTCTGCCATTCGCCATTCCACTTTCCACATTCCACATTAAAAAGGCGAGCGCAGCGAGCAATTCCGCAATTTTCCATTTTCAATTTTCAATTTTCCATTTAACTAAGTGTCTCGTTGATTATTCCGTAAACTTCGGCGAGCATTTTGGTTTTTCTTGCCCACAGGATGTGCGTTTTGTATTCGTTCATGCGCTCGTTGTTCTGCGAGCCTGCGACCATCGAGATGCTGTTCTTGCTCCAGTTGAGAACGGCGTTTGCGTCCTCCAGATCACGGCGGCGAACACGGTACGCATCGTTTACAACGGCGATCTGGTTCGGGTGGATAACGGTCTTGCCCGTAAAGCCGCAGAGCATATCGCCCTCGATCTCTTTTCTCATTCCTTCGTCCCAGCCTTCGCCGTTGAAGTATTCCCATACGGGGCCGGAAACAACGTAGTCAAGCCCGAAAACGGTGATTATGTCGCTGAATATGTTTGAAACAGGCTTGATGTTATGTATGGATTCGTCGTTGTGACGGCGGAATCCGAAATGCTTGCACAGATCGTTGCCGCCTACACGGATATTCAGAACGATCTCCTCTGCACGGGCGAGCTTGTCCTTTATCGCATAGAGCATATCGGTTCTTGTGCGAAGGTCTATCATGGCGCCGCTTTCGAGTATGGGCATCATGTAGATAGTTCTGCCGTATTTTTTTCCTGCGTCAAGCACGGCGTCGATACATTCATCGGCGATATCGGGAGTAAATTTAGGAATGATAAAGCCTGTTACAAGAGAGCTTGCTTCTTCAAGGCGCTGCATAATATCGTCTATCTGTACGCTCTCACGAACTCTTATGAATATTTTCGGGAGAAAAATATCGTGCTCCGTTTTGTATTCGTATATTTTTTGAAGCGAGTTTATCATGATGCTTTCTGCTTCTTTTACGAATTCATCGTTGATAGTATCCTCAAGGCAAAGCGCAAGAGAATACTGTGTGCCGAATTTCTGCTTCGTTATCGAGCGGACGATGCTTTCGTTATTTGCAGGGCAGTAAAGAAGCGCCCCGATGCTGTAGTATATTTTTTTGTCTTTCATCTCTTTTTTGACTCCCGTTCCGGTTTTTCACATACTAAATAATTATATCACAGAATTTGAAAAAATGGTAGATATTTTTAGAACGGTATGATAGAATAAATGTAGAATAATTTAGGGGATTTGAAATGATTTTATGGATATGAAACAATTATCTGAGCAGATTTGATCTTTTGGCGGTGATATCATGATAAACAGTATAGCAGAATTTGCCTCGCTGTCTTCGGAATGTGGTGTGTTCGTAAGAGCAACGGGTGAAAATGAAACATTTTTAAGCGATGTTCAGCGGCTTGATATGTGCCGGGGCGCATACATAAGGCTTCAGAAGCTTCCGCAGTTTACAAGCACAGAAGCATCTGACAAATATATGGCGGTCTATGAGAATATGCAAAAAAGCGGCAGAGCAGACCTTGCCTGTGTATCGGGAAACGAAGCTTTCGGTCAGCGGATATATGATGTCTGCCTTGAAGCGGCAGAAGCTTTTCGGAAAGCTCACAAAGGCTGTACTCCGTCTGCCGAAAAAAGCTTCGCAGTAAAGCTGCTTTTCAGGATAGACAGTATTCTGACAGGCTTGGGTTTTCCACAAGGTGCGAAGATAGTTGTGGAAAACTCATCGAAGTTACAGGAGTATTTATGCTGCTATGCGCTGTCACGGCTCGGGGGTAATGTGTTTCTGCTGATGAACCGCTGTGATATCGATACGGAGGCTAAAAGTCTCGGTTTGTCGCAGGAGATGGTCCTCGGCAGCTTCGGTGCGACCGTGCTGCCGCCTTTTGTAAAGCGTTCCGCACTGCCTGTGAATGTACAGCCGTCGGTAAATGGAGCGCAGAGCAACGCTCAAACGGGAGAAAGCTCCGCAGGTATGGTGAAGGTAACAGTTCCGCCGCATGACAGCAGGAGATCTTCCGTGCCGTCTGTTTCGCCTGCACCGGTAAATGCACAGCAAGGCAAAGGGGTGAGCTTGAAGCGCCCCGACAGATCGGGCAGCACACAGGAAAGAAGACCCGTTGATCTTCGTCATCCAGATCGTGCGGCAGTACAGCCTTCCGTGCCGCAAAATGCACCGCAGGCAAATACGCCTGCAAGGAGAGCACCTATCGAGCGTCCGCCTCAGAACAGCTATACGCCTATTCAAAGACCGGGGCAGAATATCGGCTTTGCTCCGATACAAAGGCCGTCTCAGGATATTGCATACACTCAGATACAGCGCCCCGAAAATATAGCCTACACGCCGATAACTCCGCCGAATGTTCAGGCAAGACCGGAGCTTTCATATGAGGAACTTGCAACACGGGCGGCAAGCGTTGTTCAGATATTGGTGATAGCAAGCCCGAGGGATATCTCTCCAAACGGCGAGATACGTGCAAAAAGCTCGGGTTCCGGTGTTATGATCGGAGAGGACGGTTACATTGTAACTAATTGTCACGTTGCGGCAGGCGGAAAGATCTACGCCGTAAGGATAGAAAACGACGAGCGTGTGTACTTTACCGACAGGCTTGTAAAGTATAACGACAGATACGATCTTGCCGTGCTCAAGATCGACAGAAAGCTTGCTCCGCTTCCGGTGTATTCAGGCTCTAAGCCGCTTGCGAGGGGGCAGAAGGTCGTTGCCATCGGAAGTCCGCTCGGAATGTTCAACACTGTGAGCGACGGTATAATCTCGGGTATCCGCAGAATGAACGGCGTTGAGATGATCCAGTTCACAGCGCCAATATCCCCCGGAAGCTCGGGCGGCGCCGTGATGAATATGTACGGCGAAGTCATAGGAATCAGTACCGCAGGCATAGAATCGGACGACGGCAGCGCCCAGAATCTGAATCTTGCAGTAGGCAGCGATACGATAAGTCTTTTTTGCAGAGGATTTTTTAATAAATGATAAATTTTACAAAAATGTATTGTTTACGGATAGAATATGTGGTATAATTTTCAATGATTACAATTTATTAATTGCAATCATCGTTCCCGGATAGTTTAGTTCAAAACAGTGATATCGAAAGCTTTGGTGATGAACCGAGCGAACGAAGTGAGCAATACCGGGATCTAAGGAAGCACTGATTAAATCGAGTGCCCATATTGCGCAGTCAGATTTTGAGTTCAATTTGACCAAAAGATGCGCTCGTAACACACCGAGAGGGCAAGCCGTAATGCGCAGACCGATCGGCATGTTTTACAAGTGCCCTTGGGGTGCAAGCAAGATGGGTGCTCAGTCCGCAGGACGTGATTTATTCAGTGGTTCCCTGATGTATGGCGGCAACGTGCCGCAGAGGGAGGAAAGGTATATGAAGAAAAAAGTAAAGGTAACGTTCAATGCTCCCGTGACGCTGATGTTCGTAATTGCGTGTTTTGCAGCGCTGATACTCGGCTACATCACGCATGGCTGGACAACTAACCATTTGTTCAGCGTTTATCGATCGTCATTGTTTAGCCCGCTTACATATGTGCGCTTTATCGGCCATGTGTTCGGTCATGCGGGGTGGGATCATCTTCTCGGCAACATGATGACTATGCTCATCATAGCGCCGCTGCTTGAAGAAAAGTACGGCTCGGGAAGCATCTTGTTCGTTATACTCACAACGGCAGTCACAACGGGAATACTGAGTTTTCTGTTTTTCCCGAATGTACAGCTTCTCGGTGCAAGCGGAGTCGTTTTTGCGTTTATCCTGCTGTCTTCGATCACAAGTGTTCGTGAGGGCGAGATACCGCTGACGTTTATCCTTGTTGCCGTGCTGTATCTTGGTCAGCAGGTGCTCGACGGATTGCTGCTTGATGATAACATTTCAAATTTCGGCCATATCATAGGCGGCGTTTGCGGCTCGCTTATCGGCTACAAGCTTAATTTCGGCAAGAATAAGCCTTCCGGCGGCGCACCGTCTGCCGGTTCAAACGGTGTAAACAGTAATTATACATATTATTGATGGTGTAAACGATGGTAGAACTCAACAGAGGCGAAAGCTTCGACGAGCTTTTCGCCGATCTTAGCGAAAGACGTAGTAAAAGTGCGTATTTTTACCGTGTTTCGGGTTATAATGATAAGATAAAAAATATAATAGAACAATACTACAAGGCGGCGTGCGTCAAAGGCGCTGTCGTTACGGGCAAGCTTCCTACTCCTGACGAAAAGCAGGTCTCGTATTTTATCGAGATGCTCGGGCGTGAGTTCCATGTAGACAAAGCCTTTTTCGGAAAATCGCTCGGGCGGTGGCTGCCTCAGCTGAAAAACGACAGCTGCATAATGCTTACGGACGCAATGTATGAAACGATGTGCAGCTTCAAGGCGCTCGGCAAAAACGATGCGATGATGAAGAATCTGTACGTCCGTCTTATGTGCTGGCTTTACTACAAGTTCGGCGGCATGATGGTGCATATAGGTGAAAACACGCCTCCGAAGGTGCTTTACGGCGGTTCAATAGGGCGGCATGAGCTGTATCTTCTCGATATGCTCAGGCGCTGCAAGTGCGATGTGATATATTTGCAGTATAACGGCGAGGGCGAATACGATGCGCTCGATCCGCAGGGGAATTTTTCCGGAAAGCTTTCTCTGCCCGACATGAAGCCTTTTCCGCAGGAATACGACCTCAAAAAGCTTCAGGAAGCCGCTGTAGAGAGAAAAAAGCGTGAGCAGATGCTCGGCGCAGCACCGAAGGTCACGGCTGCAACGAATGTGTGGCTGAACGGTGACAAGATACTCGAAGACCTGAAAAGAGTTCCCGCTTTGCGTGGCAGCGACGAGAAATGCTTCTACAACTCACTGTGCAGGATCTCCGGCGTTGAGGACAAGCTTACGTATCAGAACGATCTGTATACGTTCTATATGGAAATGAAAAACAGCGGCAGACGTTTTGTTATCGTTCAGGACAAGATACCTATGCCGAACGTTGATGAACTTAACGGCATAGACAGAACGCCTGCACAGACTACTGATCAGCTTGTGGCGAGAATGCTCAAAAGCGTGAGCCTTCCGCCTAATGAGGATCTTAAAAAGCTCTTTTCAAGAGCGTATTCGGACATTTTGTTTGAAGAGGCCGATAAGCAGGGCATGACGATGCAGCGCCTTACTACTATGGCAGTCTGCATTGCTTGCTGGCTCAACAGATACGGCCCGTCGCTTTTCAACAGCTGGGCAATGCCTGTAGTTTCGCTGTTTATTTATCTCGGCGGCTGTAAGAGCGGCCACGAAGCGGCGTTTTTGAGAGTGCTTTCACGGCTTCCGTGCGATGTGCTCATACTTGCGCCGAACCTCAATACAAAATGTCTGCTTGAAGACGAAAAGCTCTTTGAGCTGAAATATCCCGAAAGCGTGAACCTTACGGAGTATCCAACCGAAGCGAGCGCTTTGCAGTTCGGTACGGCCGCATACCATGCCGAAAGGGAACTTGACGAAGCTTTGTACGACGGCACGGGCATATACCGTGACTATCAGTACAAACACGCAAACAGCGTGCTTTTGAAAACGATGTACGAGGAGATCGACATACTCTGGAAGCAGGAGGCAAGATTCCGCCCCAATTTCAGCGTTATAGACGGTATCGTGAATATCCCCGTTATCTTTGCAAAGGTGTCGGGCGTAAAGGATTCGCAGTCTTCAAAATACTGGAAGAATATACAGCAGATGATAACGGAGAACACATTCATTATCCCGTCTGCTCCGTATATCTCGCACGAGCAGGGCTGCCGTATGGGTTACAACACGGCTTCGTTCATCAGAGGCGGAAAGCTTCGGCGTGAAGATGTAAAACGCAGCAGCATTTACCGCTACGCTCATCTGCGTGAGGAAACGCAGAATCTCATATTTGACAAGATAGATCTTTTGATGAGTTCAAACATCATCAAGGGAACATACGAAAACGGCACGGAATATCTGATAGCGGCGCTGCTGCTCGATCTTCCGCAGCCTATAATCCAGCTTATACAGGGCTTCGACTTTACGAAGCTCAACCCGAAGATAGTCTACATAAACACAGGCGAAGTACCGATATCGCTTGAAGACTCGATACTCACGGCATTTTTAAGCCTTATGGGCTTTGATGTTTTGTTTTTCGTTCCGACGGGCTATCAGACGGTGGAAAATCATTTCGGCAAAAATATACTCAACGAACACAAGGTAGGCGAGTATATGTATGGCTTGCAGGTGCCAAAGCTCAAGGTACCAAAGGCAAAAGCGCCTGCAAAAAGCAATAAACCGCTTTTGGGCGGTCTGTTTAGGAAGGGGCAGTAGTATATGGCAATTGATTTTACGAAAAGAGACGACGTTCCCACAGCACAGCCTGTAGGACAGCCTATGGCGCAGTCTTCGGTTTCGCTTGTTAAAGAAGAGCCGAAGCAGTATGATATCGTTGCCGACAGGCAGCAGATGACAAGGGAGCTTGTAAACTCCGAAGAGATCGACAAGCTCACAAGCGAGATCGTGGTTCACGATATGAACACGATCGTAAGCTTCGGAGGAGATACGGCTAACAAAATAGCTCAGGTATCTGATTCCGTACTCAGAAACACAGGACTTTCACAGCTTGACGACTCCGTTGTTATGCTCAATACGCTGAAAAAGATCATGGATCAGTTCGATGCGGCGGAGCTTACAAAAGACCCGAATGCGCTTGAAAGGCTGCTTATGCCTGCAAAGCGCCAGCTTGACAAGATACTCGCTAAATACACCAACATGGGCAACGAGGTAGACAAGGTCTACGTTCAGCTCAAACAGTATGAGTCCGAGATCATGCAGGCTAACCGCAAGCTTGAAGACATGTTTGAAACGAACGTTGAGTATTATCATACGCTCGTTAAATATATCCTTGCAGGCGAGCAGGCAGAAAAAGAGCTTCAGGGCTATATCCTGGAGCGCAAGGACGAGCTTGAAAGAACGGGTGACAACTCGATAGCATTTGAAGTTCAGTCCTGCGAGCAGGCTCTTACAATGCTTGAACAGAGAGTTCAGGATCTTCGCACGGCGGAGAGTGTTGCGATGCAGTCAATCCCGCTCATAAAGACGATGGAGTTCTCAAATCTCAATCTTATCAGAAAGATCGACTCTGCGTTCATCATCACACTGCCGGTATTCAAGCAGGCTCTTGCTCAGGCAGTTATGCTGAAAAGACAGAAGGTACAGGCGGACGCTCTTGCCGCACTCGATGAGAAGACGAACGAGCTGCTCGTTAAGAACGCTCAGAACGCCGCAAATCAGTCAAAGATGGTCGCTCAGCTTGTAGCGGGAAGCTCCATCAAGGTAGAAACGCTCGAAACAACGTGGCAGACTATCATGAACGGCATCAACGAGACAAGACAGATACAGGAAGAAGCAAAGCGTCAGCGTGTTGACGCAAAAGCTCGTCTTGAAAATATCAAGGCTGATTTCTACAACAAGTATCCGATGCCGGAACAGCAGATAACCGGACAGGATCCCAGAAGATTAAAATACTGATCTTGACCGCAGTGACTGTGAATTGAAAATTGAAAATGGAAATTTGCGGGACCCGGCTTGACCGAGTTGATCTGTATTGGTTATCGAAGGATTATACTCTGTTTGATGCGGAGAAATAACTAAGGGAACCGCTGAATAAATCATGCCCTACGGGCTGAGCACCCATCTTGCTTGCATATTTTCGTCATCTTGTACTCAACTCCCTTGAAATACGTCAGTATTCCTGCGGTCGTTTCGTGCAGCCTGATTGAAAATCTGACTGCGCAATATGGACACTCGATTTAATCAGTGCCTCCCTAATAATAAAAATCAAGTACGCAGTGCTTCCGCAATTGTCAATTATCAATTGTTCATTGTCAATTATTATATAGATTTGGAGGAGTATTATGTCTATCAATCTAACAAAGGGTCAGAAAGTTGACCTCACAAAAGGAAACCCCAGTCTTAAAAGAGTTATCGTAGGTCTGGGTTGGGACGTTAATGTATTTTCGGGCGGCGCAGATTTCGATCTTGACGCTTCTGCATTTCTGCTCGGCGCAAACGGCAAGTGTCCTACAGACGGCGACTTTATTTTCTACAGCAACTTAAAGCATATGTCGGGCGCTGTAGAGCATACGGGTGACAACTTAACGGGTGAAGGCGAAGGCGACGACGAGGTCATCAAGGTCGATCTTTCCAAGATCCCGGAGTATATAGAGCGCATCGCTTTCACCGTAACGATCTACGATGCAGACCGCAGACGCCAGAACTTCGGTCAGGTATCTAATGCGTATATCCACATTATCGATGAGACTACGGGTGCGGAGATCATTCGCTACGATCTCGGCGAGGATTTCTCGATCGAGACTGCTCTTGTAGTAGGCGAGATATACAAGTACAATGGAAACTGGAAGTTCAACGCTATCGGCAGCGGCTTCAGCGGCGGACTTAAAGCGCTTTGTGCTCACTATGGTATAGACGCAGAGTAATTTGAAAAGTAAATAACGATACGGAGGTTTAAGGCAAATGAGCAGCGAATATTTAATGAACCCCGGGGCTTCGGGCGTATTTGTAGGTTTGGGCTGGGATGTAAACGAAGAAGAGTTCGATAGTCATTTTGACCTTGATGCATCTGCTTTTTTGCTTGCGGCAGACGGCAGAGTAACAGGATCGTCCGATTTTATTTACTATAAGAATCTTAAACACCCTTCCGGTGCCGTCGTTCACACGGGCGACAATGTTACAGGCGAAGGAGAGGGAGACGATGAGGCTATAATCGTGAATTTCCTTGATGTACCCGACTATGTCGAGAGGATAGTTTTCACGGTAAGCATATACGAAGCTGTTGACAGAGGTCAGAGCTTCGGACAGGTAAGCAACGCATATATAAGGCTTTACGATGAAGAAATAGGCGAGCTTTTCCGCTACGACCTTGTTTCGTCGTTCAAGGATTATGCTGCTGTAATATTCGGCGAGTTCGTTCGTGAGGGCGGAACATGGAAATTCCGTTCCATCGGCGAAGGCTGCCCCGGCGGCATAGTTACATTGAGCCTTAAATACGGCGTGTTTAAAAAGTGACAGAGCACTTGCAGCAGATCAAAAAGTGCAATTGGGAGGTAAAGTTATGTCAATCAATTTAACAAAAGGTCAAAAGGTAAGTCTTACAAAAGGAAACCCGGGTCTGAAAAAGGTAGTTATCGGTCTGGGCTGGGACGTCAATGCATTTGATTCCGGCGCAGATTTCGACCTTGATGCTTCTGCATTCCTGCTCGGTGCGGCAGGAAAATGCCGGGCTGATTCCGATTTTGTTTTCTACGGCAACCTTAAGCATCCTTCGGGTGCTGTAGAACATACGGGCGATAACCTCACCGGCGAGGGCGAGGGTGACGATGAGTCTATCAAGGTAGATCTTTCAATGCTCCCCGCAGATATCGAGAAGATCGCTTTTACCGCTACTATCTATGACGCAGCGGCAAGAAGGCAGACCTTCGGTCAGGTCAGCAACGCTTACATCAGGATCTATGACGAGATCACGGGTCAGGAGATACTCCGCTACGACCTCGGCGAGGATTTCTCGATCGAGACGGCAGTAGTATTCGGTGAGCTTTACAGACATAACGGTGAGTGGAAATTCAATGCTATAGGCAGCGGCTACCAGGGCGGTCTTGCAGCTCTTTGCGGCAGCTTCGGTATCGACGTTGCATAACGATCGGAGGTACAGTATATGTCGGTCAAATTAACAAAAGGACAAAAGGTGAGCCTTACAAAGGAAAACCCGGGGCTTAAAACTATAGTTGTAGGTCTGGGCTGGGACGCAGCCACTCGTTCGGGCGGCGGCATTCTGAGCAGCCTTTTCGGCTCTTCCGGCCATGATATCGACTGTGACGCTTCGGCTATCCTTCTTCAGGACGGAGTATGCAGAAGCAAGGACGATGTTGTTTACTTCGGCAATCTTACGCACTACAGCCGTTCCGTTCGCCATACGGGTGACAACCTTACGGGTGACGGCGAAGGCGACGACGAGCAGATCATTATCGATCTTGCAAGCGTTCCGCCGCAGTACGACAGGATCGTTATTGTTGTAAATATCTATGCTGCCATTCAGCGCAAGCAGGATTTCGGCATGATAAGAAATGCTTTTGTCAGGGTCGTTGATTACTCCAACAACAGAGAGATGCTAAAGTACGATCTTACCGAGAATTATCCCGGCATGACGGCGATGATCTTCGGCGAAGTATACCGTCACAACGGTGAGTGGAAATTCAATGCTGTAGGTTCGGGCACAAGAGACGGCTCGATAAGCGAGCTTGTAAAGCGTTTTTCAAAATAAGTCGGCATTGATAACAAGGCGGTGTGTTTGCCGGAAGAATTATTTGTTAAAGTAACAGAATATCCAAAGGGAAAGTCGTTTCTGTTTGAACGGCTTTCCTTTTCGTGATATAATAATTTTGCTTCCGCATTACAATATTTCCGGAAGCAGTTTCATTTAAAATGGAGGGATTTTCAGTGAAGTACAATGGACTTACCGACAAAGAAGTCGAAAAGTCACGGGAAGAACATGGTTCCAACGTCATTCCCGATTCCGAGCCTACCACATTCTGGGCGGAATTTAAAGAGACGTTCGGCGATCCGATGATCAAGATCCTGCTTGTTATCGCAGCGATCATGATCGTGATGTTTTTCTTCGGAAAAGCGGCAATTTACGAACCGATCGGTACGATCGTAGCTATTCTTATCGTAGCTACCGTATCGGCAAAAACAGGTGTTGCGAGCGACACGAAGTATCGTGAACTCAAAGACAGCACAGAGAAAGACAAATGTAAGGCGTACAGAAACGGCCTTGTTACTGTTATTGATATGGACGACGTCGTTACGGGCGACAAGATACTTCTCCAGTCCGGTGACAAGATCCCTGCCGACGGTATCCTTATCGACGGCAAGCTTAAAGTAGACAACTCCGCACTCAACGGTGAGGCAGAGGAATGTAAGAAGACAGCTGCTTCCGAAGATGTTCAGCTTGCCGATGAGATCACGGGCGACACATTTGTAGACAAGCATTCCCTTTTCAGAGGCGCAGTCGTATTTGACGGCGAGGGCGTGCTTGATGTCCGCAAGGTCGGTCTCAAGACCATGATGGGTAAGATGGCTGAGGAGATGCAGGAGGACGAGCCTGATTCTCCGCTTAAGGTAAAGCTTGCAAAGCTTGCAGGCCAGATCTCTACATTCGGATATATCGGCGCTGCAGTTATTACTATTCTTTACATCGCATACTTTATATTTTTCCAGAAGACAGCATCGGGTGCCGTAGGTCCTGCAGCATTCTTTGGTCAGGATATAGGTGTTATCGTTCAGAAGTTCGTAGACGCAGTTTCGCTCGCAGTTGTTATCATCGTGTGCGCAGTTCCCGAGGGACTTCCGCTGATGATCTCGCTCGTGCTTATGCAGAATACATCGAAAATGCTCGACCACAACGTACTTGTACGTAAAGCTGAGGGTATCGAAACAGCAGGTTCGCTCAATATCCTCTTCTCAGATAAGACGGGTACTATCACAAAGGGCAAGCTTGAAGTTGTAGATTTCTTCACGGCAGACGGCAAGTCGATCAAGATCGACGAGCTTTCAAAGCACAGCAAGGTAAAGGGTCTTGTTGATATCGCTATCGGCAAGAACACACAGTCTCTCTTTGACGATCATCATAAGGTTATCGGCGGCAACGCTACTGACCAGGCTCTTATGAAGTTCATCGGCGAAGAGGTATTCACAAGCCTTGCTAAGCAGACAGAATATATTGTTACGGATCAGCAGGGTTTCAACTCCACAAACAAGTTCAGCCAGGCTCGCATCGATCACCTCGGCAAGACATTCTACAAGGGCGCACCGGAGAGACTTCTTGCAGGCGCAAAGAGCTATCTCGATGCAGACGGCAATATACAGAAGCTTGATAAGAGCGTGCTCGACAAGAAGATCGACGAGCTTGCAGAGAAAGCAATGCGTGTGCTCGCATTCGGTTACTCCGAGTCAAAGATGACAGAAAACAAGATCAACGATGACGTCGTTATCATCGGTCTTGTAGGTATCCGTGACGAAGTACGTCCCGAGGCTAAGGACGCTATCAAGGAAGTACAGGACGCAGGTATCCAGGTAGTTATGATCACGGGTGACCGTCTTGAAACTGCCGTTGCTATCGCAAAGGACGCAGGTCTTCTCAAAGAAAGCACAGACGTAGCTCTTTCGAGTGCACAGCTCAACTCCATGAGCGACGAAGTTGTAAAGGATATGATCCCGAACATCAGAGTTATCGCAAGAGCGCTCCCGACCGATAAGTCGAGAATGGTACGTCTCTGCCAGGAAATGAACCTCGTTGTAGGTATGACGGGCGACGGCGTAAACGACTCTCCTGCACTCAAGCGTGCCGATGTAGGCTTCGCAATGGGCAGCGGTACGGAAGCTGCAAAGGAAGCCGGCAAGATCGTTATCCTCGACGACAACTTCAAGTCGATCAAGGACGCTATCTGGTACGGACGTACTATTTACCACAACATTCTCAAATTCTGCCGCTTCCAGCTCGTTATCAACGTAGCGGCGGTAGTAGTAAGTGCTATCGCACCGTTCTTCGGTGTTGAAGAGCCTCTTAAGGTAACGCACCTTCTGTTCGTAAACCTCGTTATGGACTCCCTCGGCGCTATCATGCTTGGCAACGAGCCTGCTCTTGAGAAGTACATGAAGGAAAAACCGAGACGCAGAGACGAAAGCATCATCAGCAAGCAGATGTTTGCTCAGATCGGTATCATGGGCGCATGGCTCACAGCTATCAGCTTCCTGTTCCTCAAGCTGCCGTTCTTCACACAGTTCTTTGCAGATACTCTTGCAAGCTACACCGATAAAGAGCTTAATCTGCTCAACCTCGGAATGGATAAGGTTCCGAACGATATTCAGCTCACGGGCTACTTCGTTCTCTTTATCCTTGCCGCACTTGCAAACGGCTTCAACGTTCGTGACGATGGATTCGGCATTTTCAAGGGCTTGAATGAAAACCCGAACTTCATTAAGGTAATGTGTACGATCATTGCAATCCAGGCGCTTATCGTAAACTGTGCGCTTATTCCGCTCGCACCGTTCAAGTTCATCGGAAACATGTTCAGCTGTGTTCCGTTCGGCTTCGTAGGCTGGTGTGTTGTGGCACTTCTTGCGATCACAATGATCCCTGTCGATCTTATCAGAAAAGCATGCGTTATGGCTATTTCCGGTTCTTCAAAGGAAGCATCTGACGATAAATCCGATAAGGAATAATAATTAAAATACAGCGCCTCGGCAGTTTCGATTGCCGAGGCTCTTTTAATTGGAAAATTGAAAATTGAAAATGGAAAATTGCGGTCAGTCTCGCTGCGCTCGGCTTTTTTTAAATTGACGATTGATAATGGACAATGGACATTTTCGGAAGCACTGCGTGCTTCGTTTTATATCTAAATCAGAACTTGACACTTTATGCTTTGGTATAAGTAAAAAGTAAAAGTGCGGCTTTACGGAAGTCTTTTGTAAGCTTTAAGATCAGGAGTATAAGATAAGTATGTTGGATAATATGTAAATTATATTTGACAATATGTAGTGTATATGCTATAATGATCACAGCGGAGTTTTATCTGCGAATTGATACAAGGGAGTTGTAGTGTATGCTTGGTCATTCTGTTTTGGAGATCGTTTTATTAATAGTCGTTCTCGGTGTAATGGTGTTTTATATTTTGGAGATGCTGTCCGGCAGGCGTAAAAAAGAAGCACAGTATGACGAACGTCAGATATTGGCACGAAATAAAGCTTACAAGGTTTCATTTATTTTCTTGGTTTTATACTGCAATGTCTGTGCTGTTCTTGCAGGTGTTCCGATAAAATGGGCGTCTGTTCCTGTCATGTTTTTTATCGGAGTTTTCGGCTCTGTAACGGTGTTTGTAACGATCTGCATTATTAACGATGCTTACAGTGAATCCTTTCCGGGATGTAAGTATAGGCAGGACAAGCCTTATAACAGTTTATTATTTACATTTAGCTACGTTATTCTGTCTGTTTTATGGTTTTTCAGTAAAGGAGGACATGTTCTGACCGATGGAGTGCTTAACGAGAATACTATGTATATTATTTTCGCAGTGATGTTTTTCGTGATATTCATTGCACAGGTCATAAAAAAACTGAAAGAGAGGGCAGCAGTGGACGAATGAAAAACTTAAAGTTAAAAAGCGCCCGTGCAGCGCTCGACCTTTCGCAGCAGGAGCTTGCGGAAAAAGTGGGGGTAAGCCGACAAACGATAAATGCTATTGAAAAAGGCGACTATAACCCTACGATCAAGCTGTGTATAGCTATCTGCCGCACACTCGGAAAAACGCTGGACGATCTTTTCTGGGAAGATGGATAGTCTTTTAAATAAGCAAAACCGCCGCTCGATTCGGGCGGCTTAATTTGTCGAAAAAGTAAAAAAATGCGTATCCGAAAGTTTTCGCCAAGCCTTTTTCAAAAGGCTTGCGGGGTGCAGGGGCAGAGCCCCTGTGATAGCAATAATAATGAAATAAAGTAAAAAAGTGAAATATAATAAGCGTGCGAAGCACAAAAAAGTAACCGACGTTATAGATAATGCAGGCACGAGGCGCAGCCAATGTGCCGTACGGAAAACTAAAAAAGTTCAGATTTCACAGAAAACGACCTATGTATTCTACGAACATAATGTCAAAGTATAGGTTCAGTCTGTCGATGAAGTTTTTTCATCGCTGTGTCACAGCGAGAAAAACTGATGAGACCGGCAGCTTAGGGGCATTTTCTGCCAAAATGCCCCTCTTTCCAAAACAGTCCGCCGGACTGTTTTGGAAATTCACCCCTAAAAGGGCGTAAGCATGCCTCCGGCGGGCGGGACTCCGTCCCTGCACCCTGCCCGCTTTTTGAAAAAAGCGGGGCAAAAACTTTCGGCTGTGTCTTTCTTAAGCAAAACCGCCGCTCATTTCCGGGCGGCGGTTCAGTTTATTCCATTTTATATACTAAAAAGCTTTTTATGATACTGTGTCAAAGCCTCCGAATTCGTTGTAATACTGCATCATCAAAAGCGTGACCTCGTTGTAATTCGGCGTGTAGTCGAAAGCTTCCATATATGAATCCATCATACGGTCGCTCACATTTTCCGCTATCTCCGCCGCCTTTGGCTGCGGCTTTTCTTTGTCACGCTTCTGTAAGTATTCCCATGTTTCGGTGTCGTAGCAGCTGTTGTCATATCTTACAAGATCGCTTATCTGTACCTGTTCATTATAACGATCTTCCGGTACGGAGTTTTTGTAGTCGTCGTCTATGTACGAAAGAACACAGAGATATCCCGAATATTTCACAGCTTTATCCTCGCTGTTCACGCATGCGAGAAACGACATGAAGTTTGCTTCGCTCTCGTAGATGTATCCCTTGAGGTGAGCGTACTCATGCGCCGTAACGTGCGGCAGATATGAGTCGGAAACATATTTGCTGTAGTTTGCTTCCATCGAAAACGGAAAGTATACGCCGATAATGTGCGCCTTGTACATGAAGTATGAGCCACACATCTCTTTTGCGTGCGGATAATATCCCTTCAAGCGTGGAAATTGCTCAGATATCCCGTGAAGAGCCTTAGCGGCAGCTTCATCGGAGTTTCCGGAGAATATCATAGTTCCGTTGTCGGAACGCTCCATTTCGTTTGACAGCGTATTGCACTCGTTTACAACGTAGTTTCGCACATTTTCAAGCTGCTCGATATCAAATTCACGGGCGCCGTTTGAAAACCTCAGCTTCGATGAGCAGTAAAGTATGCTGCAGTTGAGCGTGTAGAGCATAACGACCGCAAGAGCGATAACAAGTATAGATTTAAGATAACGGCAGGCAAAGCGAACGAAGCGCTTTTTTCGGCGCAGAAATATCAGCAGTATCGAGATCACAATGGCAGCCACAACAAGGATTATCCCTGCTGTGATAAGCACCTCACCGAGCGAAAACGGGAATATCCCGGAGAGCCTGCCCGTTGTTTCTGCGGCAAACCCGAATATATGGTCGGCATAAAAGTTGCTGAAGCTTCTGAATTCAAATGCCGCTATGTTTATTATTACGATGACCGCCGTGAATACGATCACAAATATCCAATATGTACCGATACGTTTTTTCTTTGTTTTTGTTTGTTCCTCTGCCGCTTTTGGCTTTTCTTTAACTGTGACAGCCATTTTAAAAACCTCTGTTGTAAACGTCAAGCTTGCTGATGTTTTCTATATCACATCTGATCTGTTCGGCAAGCTGCGAAAGATCGTTAAATCTGCGCTCGTCACGCTCGAACCATAAAAGCTCGGTGCATACATTTTTGCCGTACAGTTCTCCGCTGAATTTGTCAAGTATATGCGTTTCGCAGTTGATACTGTTCCCGTTTACTGTAGGGCGGGTGCCTATGTTCGTTATGGAGCGGTATTTTGTGCCGTCAACGTTGACGTGAGACGCATAAACGCCGAACCGTGGTACTATAAAATCATCGGGAATAGCTTGGTTTACCGTTGGGATCCCCATTTTTCTCCCGTTTTTACGGCCGTGCATGATCACGCCCTCAATGCGGAAAGGACGTGCAAGAAGCTCGTTTGCCGCAGCTATCCTGCCCTCACGTATAAGGCGTCGTACACGGGTCGAGCTTACCGTCTCACCGTCGGAACACACGGGATCCGTTATAAATGCCGATACGCCGTGCTTTTTGCAAAGCTCCGACAAAATAGCGGTGTTGCCCTCGGCATTTTTGCCGAAGTGAAAGTTAAAGCCGCAGAATACCGCACGGGCATTGAGCTTGCCGATCAGTATATCCTCGGCAAATTCTGCGGCGGTTACATCTTTATATTTCATAAAGTCAACGGCAAAGCATTTCTCGGCGCCGCTGTATTCGCTTATCGTATCAATGCGCTGTTCAAACGTCTGGAGTGCACGGCTTTCGGATTTTCCGAGCATAGCGCAGGGTGAATCCGAAAAAGTAAAAACGCACGGGCAAAGTGAGTTTTCACGGGCGTATTCTTTCATTGAGAGCATCAGCCGCTGATGCCCCGTATGCATACCGTCAAAGAAACCGAGTGCAATGCAGCATGGTTTTTCCTGATGGGTGATATCGTAAAATAATTCCATAGAGTCCTCGTTATTGGTGCAGCAAATAAATAATACTTCTTTTTTTGAAATCGAAGGGGTGCGACCGGAAAGTCCCCTGCAGAAATCCGAAGAAACTTTTGTGATTATTTAGTTGCGTAAGTAAAAAATTTTTATGATATAATTGTACAATAGTGTCGAAAAATAAGCAAGTGAAATTATTGGGAAGAACTCACTTATTTTTTTTATTACTTCTCGGTTCTGATATTGATCTCCCCGTTTTCATCTAAGAATACCGCAATAGTTCCCGAAATATCTGTTCTGTATATCTCGCTTCCGGTATCTGCAAGCCTTTTTATCGTGCCGCCGTTCGGAGTGTATTCGCTCTCCTGAACCGATATCACCGAAATATCGGGAGATACAGCATTAAGAAATTCTTCTGTTGAAGAGCTTCCGCTTCCGTGATGCGAAACGCAAAGCATGTCCGCACTTAAATCTTCGCCGCTTTCGAGAATGTCTTTCTCCGCCTTTTTCGTAATGTCGCCCGTAAAAAGCGCTGTGAAGCCGTTGTATGTAAGGCGGATAACGAGCGAGTTGTCGTTTGACTTCTTGTAGATCATATCGGGGGAGAGGATATCAAGCGAGATATCACCGACCGAGAATGTATCGCTCTTTTTGGCGTAAGTGATAGGGATATCATGTTCGTCAAGCATGTCCGAAAGCGAGATGTACAGCTGAGTTTTGCATGTCCTTGAATATTCGCATGTGATAAAACGATCTACAGGAACATGAGAGACGACTTCCGAAAAGTTTCCTATGTGGTCGCTGTCGGGGTGAGTAAGAATGGCTGTATCAATAGTATCTATGTCAAGATATGACAATACGCTCAGGATATCGTGCTGTGCTTTTTCTCTGCCGCAGTCTATCAGAATATCGCCGCTTTCACTGCTGTGTATAAGTGCGCATCCTGCGCTGCCTGCGTCCGGAAAATATATGCTCAGCGGATAATGCTCTGCCTGCGCATAGATCGACTCTATACCCGAAAAAGCGAACAGCGCTTTTATCTCTGCTCTGAAAACAATGCTCAAAACCGCCGCAGCTGCAAGCGCAGCCGTGGCGGTAAGTCTTTTTACTGTGTATTTGTCTAGTGAGGGACGATCATGCGTCTTTTTTTTCTTCATGGAAGCCCGATACCTTTCTTTCGATCCATTCCTGTTTCGTTATAAGCACCTCACGGGATTTGCTTCCCTGATGAGGTCCTACGATACCCATTTGTTCCATCGTGTCGATAAGACGGCCTGCTCTTGCGTAGCCTACACGAAGCTTTCTTTGCAGAAGCGAAGTTGACGCCTGACCAAGCTCTACAACAGCTTCAACAGCTTCTTCAAGCATCGGATCGGAATCGTCGATCTCGTCGCTGTCAAGCTCTTTGGGCGCTCCCTTTACGCCGACCGTTTCACTGAGACGATCGATCTCTTCGGAGATATCCTCGTCATAGCTGCTCTGTGTATGCTGTTTGATAAAGTCTGTAACAGCCTCGATGTCTTCGTCGGTGGAATAACCGCCCTGAACACGAACAGGCTTCGGTATGCCTACGGGGCTGTAGAGCATGTCGCCCTTACCGATAAGCTTTTCGCCGCCGCCCGTGTCGAGTATCGTTTTAGAATCGACGAACGAAGCAACCCGAAGTGAGATTCGGCTCGGAATATTCGCCTTGATAACGCCTGTGATGACGTTAACGGAAGGTCTCTGTGTAGCAACTACAAGGTGCATTCCTGCGGCACGAGCTTTCTGAGCAAGTCGGCAAATGTAATCTTCGACCTCGCCGGGTGCTGCCATCATAAGATCGGCAAGCTCGTCTATGGCGATAACTATCTTCGGCATTTTTTTAGTTGCTCTCGGCGGAACGTACTCTCCGTTTACAACTTCGCCTTCGGCAGGGGGATTTTCGATCTCTTCGGGAGTCATTTCCGAAAGATTCTTTTCAACCATGCGGTTGTAACTGTCTATATCCTTTACATTGTAGAGCGAAAGCTCCTTGTAACGGTCTTCCATCTCCTGAACCGCCCAGCCGAGCGCACCGGCAGCCTTTTTAACGTCCGATACAACCGGTACGAGCAGATGAGGAACGCCCTTGTACTTTGAAAATTCTACAAGCTTCGGGTCAATAAGCATAAGCTTGACTTCATCGGGCGTTGCTCTGTACAGAATACTCATGAGTATCGAGTTCACGCACACCGATTTACCGGAGCCTGTTGTACCTGCGATGAGCAGATGAGGCATTTTTCCGAGATCCATCGTTACTATCTTGCCCGAAACGTCCTTGCCGATAACACATTCAAGCTTGCGTGTTTTTTTGTTCTTTGCAAACTCAGCCGATTCAAGCAGCTCACGCATCGTTACGCTTGTGATCGTCTTGTTCGGTATCTCAACGCCGATAGCCGCTTTGCCCGGGATAGGCGCTTCCATTCGCACGCCGCCCTCAGCCGCAAGATTCAGCGCAATGTCGTCTGAAAGACCCGTTATCTTTGAGATCTTAACGCCGGGGGCCGGCTGTATCTCGTATCTTGTAACGGAAGGGCCTCTGCTGTAGCCGACTATCTTTGCGCCTACCGAGAAGCTTTCAAGCGTTTCGATAAGCTTCTTTGCATTTTCTTTAAGCTCTTTTTCGTAGCTTACATGAGCAGTTTTGCTTTCGGAAAGAAGCTCCGTCGGCGGGAAGATGTAAGACTTCTTCGAGCGCTTCTTTGTCGGAAGGCTGAGCACCTTTTTCGGTGCTTCCGATACTATCGGGCTGCTTTCCTTGCCGAGCGAGATCTCTTTTGCGATCATAGCCGCTTTGTTTGCGTCGGGGCGGTAGCCCTCTTCAACCGTGTCAAGAAGATCCTCTCCGAGCAACTCACCGAAATCAAAGTCGTCTTCGTCTTGCTTCTGCGGATCTTTCATCGGTGTGTCGATGTCGATATCTATCGTGAATTCAGCTACCTTTGAAGAAGATGCGGGTGCAGCAGTCCTGCTCTTCGGCACTTCGATCTTTTTCGGCTCTTCCGGCTCGTTTTGATCCGTATCGTCTTCGTCCTCAAACGGGGAAGAGTCGTCGTCGAACATGCCGTCCGACATAACGGGCGACGCCGGAAGATCATCATCGTCACGCTCAAAACCGTCAAGTGCGTCAAGCTCTTCGCCGCTGTTGTCAACGATATCGTATTCGTCGTACTTGTTATCGAAGTAATCGTCGTCGGAAAGCTTCTTTTCATGTGCAAGCGCAGCCTTCTGCTTGATCGAAGCTATAAGCTGCGAAATCTTGTCGGCAATGAATTCAAACACAGATGTCCATACGGCTCTGACCTTCGGAACGCCGATCAGAAATACCGCCAGAACGATCATTATGAGTATTATCAGTATCTTTGCCGGAACGATGCCGAAAAGCTTGATAAACGGCATTCCCGTGATAAAGCCGAGCGCACCGCCGCCGTGATATGTGATGCCTTCGGTAAATGATTTCTTGATGTCGAACGCTCCGTCAAAACTGAATATGTAGATACACGCATTCAGTGCAACGGAAAGCCCCGAGGCAAACGCTGTTACAGATATCAGCCTCGGCAGTTCTTTGTCAAACGCCGTAACTATCGCCAGTGTGAGCAGCATGAGCGGCCAGTAGACAGAAAGAACACTGAACGTACCACGAACAGCATTGTGCAGCCACAGCCAGATCATATCGCCCGGGATAAATATAATGCTGAACAGAAGCACAGCGGAAACAAACATTATCAGTGAACGGCGCTGTTTGTTTGCAAGCTTATCGCCGCCCGACTGTGCAGCTGCTTTTGAAGGCATTTTGTCTTTTACGGCATTTTTGGCAAGCGTCGGCCTTTTAATGGATTTTTTCTTTTGCTCTGCCAATTTCCTTTCCTCCCGAATTATTCATTTAAACTCCCTGTTCACAATGTGTGGGGTTTATCATAAGCCGCAAAGCGGCTTGTGTAATTATCAATTTTCAATTGTCCATTGTCAATTCATAAAGGTGAGCGGCTGACCGCTGAAAAGGTTGTTGCCCGAGTGAAGCTCGATAGCTGCCACGATCACTACAGCGACGCCTACAACTGCTGTGTAGACAATGAAAACGCTCGTTCTGTCTTTTTCGAGCATCCATTTGAACAGCATGATAGCGAAGAAGCCGACGATCATTGCGGCGATCATGCCTGCGACCATTGCGCCTGCCGAAAGAGCGAGAGTATCCTGTGTTCCCTGAGCCTTGAATGCGTCGATGGATTCAAGCAGCGCTGCCGCAAGAATAGAGGGAATGCCGAGAACGAACGCATAGTCAAGAGCGACCTGCTTGTTAAGACCTCTCAGCTCGCCCATTGCAAGAGTAGAGCCGGAGCGTGAAAGTCCCGGGAATACTGCCGCAAAGCTCTGAGCAATACCTACCAGAACAGCGTCTATCGTTTTCATTCTGCGTCTGCCGGGCGCTTCGCTTCCTGTGCGTGCGGCGTACTTTTTCGTTGTGTTTTCCATCGCTTTAACGCCGACCCAGAGCATAAGGCTCGTGCCGAGAAGCGCAAAGCCGGTTATCATAAAGTAGCCCGTGTTGCCCTGCCATATCTCTGCAAGATCCTTTGCATTGAGACCGCCTGCGCCGGGGATCGGAACGAAGAGCAAAAACAGAGGGATAAGACCGATAACGAGCATCACAAGAAGATTTGTGTCGCCATTCATTTTGCTCCAACGGAATTTACCCGTAAAGATATCTTTTACCATTGCGAAAAATGCTTTTATCAGGCGAAGTATCAGTTTGTGATAAACAACGCATACCGAAACGAGCGTGCCGACGTGAAGCATAACGTTAAAGAAGAGGTTGCCCTCCATATTCACACCCATGATGTGCTGGAAAATAGTCAGATGTCCGCTGCTGCTGACGGGCAGAAACTCCGTCAGACCCTGAACGATACCGAGAATGATCGCTTCAAGAATATTCATGATATGTACTCCTTTATAGGTAAGTTGTTGCATAGACAAAAAACTGTTTGTTCAGCAAGCTTTGCCGCAGTCTCCCTCAGCTGACTGAGGGAGTATTGCCACATTTATCATATGGTGCGTTGAAGCTTACGAGCCGATCATCTTTTTAAGCTTTTTGACCGCAGAACCGAGATCTCCTACGCTGTCGATAAGTCCGACGTCAACAGCCTCTTTGCCCTCAAGCACCGTTCCGACGTCCATTGCAAGCTCTCCCGTTGTCATTACGAGCGAATTGTATCTGTCTGCCGTGATGTGTGAGTTGGCAGCTACGAAGTTGTTGATACGCTGCTGTATCTTGCGGAAATACTCGAACGATTGGCGTGCGCCGAGCGTCAGCCCCGTTGTTCGTACAGGGTGTATCGTCATAGATGCGCTGGGCGCAATGAACGAGTATTTTGCTGCGACCGCAAGCGGAACGCCTATCGAATGGCCGCCTCCGAGAACGAGCGAAACTACCGGTTTTGTCATGCCTGCAATAAGCTCCGCTATCGCAAGCCCTGCCTCGATATCGCCGCCGACCGTGTTGAGTATGACGAGCAGACCGTCAACGGACGGGTCTTCCTCAATGCTCACAAGCTGCGGTATGACGTGTTCGTACTTCGTTGTTTTGTTCTGTTCGGGCGACTCGACATGCCCCTCTATCTCGCCGATAACGGTAAGACAGCTTATCTTCGGTTTGCTTTTTGATTCTGTGGCTGTCGTCTTTTCGGTTTTCTTTTCGTTTTTTGTCATATGCTGTACACCTCTTCGGATCTTTCTATATTGTAGTATTCCCCAAAACGGCGAAAAATCCGTGCAAGTGTATATTCATACAGTGTACATTATACCATTAATTGAAAAAACTAACAAGCAAATTCTCGAAAAATATATCATAAATTTTATTTTTGTTACATTTTGATAATATTTCGACGTGTACCTTTTACATTTTCTTCATCAAATTTATGCTCGGTTATTATAAATTTATTAAAACATTCTTTTGCTTATGTGATATAATCATAGAGAAAGTGTAAATTTCTTTCAGTTCGGCGATAAAACTGATGCAGCTGGCAGCTTAGGGGCATTTTCTTCCAAAATGCCCCTCTTTCCAAAAGGGCGTGAGCATGCCTCCGGCGGCCAATGGCTTTGCCTTTGGAAACCGCCCGCTTTTTGGAAAAAGCGGGGCAAAAACTTCCGGATATGTATTCCTTTGCTTTTTCGACAAGCTGAGAGCAAGTGCAACTCGCTTTATAGAATTGATAATATATATTGAAACGGAGCGATATAATATGACAGTGAAATATAAAAAAGCGGCGGCATTTATGGCGGCTGTTTTGATGGCGGCTTCTTTTACTGGCTGCGGCGGAGATAAAAAGCAGAATGATTCACTCAATAATTTCTCGACAGTGAGCATTGCATGGGAAATGCCGCAGGCGGACGACCTGAGAAAAGATATACTCGGAAGCTGGGGCAGGCTCGGTGAGGTCATGCACGAATTCTACGATGACAATACATGCGTCATAGGCGGTATGTTTGGGGATTATGAGATCACTCCGGGCGGCAGTCTCGTTCTGACGACTGTAGGCGGCACAAAGACCGAATACGTTTACGGCGACGATCATGCGGAGAATTACTGGCAGCTTGACGGCGACACGCTCATTGTAAACGGGAATCAATTCGGCAGGATCGTAGAAGAAACTGAAGATGCAGCAAAAAAGTAATAGCCGAAAGTTTTTGCCCCGCTTTTTTCAAAAAGCGGGCAGGGTGCAGGGACAGAGTCCCTGCAAAAGCAAAAAAAGAAACAAAGTAAAAATAGTGCAATAAAAATAAGCGTGCGAAGCACAAAAAATTAACCTGCGTTACAGACAAAGCAGGCACGAGGCGAAGCCAATGTGCCGGATGGCAACGTTCACTGCGTTTGCTCAGTGAATAGCTGCTAAGTCGCTTCGCTCCTGTTTTTTATAATATTGCTTTTGTTTACGATTATTTGTGCGGCGCTGCATTGCCATTGATAAAAATCGTTTTGACTTTCATCTTAAATTATGCTAAAATAAATCGTGTATATGCGTTGATATTATAACGCAAAAAAATAGTAAGGAGACTTAACTTATGGATTGTGTTTTTTGTGAGATAATCAAGGGCAATATCCCTTCAACAAAGGTTTATGAAGACGAGTACGTTACAGCGTTCAATGACCTTAATCCGCAGACTCCCGTTCATGTTCTTATCGTGCCTAAAAAGCATATCGCAAGCGTGAACGAGCTTACTGAAGATGATGCACTCATCATCGGCAAGGTATTTCTTGCCGCAAAGAAGATCGCAGAGCAGCTCGGACTTGAAAGCGGCTACAGAATAATCAACAACTGCGGCGCAGATGCAGGTCAGACAGTTATGCACGTACATTTCCATCTCCTCGGCGGCAGAAAGCTCGGCGAGAAGATCATCTGAAAGCTTCGCAGGATAAAGCGAAGACTTATAAAATAAAGAAAGAAGTATCTGAGAATGAAAACGTATAAAATGAAGATCGCCGGTCTGGAGCGTGAGCTTCCGCTTTGTGAAGTAAGCGAGCATTTGGATATCGCCGCATTCGTTATGTTCGGAGACGTTGAGATCACCGTTGCTGCGGCAAAGGCTCTTCTTGAAAAATGCCCCGAGCATGATATCGTTGTTACGGCAGAGGCTAAGGGTATCCCGCTTTGCTACGAGATAGCTCGTCAGGGCGGCAAGGATTATGAGATAGCCAGAAAGTCTATCAAGGTATACGATGTAAACCCCATCTCGTTCGAGGTGCAGTCGATCACAACAAAGGCTGTTCAGAGACTTTATCTTGCCGAGAACAGAGCCGAAAGACTCAAGGGCAAGCGTGTTCTTATCGTTGATGACGTTATCAGCACAGGCGCTTCATTAACGGTTCTCGAAAATCTTGTTGAACAGGCAGGCGGCATTATCGCAGGCAAAGCAGCAGTTCTCGCAGAGGGCGAAGCAGCCGACAGAGACGACATCATCTACCTCGAAAAGCTTCCTGTTTTTCCGAAATAATAATCAGTTGATAATTGCAGAGTCGCTTCGCTCTTGTTTAAAGAAATAGTTTCCGAAGCGAATTAGGGAACCACTGAATAAATCACGCCCTACGGGCTGAGCACCCATCTTGCTTGCACCCCAAGGGCACTTGTAACACATGCCGATCGGTCTGCGCCTTA
>CACZYP010000022.1:0-2481 GCA_902785425.1 uncultured Ruminococcus sp. | reverse complement strand
TCATCATAAATCAAAGTGTGTAGCGCATATCTGTCTGCGGACACTGTCCGCAAATCTGACTGCGCAATATGGGCACTCGATTTAATCAGTGCTTCCTTAGAGTAATATAATCAAGCACGCAGTGCTTCCGAAATTTTCCATTTTCCATTTTCAAATTTCAATTGGAAAACGGTCGTTCGTGCAAAAAGTTTAAAAGTATAAACATAGTTCGAGCGAGAAACAAAAGAGGGGGGATCGTTGTGAAAAGACCGTTCGCCTGTTTGGGGCTTGGTGCGCTTGCAGCACTTGCGGCCGCCGCAGCTTTCCCGTCTTTCTGTTTCAGTGCGTGTGTGATATGTGCAGCGTTTGCAGCTGTTGTGTTTGTTTTGTCAAAGCCCGGCACAAGAAATACCAAATCAGCTGCGGTGGTGCTTATCGGTGCAGCAATTGCGTTTCTGTACTACGGTGCGGCGGCTCGTGCTGTAAAAGCGCACGTGATCGATGAGTTCGGCGGTCAGACTGTCGAGCTTTCGGGCGTTATAACATCCGCTCCGTATACGAAAGGGCAGACGACCTCGTTTATCGTCAAAACAAACGAGATAAACGGCGTAAAGAAGCGTGTCAACATTCGCTTTTCCGTAAACTCCGTTCCTAACGGCACAGAGTATGACTTTATTCGTGCAAGAGCCGAGCTTGAACCTGTCTCGGACGACGGCGAGTTCGGGCTTGGTTATACGTCTTACAGCGATGCACGCCGCATTTTTCTCAGTACGTATATCGGCTACGATAAGGAAACATATTATTCTGTTACAGAAAATGAATTTCCGCCCGTACTGAGGTATTTTTCAGATATACGCCGCTCAATATCGGACGTGTTTGCGAAATACCTTTCTTATGACGAAGCGTCCCTCTGCACTGCAATGATAACGGGCGATAAAAACATGCTGACAAACAGCGTCCGTTCGCAGTTCAAGACTTTGGGACTTAGCCATCTGCTCGTTGTATCGGGGCTTCATATGTCCATTATTGCGGCGTTTCTGTATGTCACAGCGAAAAGGATCTTTAAAAATGCTTATTTGGCGGCTTTTGTTGAGTTTATCGGTATAGCTGCCTTTGCTTTGATAACAGGCTTCGGCTTTTCGGTGTGCCGTGCTTTTCTGATGTGTTCACTGATAATACTCGCACGGGTGTTTCATTCAAAGACAGATGCGCTCAATTCGCTCGGCATTGCGGCTGCTCTGATGTCTCTTGATCCGTTTTGTGCAGGCGATATAGGGCTTTTGTGGTCGTTTTCTTCGGTATTTGCAATAATAACGCTGACCGACAGGATCAAACAGAAGCTTTTCGGTAAAAGCGATGATGATAAAAAACGGTATTCCGGTTTTGCAGAGCTTGTTTCGGCAGCGCTTGCGGCGTTTGTCGGTTCTCTTCCGTTTATCGTTCTGGTCACAAAAGAGTTTTCACCGTATTTTCTTGCAGCGAATATACTGACTGTACCCGTTACGGGTGTTGTGTTGATATGCGGCGGTATTTCGGCGTTGCTGATCTCATGCGGCTTTGTTTCGGCAGGAACGCTTTTCATATTCATATCGGGTATAGCTGCAAAGTATATTCTGTACGTAACAGAGCTTATTTGTTCTCTGCCGTTTGCAAGCGTAGACATAAACCGAACAGTTGTTATCATGTGGTTTTTGATAACTGTGTCACTGTTGGCTGCTGTGTTTTTGCTGTGGTATTTCAAAGGCAGTGACGTTAAAAACTATATCCGCATAGTGTGCGTATCGTCGGCAGCAGTTATCTGCGCCATGACCGGAGCGGATATCCTGATAAACGGAGACACTATAACGCTTGCCGCACAGCCGGCAAGCGGCGGCATGACAGTTATGCTTTATTACGACGATACCGCCGCCGTGCTTTATGCGAGCGGAGATAAGAGCAAATTCTACGAAACGGAAGATCTGCTTCCTCATAACGGCAGTATCACATTTCTTGTTGACCTGCCGCAAAGCGGATATGACAGGATCCGCCGCATACTTCGTGAACACGATGCGCAGACTGTAATAACGCATGAAAGCTCAGCCGATAAATTTGCATGGTACGAATATACGGGCGGCAGCGTTAAAACCATAGCCTGTGAAGGCGAGCTGTCGCTTTTTGAAAACGGCACGATGGAATTGTATACCGACGGCGATATGTCGTGCGAATACATAACGATCAACGGCACAACGGTGCTGATAGCCGACGGTGAAGGCGTTCTGCCCGATAAATTCCGTTCTCCCGACATAGCTGTGTTGTGCCAAGATCACCCGATCTATGACCTTTCCGATCAAACGGAAAAGACAGTGTGCGGAGAAGGGGAAAGCCTGAACCTGCGGTTCAATTGACAATTGATAATTGACAATGGGGCACCTCTAAAAACCCTACCCTAAAACAGGAAAAAGTGATATAATGGATATAACAAGCAAAGGGAGAGGAAAAAAGATGCAATTTGGTTTTTTTGAT
>CACZYP010000021.1 GCA_902785425.1 uncultured Ruminococcus sp. | reverse complement strand
GTAAGGCGCAGACCGATCGGCATGTGTTACAAGTGCCCTTGGGGTGCAAGCAAGATGGGTGCTCAGTCCGCAGGACGTGATTTATTCAGTGGTTCCTTAGTTTTCCGCCCGGCACATTGGCTTCGCCTCGTGCCTGCTTTAATCGTAACGCCGGTTATTCTTTTGTGCTTCGCACGATGTTGTTACTGCTCTAAAACAACTGCTTTGATTATTTGCAGTTTTTTTGTGGGGCTTCTCGCCCCACACCCTCGGCAGCTTTTTTGAAAAAAAGCTGCGCAAAAAACTTTCGGCTATGTGTAACTTAGCTTTTTCGACAACCTGCGAAGCAGCTTCCTTAATTCCACACTCCAAATTCCACACTCAAAAAAGGGGATAATTATGGATATAGATTTACTTAAGCGGCTTTGTCTTGCTAACGGCGTTTCGTCGGGCGAGAACAGAGTTCGTGATATTATTATAAATGAGATAAAGCCGTATGCAGACGAGATCTCGGTTGACGGCAGCGGTAATCTTATCGTGTTCAAAAAGGGCAGAGAGCGTGCAAAGAATAAGCTCCTGCTTTCTGCACATATGGACGAGGTCGGCTTCATCGTAACGTACATAAACAGCGACGGTACTCTCAGGGTTGAAGAGGTAGGCGGCATCGACAGGCGGGTTATTTCCGGCAAGCGTGTTCTTGTCGGTGAAAAGAACGTTCCGGGCGTGTTCGGATTGAAGCCTACTCACCTTTGCAGCGGCGAAGGCAAGAAAGCTATACCGAAGCTTTCAGAAATGTATATTGACATAGGTGCCGAGAACAGGGAAGACGCAGAAAAAGCAGTTTCCCGTGGCGATCTCGTTTCGTTTGACGGCTATTTTGAAGAGAACGAGCAGGCTTTCATTGCAAAAGCGCTCGACGACAGAGCAGGCTGCGCCGTGCTTATAGGCATGATAAAAAGCGACCTGCCGTATGATATGCACTTTACCTTTGTAGTTCAGGAAGAAGTCGGACTTCGGGGCGCAAAGACAGCTGCATATACAGTTGATCCCGAATTTGCCATTGTGGTTGAAACGACTACCGCAGCAGATATCCCGAATGTTTCCGACGGAAAGCGTGTGTGCGAGCTTGGTGAAGGCGCTGTTATTTCATTTATGGACAGACACACGATCTACGACAAAGGTCTGTATAATGCAGCGTTCAAAGCTGCAAAAGCAGAGGGCGTAAAAGCTCAGACTAAACAGGCAGTTGCAGGCGGCAACGACGCAGGCGTTATCTCAACCACAAGAGGCGGCGTCAGAACAGCGGCAGTATCGCTCCCGTGCAGATATCTACATTCTCCGCACACAGTGGCTTACAAGAGCGACCTTACAGCAGTTGAAAAAACGGTCAATGCGCTTGCTGTAAAGATCGCAGGCGGTGAGGTCTGACAAATGATAGTTGTCAGCGATCTTTCCGAAAAGTTCCGTCTTCAAACGGCTCGGGTCTGCAAATGCTCGCCGTTCGGGGCGTATATTGAATCTTACATGAACAGTTACGGCGACAGGCGTTACAGCTTTGTCGAGTTCTGGCTGCACTTTGAAAATGACAGACCCGACTCGGCCTTTTGCCGCTATTACGATACGCTGATTTTTTGCGGAGAGAGCAGCATAGAGGCGGAAGACTTCATGCGTATGCTCTCTCCGCAAACGCTTTTATGCAGCGCTTCATGCGGTTTTTCATTTGACGGCATGGAAAAGCATTCGGGCGAGCTTATGCAGCTGACAAACAAAAGCACCGTTTCCGATACGCTGCCCGATGACTTTAAAGCGGCTGAACTTACAGGCGATATGTATTCGCTGAAAGAAGTATACTCTCTTTTGTGCAGCTCGTTTTCTCGGAATAATGAGTCTGATTTTGAAACCTTCTTTATAGATAATTCGCACAAGATACGTCATTCGGCAGCACAAATGTACGCCGTTTATGATGAAAGCGGCAGTATCGCTTCAACGCTTTCGGTATCCGCATTGTCTTCAAGCGCCGCAGTGATCGGCTCGATCGCAACAAGAGATGATCTTCGCAGGAATGGCATAGCGGGAGCAATGCTGACGCACATTTCGCAGCGCATTGAAAGCAATGGCAAAGAGGTTTTTCTCATGAGAAGAGAGAATATCGAACTGTACGAAAAGTGCGGCTTTTCTGTAGTCGGTGCGTGGGAAGAGTGGGAAAAACGATGATCTACGAGTTTTTACAGATAGACAAGCAAAGCGGTCGGCTTTATTATGAGCAGCTTTATGAAAGCTTCAAGGCAGCTATTTCGGGCGGACTTATCAAAAAAGGCGACAGGCTCCCGTCGGTGCGCCGTCTTTCGGCAGACCTTGACATCAGCCGCACAACGGTTCAGACGGCTTACGATCAGCTTTGCGCAGAGGGATATATCGAAAGCCGACCTCAAAAAGGGTATTTCGCAGAGGCGGAGCTTAGTGATATATCGTTTGATTCCATGCCCGATAAGAAATCGGAGCGTTCGATACAACTGAATGCTCAGAAAACGATAGAATATGACTTTTCGGGTTCCGGAGTTGATCCCGATATAACAGATATAAAGTACTGGCAGCGGTGTATAAAAAACGTTCTTGACGAGCCGCAGATCATTACTTCTTACGGTGATCCGCAGGGAGAGTATGAGCTCAGAAGCACATTGTGCGAATACTCACGCCGATTAAGGGGCGTGAAAGCTGCCCCCGATAGAATAGTTATCGGTGCAGGAACACAAACGCTGCTTTCCATACTGCTCGGCTTATGCTCCGATTACGGCTTTGACGCAGCTCTCGAAAAGGGCTTCTTTCCGCAGGGCGAGCAGATATTCAGCGATATGCGCTGGAGCATTACGCCTCTTTCTGCCGATAAAAACGGCATAGTAATCGGTGATGATATTTCAAGCAGAGTCGTTTTTGTGAATTCATCGGGGTCAAACAGAGGATCGTCTCCTATTCCCGTAAGCAAGCGTGCAGAGATAATACGCTGGGCTAACGATACCGATTCCATCATCATAGAGGACGACTACAACGGCGAGCTTCGATACACGTCAAAGCCTGTTCCTGCTCTTCAGGGAATGTGTGAGTCGAGAGTTGTCTATATCGGGAGCTTTTCAAAGCTTCTGCTTCCGAGCGTTCGTCTTAGCTATATGGTGCTGCCGGAATCACTGGCTGAGGTGTACTCACAGCGAAAGGCAAACTACAATCAGACGGCTTCAAAGGTCGAGCAGCTTGCGCTTTCGGAATATATTTCGGCAGGCAGACTTGAACGGCAGCTGAGAAAGCTCAGAAAGCTGTACGGCGAGAGGTCGGAATTGATGTGCAGCGCTGCAAAAGAGATCTTTTCCGATGCTGTTGTTGAGGTGATCGAAACAGCGCTTTGCGTTCGTATAAAGCTAAAGACTGAAAAGACTATAGATACGATCAGAAGAGAATGTTTCGGTGCAGGAATAAAGCTTGGCAAGATCAGGGAAAAGAACGGGCTTAAATATTTTTATCTCAGCTTTGCGGCTATCCCTGAGGATAAGCTTAAGAGCGGACTGAAAGAATTGGCTTTGATAGTATATGACAGATAAGAAGGGGTGTTTACATGGCTTTTGATTTCAAAAAAGAGTACAAGGAATTCTATATGCCGCCGAAAAAACCGACTATAGTTACAGTGCCGAAAATGAACTATATCGCACTCAGCGGCAAGGGCGACCCGAACGAAGAAAACGGTGAGTACAAGAAGTCGATAGAGCTTCTTTACGGCGTTGCGTACACTATCAAGATGAGCAAAAAAGGCAACCGTGTTATCGAGGGATACTTTGATTACGTCGTTCCGCCGCTTGAGGGTTTCTGGTGGCAGGACGGTATTGAGGGCGTAGATTATTCCGATAAGGGAAGCTTTAACTGGATCTCGCTCATTCGTCTGCCCGATTTTGTGACAAAAGAGGATTTCGATTGGGCAGTTAAAGAAGCTCGGCAGAAAAAGAAGACCGATTTCTCAAAGGTATATTTTATGACATACGACGAGGGCTTGTGCGTTCAGTGTATGCACATAGGAAGCTACGACAACGAGCCTGAAACGGTAAAGCTCATGCATGAATATATGGAGCGTGAGGGATATGTTCTCGATATAACCGATAAGCGTTATCATCACGAGATCTATCTTTCGGACGCAAGACGTGTTGTACCCGAGAAACTGAAAACTGTTATCCGTCACCCGATAGTTGCAAAGTAAAAAAGAACATTTCCGGAAGTTTTCGCCAAGCCTTTTTCAAAAGGCTTGCGGGATCCAAGGGCGGAGCCCTTGGCAGCCTAAGGCAAAGCGTGCGAAGCACAAAATAGTAACCGGCGTTACGAATAAAACAGGCACGAGGCGCAGCCAATGTGCCGGGCGATTATCGGATAAAGGTGCAAAATATTGGTATTTTAACAAAATAATGCGGCGCCCATAAAAGAGCGCCGCAGTCAGTCTGTTGATATAGTTTTTTTGTCACCATGTTACGGCGAGAAAACCTGATGTTACTGAAAGCTTAGGGGCATTTTCTGCCAAAATGCCCCTCTTTCCAAAACAGTCCACCGGACTGTTTTGGAAATTCACCCCTAAAAGGGCATGAACATGTCTCCGACGGCCAAAGGCTCTGCCTTTGGAAACCGCCCGCTTTTTGAAAAAAGCGGGGCAAAAACTTTCGGATGTGTGAACCTTAACTTTTTCGACAATCTAACTGCGGCGCCCGTAAATGAGCGCCGCAATTATTCTTATTTATACTTTTTGATAAGATCGTAGTTATCGGGTTTACTGAACTTGATCTCGTTGCCGGGCATGGGGGGGAGTGATCCTCCGTTGTCCTCAAGGTTGCCCTCGTATGTGTAGTTGATAACAGCGCTGCTGCCGCTGATCTCGATAAGACCGTACTTCCAGTTTTCGCCTTTGGTGTAGTAAAGACCGATAGTGTTTGTGTTGGGCGAGAGGTAAGCTGTGGTGAAATAGCCGTCAATGTCGCCTTCCGGAGTGCATCTGTCGCCGCTTATCTTGTAAACGCTGTAAAGCTTTGTGGATTCTTCCTGCTCACGGCGGTCGTTTTCTTTCTCTTCAAGCTCTTTGGCGTAGCCTTCGGAGTCAAGAATGATGAGGTTGCTCGTGTCGGTATCCTCTTTCTTGATGTGCTGACCGTAGTAGATGATAAGGTGATCGGCGTCCGAGCCGGGAAGCTTAGTTACTGTGTAGCCTAAAACGTCTTCGTCTTTGATAAGGCCTACCATATCTTTATATATCTTTGAATCCTCGTTCTTGTCCTTTTTCTCGGACGAAGCTTCTTCCTTTTTGGATTCCGCTTTGCTTTCCGTGCGGCTTTCTACAGAGCCTTCGGGCAGTTTTGACTCTGCTTTCTTGCTCTCTGTTTTCTTGGATTCTGTTTTTTTGCTTTCTGCTTTCGATTCGGTCTTCTTGCTTTCAGCCTTTGACTCTGCCTTTTTGCTTTCGGCTTTCGATTCTGCTTTCTTGCTCTCGGCCTTGGACTCTTCTTTTTTACTTTCAGCTTTACTTTCGGCCTTGGATTCTTCTTTCTTCGATTCTGCCTTTTCACTTTCGGTGTCGGAAAGGCTGCTTTCTTCATCGGAAGCCGATGTGTCGCTCTGCTCGGCGGTATCATGCGTTGCAAGCGGAGAAACGTAGTAATCCTCGGGCGAATGGCCCTTCAATTGACAGCCCGATAAAGAAGCCGCCGATAATGCCAGAGCTGCCGCAACAACGGCAGAAAGAATTCTTTTTGATGTCATGATAAATTCTCCCATCACAAAGTTATAACCTTAAAAATTATATCATAACGGAGAAGTCTTTTCTATTGTTATTATTCCGAAAATAATTGACTGCCTCTTCAAAAAATAAGGCAATACCGCACAAAATGGCAGACAAATATCTCCACATGTTTCCGCTGAAAGATAAAGCAGAGCGTAAGCTTTCCTCTGCATATGCAGCCGGCTACGATTATAATTCAATTATTTTTGTTATTTAATATTGATAAATACAAGTCCTATCATGCAGATTATAACGCCGACTATCTTGTTCCAGCCGATCTTTTCATGAAACATAAGAGCACCGACAGCGATCAGTGCAAGTGCAAGAACAGAGCTTTGAGTAATCTGTGCCGTGCTTACCTTCCAGCCCGCTTTGTACGCATACAGCCAGCCTGCTTCAAGACCTACAAGAACGATCCCGAAAGCGAACGGAACCCAATTGAGCTTTCCGTATTCTTTGAGAAGATTTCCGTTTTTATTCATAACAAAATACAGTATTACGCACATCAGGGCGCTTATACTGTACGTTATCGTGAGTGAAGCGAATGGATCAATATCCTTTGGCATTGACTTGGCACATATCTGATATATAACGTTTGCGCATATTACTACTGCAATAGGAAGTATATATTTAACCATAAAACCACCCCATTAAAAACAATTATAACATTATTAGTGCCGTTTGTGTTACAAAAATATAAATAAATGGCTATTGCATATTCAAGGCGAAAATGTTATAATGATTTTGCAGTTTCAAAGAGAAAACGAAAGGAAGAAACACGATGGATATCAAGGAAGAATCACTTAAGCTTCATTACGACTGGAAAGGCAAGATCGAGGTAACTACACGCTGCGACGTAAGCGATACATACGGTCTTTCGACAGCATACACTCCCGGTGTTGCTCAGCCTTGCCTTGAGATACAGAAGGATATCTCAAAAAGCTACGATCTTACAAGAAGACACAACCTCGTTGCCGTTGTAACGGACGGTACGGCTGTTCTCGGTCTGGGCGACATCGGCCCCGAAGCAGGCATGCCCGTTATGGAAGGCAAGTGCGCACTCTTCAAGGCTTTTGCCGATGTAGACGCATTCCCGATCTGTGTAAAATCAAAGGACGTAGACGAGATCGTAAACACTGTTTATCTTATCTCGGGCAGCTTCGGCGGCATCAACCTTGAGGATATCTCCGCTCCGAGATGCTTCGAGATCGAGCGCAGACTCAAGGAAAAGTGCGATATCCCCGTGTTCCACGACGATCAGCACGGTACAGCTGTTGTTGTTGCGGCAGCTCTTATCAATTCGCTCAAGCTCGTCAAGAAGAACCTTTCCGATATAAAGATCGTTGTTAACGGTGCAGGCGCAGCAGGCATCGCTATTACAAAGCACCTCATCAATGTCGGCGCAGACGCAAAGAAGATCATCATGGTTGACCGTTCCGGCATCATCTGCGAGGGCAAGGACTATAACAACGAAGCAAAGAACGAGATGGCGGCTATCACAAACGCTGAAAAGAAGACAGGCACACTTGCAGATGCAGTTGTCGGCGCAGATATGTTCCTCGGCGTTTCCGCTCCGGGCGTTCTTACAAAAGAGATGGTCGAGACGATGAACAAGGACGCTATCGTTTTCGCTATGGCAAACCCTGTTCCCGAGATCATGCCCGACCTTGCAAAAGAGGCAGGCGCAGCAGTTGTCGGTACAGGCCGTTCAGACTTCCCGAACCAGATCAACAACGTTCTCGTATTTCCCGGTCTGTTCAGAGGCGTTCTTGACTGCCGTGCTTCCGTTATCAATGAAGAGATGAAGGTCGCAGCTTCTTACGCTATCGCAAGCCTTATCTCCGATGAGGAGCTGAAGCCCGACTACGTTATCCCTGCGGCATTCGACAAGAGAGTTTCGAGAGCCGTTGCAGACGCAGTTATTGAGGCAGCAAAGAAGACAGGCGTTGCAAGGATCTGATCTTACATAATAGCTGACTAAGTATAAAACCGCAGCATTATTGAATCTTTGATTCAAGGTGCTGCGGTGTTTTTTTGTCTAAATAACTTATCTGTACAGAATGAGAGGAAATATAGTTACAAAACTGTAACTACTTTTAACAGGTATGATGTTGTATTATCCTTTGGGGTTATGATATAATTCTTTAAGATATGGTAATATGCAGTTCGAGCGTTTTAAAGTGTTATCACGGTCACGCTCGGCGTTATGTGATATATTGACAACTGATTTTGGAGTGATAAAATGTCAAGAGTATGCTATGGCTGTATGAAAATAATAGGGGACAACGACGATAAATGCCCCCATTGCGGATTTGACAGAAGCATTCGTCAGAGTCTTCCTTTTTTACCGCTGGGCGCAAAGCTCCAGGACGATAAATACATGATCGGCAAAAAACTCACAAGCAACAACGAAAGCACAAGCTACGTTGCTATGGATATGCGCCGTGAAAGCCCCGTCCTTATCCGTGAGTTTCTTCCCAACGGTCTGTGCGCCAGAAGCAAGGACGGCACCGAGATCAAGGTGCGCTCGGAGAAGACGGCTGTTTACAAAAGACTTCTCAACAAGTTTCTCGATTACAACAGAACGCTCGCACGTTTGAAGGATTGTTCCGCTACGCCGAACGTTCTTGATATCTTTACCGAAAACAACACGGCATACGTTGTTGAAGAGCAGGAAGAGCTGACGTCCTTTACAGACTACGTAAAGCGAAACGGCGGCCATCTTGAGTGGGAAGAGGCAAAGCGCCTTTTCATGCCTCTGCTCGGCACTCTTGAAGATCTTCACAAAAACGGTATCTCTCACTACGGTGTAGGTCCCAGCAACGTTAAGATGACAGAGGACGGCAGACTCAAGCTCCGCAATTTCGGTATTGCAGATATGCGAAAGGTCGGCACCGATCTCAGATGTATGCTTATTTCGGGCTGTTCCGCTCCGGAACAGTACGATAAGTTCTCGATGCTCGATGAAAGCACCGATATCTATGGCTTCACGGCAGTTCTTTTCTATGCTCTCACAGGCGCTGTGCCGGATGACGTTGAAAAGCGCCGCAACGATAATAAGCTGCTCATCAGTTCAAGCATAAACAAGAAGCTTCCGTCTTTTGTGCGCTCCGCTCTTGCAGGCGGTCTGCATTTTGACCAGGAAAGCCGTATACAGACGTTTGACGAGATGAGATCAAAGCTTGCGGAGGCGCCGTCTGTAAGCGTTATCAGAGAAGAGCTTTCACGCCCCGATAACGACGACGATGATGAAGAAGATGAGAATATCCCCGGCACGAAGAAAAAGAAGTCCGGCGGCTCGAAGCTTCCGGGAGTTATCTCCTGTATCGTTTCGCTTGTTCTGTTTGTGATTGTGGGAACATACTGGCTGCAGGGCAACCCGTTCGCAGCTATGTTCTCACCTACAGCTTCATCGAGTGATTCCGACGCAGAGGGCGTTACGGGCGAACTCGTTACGGTGCCGAACTTAGTCGGCGTAAAATACGAAGAGGCTGTAGAGAAATCCGACAAGACTTCCGATTACAAGCTTCTTAAAGCTGTTGAAGAGGAATTCTCGAACGATGTTCCCGAGGGATATATCGCTTCGCAGTTCCCCGAGGCTTATACGGAGGAAACACAGGGCTTCTCGCTTTACATCACCGTAAGTAAAGGCGCAAAAATGCGTGAGCTTCCCGTAATTACGGGCAAGACGGTAGACCAGGCGGCACAGCTTCTCGGCGATGAGAGCTTCGTTACGACTCAGTCGTTCGAGCACAGCGATACGATCAAAAAGGGTCTTGTTATCGGCTACGACGCACACAGCGCAGGCGATAAGCTCGAATATGGTTCATCTGTTGAGATCAAGGTAAGCCTCGGTGTTGACACATCAAGCAAGGCAAACGACTCCGACAGACATCTCAAGTCTTCCGATAAGGACTCGGATAAGAACAGCGACGAAGAGGCGGAAACAGAAGCTTCTTCCGAGGAAGAATAACAGCAAAAAACAGCACTGACATCAATAGTTTATCGTACTAAATGTCAGTGCTGTATTTGGATAACCGGAAGTATCAGAAGTGAGTTTTTGTAATTCGCTGCTCGGTATTCTGTATAAGGCTGAACAGGGAGCCTGCTTGTTCGGGGTAGTCCGTTTCAAGTCTTTCCGGAGAAAGCTCCGGTCTGTCTGCACGGTCTACGCTCTTGTATTCCTCGATAGGCAGCCCGAACGCAATGTTTTCGGCGTTGCTTTCGCAGACTGTCTGCACGGCGTGCAGCTTTCCTTTATAGATATGCTCCGCCTGTGAGAACATATTCTGCGAATTTCTCGGATTTGATGAGTAGATGAGTCTGAACACGATATAGACCGCCGATGACAGATACGATGATATTTCCGTGCTGAGCCCGATGTTGTCGATCCTGTCAAGAATATCAAAAATGATGTGCAGCGACTGCATGACGAGCTTCTTGTTCATGGCGTTTATTATGCCTGTACGGGTATGGCGAGAGGGCGCAAAGCTTTCTTCATGCTCCGTTCTTATGATCGTTTCTGGCATTTGTCTTGATGGTCTGCGCTCTGCCGATCTTCCGAGCAGATAATCGCACGATACATCATAAAGATCGGCGGCACGGACAACAAATTCAAGGCCGCATTCTCTTATGCCTTTCTCGTAGTGCGAAAGAAGCGGCTGCGATATGCCGAGCGCTTCGGCGGCTTTCTTCTGGCTAAGGCCACGCTCCTCACGAAGCAGCGTAAGGATCCTCGGAAAATCTTTATTCACGTACATCAGACCTTTCATGAGTTATACATTCAGTATATCACAATTATTACAAAGAGTAAATACTATTTTAAAAGGAAGCAAAAATGAAATCGTATAATATACATTTTATCCGTCACGGCGCTTGTGAGGAATCACGCAAAGGCGTTTATGTCGGAACTAAGGACGTTGAACTTTCAAAAGACGGTATAAAAGAGCTTAAAAAGCTCGATAAAGAATTTGTTTACCCCGGAACAGCGGTAGTTTTCACAAGTCCGCTCAAGCGCTGCCTTCAGACGTGCGAGATACTTTATCCCGCAATGAAGCCGATAGTTATCGACGATCTTCGTGAATGCAGCTTCGGTGAGTGGGAAGGCAGAACGGCTGACAGCCTCGTTTCAAATGAAGATTTCAAAAAGTGGCTCGCAGGCGACACATCTGTAAAGCCGCCTAAAGGCGAGAGCGGTGCGGAGTTTACAAAGCGTATCTGTAAGATCTTCCAGAATATTGTAGACGGTCTTATTAAAACGGGCAATACCGATGCGGTTATCGTTACGCACGGAGGCGTTATAATGACGCTGCTTTCGATATACGGTCTGCCTCAGGCAAAGCCATTCGATTGGGCGATGGACGACGGCTGCGGTTTTTCGATAAGAATAATGCCGTCGCTCTGGATGCGTGACAAGGTTGCAGAGGTTTACTCAAGGCTGCCTTATGAAAAGGAAAAAGATGAGTACGACGATACGGACAGTATCGCATACTTTGATGATTACAGCGGGAATGATCCGGATGATAGAGAAGACATATAAAACGGAATGCGGCACGATACACTATTGGACGAACGAGAAGAAAGACTCACCGTCTGCTCTTGTTTTTCTTCCCGGTCTGACTGCCGATCACAGATTGTTTGATAAACAGATAGAATACTTCAAGGACAAATACCGTGTCTTTGTATGGGACGCCCCCGGACATGCTTCGTCGTGGCCTTTCGATCTTACTTTCAATCTTGAAGACAAGGCAAGATGGCTTGACGGTATTCTGAATAAGGAGGGCATATCAGCTCCGATCGTGATCGGTCAGTCTATGGGCGGATATGTAGGGCAGATGTATTCTCAAATCTATCCTGATAAGCTTAAAGGCTTCGTTTCGATCGACTCTGCGCCTTTGCAGAGAAAATACGTGACCTCTGCCGAGATATGGCTGCTTAAAAGAATGGAGCCTGTTTATCGTCATTATCCGTGGAAGTCGCTTCTTAAATCGGGCACAAACGGCGTTGCCTGTACGGAATACGGCAGAAAGCTCATGCTTGATATGATGATGGTGTACGACGGCGATCAGGAGCGTTATGCGAGATTATCGGGTCACGGATTCAGAATGCTTGCAGAATCTATGGAAGCAGACCTGCCTTATGAGATAAAATGCCCGGCGCTTCTTATCTGCGGTGAGAAAGATCATGCAGGGTCTTGTATCAGATACAACAAGGCGTGGCATAAGGAATCGGGTATCCCGATCGAATGGATAAAAAATGCGGGGCATAATTCCAACACCGACGCCCCGGAAACAGTAAACCGCCTGATAGAGGATCTGCTTTATCGGGTCAATTGAGTTTAGATCAAAAAGGATGTGTGTTTATGAAAAAGATGAAGAAAATGACAGCAGTCGTTTTATCGGCCATGCTTGCTGCTATGGCTGTAACAGGCTGCGGACAGACGCAGGGCAATGTTTCAAGTACGGCATCATCGGCAGATGCATCGAGTGTTGTCTCTCAGGCTGCTGATTCGCAGGCAAGCGAATCATCGGCGGCACCGAGCGGAAAAACTATTTCAAGCGGCGATAAGGACTTTTCGTATCAGAAGAAAGACGACGGCTCGATCGCTTTGAACTACGGTGCTATACTTCACTGCTGGAGCTGGTCTTTCAAGACCATTACGGAAAACCTTGAAGCTATCAAAGAGGCAGGCTATACTTCGATACAGACATCGCCGATAAACGAATGTGTTGTCGGTGAAGACGGCGGTATGGAGCTTTTCGGAAAAGGAAAATGGTACTACCATTACCAGCCCACCGATTACAAGATCGGCAACTATCAGCTCGGTACGGAAGATGAGTTCAAGGCTATGTGTGCAAAGGCTAAGGAGCTTGGCATCTCCGTTATCGTTGACGTTCCTATGAATCATGTTTCGAGCGATATGAGCGCAGTTTCCGACAATATCAAGAATCTTTGTGACGAGCCGTTCCATGATAACGGCGAGATAAACAGCTATTCGAGCCGCCGCCAGGTAACACAGGGCGATCTGCTCGCTCTGCATGATCTCAATACGCAGGATAAGGCTGTTCAGAATTATATACTCGACTATCTTAAGAACGTTATCGCAGACGGCGCTTCGGGTTTCCGTTTCGATGCTGCTAAGCACATAGAGCTTCCCGATGATAAAGACACGTTTGCTTCCGATTTCTGGCCGACTGTTATCAACAACGGCGCAGAGTTCCAGTACGGCGAGATTCTCCAGGGCGAAAACGACAGGATCGACGGCTATGCAGAGTTCATGAGCGTTACTGCCTCCAACTACGGCGAGGCTGTCAGGAGAGTATGCAACGGCAATTTCACCGTGTCCAATATTTCAAGCTACGGCAGCTCTAAAGTCGATGAGTCAAAGTTTGTCACATGGGTAGAGTCGCACGATAACTACTGCAACGACGGTTCATGGGAGAATTTTGAGGAATCCGAGATAGAGTACGGCTGGGCAGTTATCGCTGCAAGAGCAGGCGGTGCTCCGCTGTTTTTCAGCAGACCTGCAGGCGCAAGCACCGAGGATCAGTGGGGCAACAACAAGATCGGTGAAGCAGGTTCCGACGGCTACAAGAGCGACAACGTTTCTGCTTTGAACCATTTCAGAAATGAGATGGCAGGCCTTGGTGAGACTATAACAAATCCCGACGGCGACAGCGGTAAAGTTATGATGATCGAACGTGGTGAAAAGGGCGCTGTTATCATCAATGGTACAACTTCGGATTATGCGCTTGATGCTGTTTCCGTTCTTGCAGACGGCACTTACAATGACAAGGTCACGAACGCCGAGTTCACCGTTTCGGGCGGAAAGATCACCGGTACGGTTCCTTCAGGGGCAATTATTGTTCTTTATTAAAATTATGTAACGGTAATTTCAATCGTGTCATTTTAGAAAATATTTTATCAAACACTTGAAACTTTCACTGTGTTGTGGTAAAATAAAAAAGATGTGAGTGCCTTTGGAGGTGGAAAAATGGAATTAAAGGTCATTCTTGAATTTGTTCTTGGCTCTCTGCTTATTGTTTTTGCAATAGCTCTTGTAGTAGTTATCATGCTCCAGGAGGGCAATACGCAGGGTCTCGGTACTATCACGGGAGGCGCTGATACCTTCCTTTCGAAGAATAAGGCTCGTTCACTCGATGCATTCCTTGCTCGTTGGACAAAGGCTTTTGTAATCGGCTTCGTACTCGTTGTGATCGGTATCAACGGCATTGAGCATTTTATGTGATTTCCGAAAAAAGCGGACTCTGAGAGTTCGCTTTTTCATTATTATCTCGGAGGTATCATAATGATTAGAAAAAGATCGCTTTTTATGGCGATAGTTATAACTGCGGCAGCTCTTTTTGCAGCGTTTCCCGCATCTGCCGCTCAGGTCAATTCTCATGACGTAAAAAAGGGCGACACTGTAAGCTTTGATGTTCACGCCATAGCCTGCCCGACAAAGATTCAGGCGGTGGATTTTTCAATTTACTACGACAGCGCTTCGCTTTCGTATATTGACGGTTCACTTGAAACGCCTTCTTTGAAAGGCACCGTTACAAACACCGACATTGAGGGCGAGATCAGAGTAAATGCTATCATTCTTGACGGCGTTGACATGATGGAGGACAGCACGCTTGCGTCGGTTGAGTTCAAGGTAAAAGACGACGCTGCCGACAGCATCTCTCTTTACTACGAGGTCAAAAACTTCCTCGATGACAAAAAAACAGAGCTTCATGATACGTATACTTATGATGTAACAAGAGTGAATGTCGCTCCCGATGAAACTGCTGTTTCATCGAATGAGGATCCTGTTTCATCAAAAACAGAGTCTAAGGCTGCTTCGAGTGCGGCGGCTTCTTCAAAGGCAGAATCGGCAGTTGAGAGCGATTCCGAGGAAGAGATCATATTTGAAATGCCTACGGAAGAGGCTTCCGAAGAGCCTGATTCATCAAGATTATCTGCTCAGAGCGATATTCCTGCAGATCAGGGCATACGCTTTGATACGCTCGATACACCTAAACCGAATACGAAAGCAAAGCAGAAGAAAATGCTCATGCTTGCTCTTTGCGGAATAGGTATACTTGTTCTTGCCGTTACGGCTGTTATTATTATGGTTCGTGACAGAGGCGGTAAGGGTAGTCATTTTTCTGAATAATGAGGTGAAAAAATGAGAGTTTCGGTCAAAAAAACATCAGCCGCAGTTTTTGCGGTGATTATGATGATGCTTTCAGCGTTATGTGCATTTGCAGACGAAGGATTGTCAGTAAACGGTCAGGAGGTCAAAGCTGGTGATACGGTAACTTACGAATACCGCATGGGCGGAGTTTCGGAGCCGCTTGAAGCCGCAGGCGCATATATTGAGTACGATGCAAAATCGCTCGAATATATCGAAGGATCGATCGGATTTGAGGCGTTCAAAAACGCAATGTATAACGTTGAGCCGGGCAAGATATATTACTCTGCGATCGATGTTGTCAACGGATATGATCTGAAAAAAGAGCAGATGGTGGTAAAGCTCAGCTTTAAGGTGCTTGATAAAGCAAAGGGCAGCCTTAAGGTAACTCATACTTTTGATGAGATCTTTACTTTTACAAACGAGGAAGAAGATCTTCCCGAAAGCGCTTACGCCGCAAAGGAGATCGTTTCCGTCAACAGCTACGAAAAGAACGATTCGCCTTTTTCAGGTATAGATGCACAGAGTATCGAAGAGATGCAGAAATCGTCAGAGACCGATTTTGATGCTTTGATGCTCGGCACCGATAAGGATGAGTATATGGCGTCAAACAGCACCGGCGGGACATCGTCCTCCGAAACCTCATCGGTTTCGTCCTCTGCTTCCGTTTCGGAAACCGCAGACAGCGCACAGAATACAACAGAAAGCACGGCAAGTGAAGCTTCCAAAGCCATGACATCAAGTCAAAGCAGTCATCCCGAAAAGTCTGACAGCAAGGCTATAGTGATCGTGATAGCGGCAGTTTTTGCGGCTCTTGTAATTGGCGTAGTTGTTATGACTGTTATCAAGAAAAAACAGTGACCTAAGAAAAGCACCTCGGTTTTGTCGAGGTGCTTTCAGTCTGTCGATATAGTTTTTTCATCGCCGTGTCACGGCGAAAAACGTGATGCAACTGGCGGTTTAGGGGCATTTTCTGTCAAAATGCCCCTCTTTCCAAAACAGTCCATAGGACTGTTTCGGAAATTCACCCCGAAAAGGGCGTAAGCATGCCTCCGGCGGGCAGGGACTCCGGTCTCGGCTGCCGCCTCGGTCGGTGCTGTTGCCTTGCGGCAACGTCTGCCACCGGCAGACCGCACCCCTGCACCCTGCAAGCCTTTTGAAAAGGCTTGGCGAAAATTTTTGGTTATGTGTTTCTTTACTTTTCCTACAATCTGAAGCACCTCGGTTTTGTCGAGGTGCTTTTGTAATATTATTTATTATATCGTTCCCGAAATAACGAGTGTTGACGTGCCGGGCGTTATGGTTATTGCGCCCGTAGTGGTGTCCTGCGTGAATTGTGCAGCGTCTACAGTGACCTTATTTGCCAAAGAAGTAAATACGCCCGTCGATGTGTCATAAGTGTAATCAGAGCCTGCTACCCAGGGAGTATCGTTGAACGTGACCGTAATGTTGCTCAAAAGCGGGTCGAATGTGTCGGTGATAACTGCACCGGTCGTAACGGCTGTGTTGCCCGTGTTGTTTATCACGAACGTATACGTTACCGTGCCGTTTTCGGCAACGGGTATCGGCGCTATTGACTTGACAACGGAAAGCTCCGGTTCACTGCTTGCTTCGACCGTCTCCGATGCGGAAACAGCGGTGAAATTACCTGTGAGCTCTGCTGTGTTGGTAACGGTGCTGCCTGTATCCAACGGGGTAAATTCGTTCGTTTGAGTCTCATAAAGGAAAGTTGCAGTGCCGTTTGCCGGAACGGTGAAATTCGTAATGACAAGCTGATCGTTTGATGTTGTTACCGTAGGAGGCGCCTGCAGAACGGAATTCCTGAAATACTTGACGGTATCGGGAACGTAGGTGAGAGGAACCAGCGTTGATGTTCCGAATGTGTATGCGCCGAGGTCATCTGTGAGTGTAAGACCGGAAAGATCGGTGCTTCCCGAGTTTATGATGTTCACGGCATATGTGATAGTATCGTTATTTGTATAAATATCATTGACAGAAGTCTTGTTTATCGAGAGAACGTCCTGTATCTCGCCGACTGCGAGGTTAGACACCGTGACGGTATTATTGTATGTCAGCTGTGCCTGATTTGTAAATCGAGCCATATGACCTTCCTTTCATAATTGATCGAATGATCGTGTCTTTGTTTCCATTATATGCAGAAGGTACGTTTATAGTGACAAAAAAACATGCTCCGCAATTCTGTTTGCAGAGCATGTTTTTTACAGATATTTGATTGTTTACTTCGTCCGAAAGGCTTCTTAGTCCGATTCTATCGTGATAACATCTTTGAGAATATAATTGAACGTAGGCGATGATGAATTTTTGTTTTCGGGATAGCCCGTGCTGAGGTCTATGGTGTTGGACGGATCATCGGGGTCTGCGCCTGTGTAATTGCCTATAAATACCTGTTTGCTGCCTTTTTTGAACTCCTCGATACATTCGTTCATCACAGTTTCGGCGTCCTTCGGTGCAATAAGGTAGTTGAGATCGAGCATTCTTACCCAATCCTGTTCAAAGCCTGCGCCGATATCATTGCCGTGAACATGACCCTTGACGACCTTTTCGATCGGCTTGTTCGTCATAACGGCTTCTATTGCAGAGCTGATGTACGGAGTCCAGTCAATGCTTGTTCCGATGATAGATGTATTCGGGGCAACGCCGATCATGTCCTGATTGTATCCGATGTGGAAAACAGGGTGATCGGTGTGGCTCGTCTCACATGCAACGGCAGGGCCTATCGTGTCGGAGTGCTGCGAAATGATAACGGCGCCTTCGCTTATCAGCTTTTTTGCCGCCTCATTCTCAAGGCTGTAATCGCTCCAGTCGTTTGTATAGCGGACTTTCATAACTGCGGTGGGGCACTCCTCACGAACGCCGAGGAAAAATGCAGTATAACCCGACACGACCTGTGCACACGGATAAGCGCCGACATATCCAATAACAGCCTGATCTTTTGTGATAGCTCCGCTTGCGATGAGTTCTTTCAGCTTAAGTCCTGCTATCCTGCCGGAGATGTATCTGCCCTGATATATCTCACCTGTAAATGTATGGTAGTTTTTCAGAACAGGTTCATCGTTTGCGTTTGATGCAAACGCCTGGCAGAACTGAACTTCCGTATGCTTCTGAGCTGATGCTTTTACGATATCGCTGTAGTTTGCACTGTCGGAAAAAATGATATCGCATTTTGCTTCGACCAGCTCTTCGATAACGTGATCTGCTTCTTCCGGCGGGATGTTCGTTCTTTTTATGACATTGACATCAGAGCCGTACTGCATTTCAAGCGAATCTACCACACGAAGAAAGTTTTCACTGAAGGGGCGGCTCTCGTCGCCGTCGCAGATAAAGCCTACAGTGATCTGTTCTTTGACATTATCGATATTCAACCCGACTTCATGCAGCCCGAAAAAGAGAAATACTGCAAGGAGAGCGCTGAAAAGCGCAGGAATGATCTTGTTTTTCTCTGACATTTTATTTTGCCTCCCCGCTGTCGTTCTTTGATTGATCGTCTGTTGCATAAAGCTTATCGATATCTATCTCGCCGCTGTCGATAAGCCCGAGGAAGATATCAAGCAGTTCGGGATCAAACTGTGTTCCACGTCCCTTGTGAAGCTCGCTCATAACGTAGCCGAAGTCTTGTTTCTTTCTGTAAACACGGTTGGCTGTCATGGCGTCGAATGCGTCTGCAATGGAGATTATCCTGCCGTAAAGCGGGATATCCTTGCCCGAAAGACCATCAGGGTAGCCTCTTCCGTCGTAACGCTCATGGTGGTAGCGTGCACCGTCTACAACGTGGTCAATGATAGTGAAGTCTTTAAGGATAGCCGCACCTCTTGTTACGTGCGTTTTCATGATAGCGTACTCTTCATCGGTGAGCCTTGCGGGTTTGTTGAGAATAGCATCGGGAATGCCTATTTTGCCGATATCGTGCAGAAGAGCGGCTTTTCGCAGGTTTTCAAGCTGATCGTGGCTGAACCCGTACTTTTCGGCTATCATTACAGAGTAATCGGAAACACGCTGTGAGTGCTGGCTTGTGCGGACGTCCTTTGCGTCAACCGTTTTAGCGATAGCAAGGATCGTCTGGTTGCCCATCTGGATCTGTTTGAGCGCAAAGTCAAGCTTGGTTTTCTGTATTTCCATGCTGCGCTCGTACTGCGTTCTTGAGATGAACCATGTGAGCCAGCCGACAAAAAGGAATCCTACTATCACCATGTAAACGATGAACCATGTGTTTTCATATATCGCCGTTTCCTTTTTGAATACGTATGTGCTTTCTTCAAGTATCACGTTCGTTTCGGGCTCGATCACGGCAAGCCTGAAACGATAATCTCCCGACGGAAGATTAGTGTATACGATGCGAGAAAGATCCTTCTGCGAGACCTGCTTCCACTCATTGTCAAGGCCTTCAAGATAGTACGAAATGGTCGGCTCTTCAAGCGTGTAGTTAACTATCTCGGGAATGAATTCAACGCTTTGTGTGTCTTTTGAAACCGTAATTACGGAACCTCTCTTTGTGTTGACTTCATTGCCGTCAAGAAGCATCTTTGAGATCATAAGGCGGTAAAATCTTCGCTGCGTTTTGTAGGAATCCATGTTTACAGTGAAAACGCCCCTGTCTGTAGAAAGATAAATATTCTTCTTTCTATCTGTCACGTTCCATGCGTTTGATGTAAGCGATCCTCGGAGACCCGATTTTGAATTGAGTATCATATACTCCGGTGTGCCCCCTCTGAGAAGAGCTTTTTTATCCATGACATAAATGCCCGAGCTTCCCGGAACGAATATCTCGCCGTCATTATCGAGGATTATGTCGTAGTTGTTGGAATAGGGAAAGTTATTGAGCGGTTTTACCGTATTTCCGCTGTAGTGACATATGCTGTTGCCTGTTGCGATAAACACACTGTTGTCCTCATTGTCGAGAACCATCCGCAGTATAACGTCGGAGGTAAGGCCGTTTTCTCTTGTCAGTTCATCTATGAGTTTATTATTCTCCAGGATAGCTATGCCGTTTCCGTCGGAGCCTGCAAGCAGTTTTCCGTCGGGCAGCTGCAGCAGGCAGAGTATCTTTGCAGCTCCGAGGTCTTCTCCGTAGATCAGCTTATCGACTACCTTTTCGTCTTTGATAAAGTAAAGAGCTTTGTCGCCGCCGACTGCTATCTGTCCGTTTTTAAGCTCAAGGCAGACTCTCACACGGGAGCCTATGCCGATCTCGTCGGAGTCGTAGCTTTTAATGGTTCCGTCCTGCCGTAATTCTACAAGTCCTTTGCCGTAGGTGCAAAGCCACAGGTTGTTTTTTAAGTCGGTTTTTATACAGCGTATACGTGAGTTTTCAAGCAGATCCGTAAGCTCGTTTGTGACCTGCTGTTTGTTTTTTCTGTCAAGAATGATCAGTCCGTCATCGGTGCCGATATAGAGCATATCGTTTCTTAGCTCTGTTGTGTTGACTACCTTTCCTTCAAGTCCATAGTCTCCGAAAATATCGGTAAATACGGCGGCAGAAAGCTGCATAAGTCCCATTCGTGACGATGCGATCCACAGATTGCCCTGATAGTCGGTCGTCATGTTTTCAAGAGAGAAGTTAAAGCCTTCTGTTTCAAAGAATTCAAAATCCTTGTTGTTTGTGATCGTACCAACGCCGCTGTCGGAAAGGATCCATGCTGTTTTATCGTCCTGCATATAGATGCAGTTTATGCCGTTGAGTTCGCCGCATTCTATCACAGCAGGCTTGCTCGGAGCGTTGTCTTTGATCGTATAGATGAAAACTTTGCCGTCAGAGGTTCCTGCCCAAAGCTCGCCGTTTTCTTTGAATGAACATGTTGTAAAGACAGTATCATCGTCCTCTTTTATCTCAAAGGATATTTCACCGTCTTTCAGAATATAAAGCTTTCCCTGTGCGGTGACCGTTGCAACGTTTCCGAAGAGGTCTGCCGACGCATGCTTTGCAAACAGTATATCGTCAAGCGTTTTTGTGATCGTGATCCCCGAGTTTAACTCTACGACCACCATCTTATCGGCAGTGCCGATGTAATACTCGCCGGAACTGCTTTCTGTGATGCATTTTACCGAATCGGAAGGAAGCCCGTCTGCGGAACCGAGAGTTTCAGCAACTCTTTCGTTAATAGAAACGCAGACGCCGTTGTCGTTTGTGCCGATCCACAGTCTGCCTTCTGCATCAACGAACAGGCAGTTTACGTTTTTTACCGTATCGAATTCGTCCATAAAGCGGAACGTAGTTCCGTTGTATCTGTAAAGACCCGAATAGCTGCCTACCCAGAGAATACCGTCGTTCGTCTGTATAACATCGTTTGCATGGCCGCAGGGGAGACCGTTGTCTGCATTGTAGATCGTTCTGATATATGATGTTTTTTCGGTATCGGTGGAGGATACTTCTTCCGCATATGCGCTGAAAGGGGTGGTTGTGCCTATCGCAAATGCTGCGGCTGTTACAAGCAAAAATGCTGCCGCATGTTTTGCAGCTTTGTGGGCGTCTTTTGTCTCGTCATTTTTGCACAGCCGTTTACGTATTGCTCTGATGAGCTTTACAACAAAGAAGAGAGATATTACCGTAAGCAGCTTATCTGCAAATTCGAGATAAAGCTGACCGATAAATGCGGATATCGTATACGGTACATTGTTCGACATGAGATAATCACGCACACCGTCGCCCCAGATATTGTCGGTGTTGCCGTTGTTGAAAACAATATTGAGCGTGCTTGAAAGTACGACCGAGATTATGGTTACGAAACCTGCAACGCTCATTGTGTGAAACAGCGTGTCAAAATAGCGCTTTCGTGAGGCGTAGCCGATGCTAAGACCGATAAAAACGCTCGTTAATGCGTACAGCGGAGATGACCCCGACCAGAATGAAAAGATAATGTTGCTTGACGCTCCTACGATAGCTCCGCAGATAGGGCCGAGCGTATATGCCGCCAGGATCGTTCCGAACGAATCGAGCCACAGCGGGATGTCAAAGTTGTGAGTCAGGCTGTTTCCGATAAGGTTTACAAAAATGCTGATGAACACGATCATCATTGTGTAAAGAGTTTCTTTGATAAGCTCTTTTTTGCTTCGTGCATCGTCTTTTGTCGTTTTTTCTGTTTTGGTCAATGCCTCGCCGTCGTTTTTTGGCGGCTCACCGCTCTTTTGAGGCGGTTTATCCGCAGCGTCCTCCTTTTTGAAAGTGCCGGCAGTATTCTCCGCAGTTTCCTTCGGATCTGACGCTGTTTTTTCTTCTGTTGTTTTTTTCTCTTCAACGGTAGTTTTATCTTGCATAATGATCACTCTTTTCGTGTTTCAGAGTAGTAGAGGGGGGATTGTTGCATTATGAACAATAATTTCAAACATATTACCCCTATATATACGATTTTACCACATATCCGTCAAATGTACAAGAGAAAACTGATATATAATGATTCTTTTTTTAAATATAAACGAAGAAAAGTAAAAAAACAACGACAGGTGAAGCATATATCTGTTTTTGACGGTGTATTTATGCGGTATTGACTAAAAAACGAGTCTGATTTACGTCTTATTGACGAATTTTCTACATTGCTGTTATTTTTGTTGAATTATTCAATTATTTCCTTTAAAATTAAATGTAAAGAATCATGAAGGAGCGTGTCATTATGGACATTGTAGGTGTAAATAAATACATTTTCGGTGCGCCGATCGAAACAGATGCAGTTACGGCGGATATTGATGGATCTGAAGGGAATGTCAGGTTTGTTGATGTTTCGGATGATAAGACCGTGCTTACCTGCAAGCTTGGAAAGAGCGATAAGATCTATGGCCTTGGTGAAGCTGTCAGAGGAATCAACAAGCGTGGCTGGATCTACGAAACGTACTGCACCGACGATCCTATGCATACCGAAACGAAGCGTTCGCTTTACGGCGCTCACCCGTTCGTTGTTGTAGACGGCGAGAGCGTTTTCGGTCTGTTTGTGGATTATCCCGATAAGATCGTTTTTGATGTGGGCTATACCAAAACAAACGAGCTTAAGATCACTGTAGGTGCGCCCGATTATACGCTTTACGTTATCGAGGGAGATACGCCCGAAGAGATAATCAAGCGTTTTCGTTCAATGATAGGACAAAGCTATATCGCTCCGTTCTGGGCGTTCGGTTTCCAGCAGAGCAGATGGAGCTATTATACGAGCAAAGATGTAAGAGGCATTATCGATGGCTACCGCAAAAACGGCTTCCCTCTTGACGCAGTTTATCTCGATATAGATTACATGGAGGATTTCAAGGACTTTACGGTGAGCACCGAGCGTTTTCCGAATTTCAAGGAGTTTGTATCAAAGGTCAAAGAAGAGAATATCCATCTTGTTCCGATAATCGATGCAGGCGTTAAGATGGAAGACGGCTACTGTGTTTATGACGAAGGCAAGCAAAACGGTTACTTCTGCAAAGATAAGGACGGTAATGACTTTATAGCGGCAGTATGGCCCGGCAAGGTGTGTTTCCCGGATTTCCTGAACGAAGAGGCGTCCGATTGGTTCGGAATGAAGTATAAGACACTGATTGATCTCGGAATAGACGGTTTCTGGAACGATATGAACGAGCCTGCGATCTTCTATTCCGAAAAAAGGCTTGCAGATGCGCTTGAAAAGGTCGTATCATATCGTGGCAAGAATCTCGGTATATATGATTTCTTCGGCCTTAAAGACGTTGTGCTCGGTCTTTCAAACAGCTATGAGGATTATTCCTCGATGTACCATAATATGGGCGGCAGGAAGATCTGCCATAACAGGGTACACAATCTTTTCGGCAGCAGAATGACTCGTTCGGCTTCAAACGCATTCCGGAAGATAGCCCCCGACAAAAATATACTTATGTTCTCACGAGCTTCGTATATAGGTATGCACCGCTGTTCGGGCATATGGATGGGCGACAATCAGTCGTGGTGGTCGCATATCAAGCTGAATCTGCAAATGCTCCCGTCGCTCAATATGTGCGGATTCCTTTATACGGGCGCCGATATGGTCGGCTTCGGTGATAACTGCACCGAAGAGCTTGCACTCAGATGGCTTGCGCTCGGCATCTTCAATCCGCTGATGAGAAATCATTCGGCTCTCGGCACAAGAGACCAGGAGTTCTTCCGCTTTGAAAACAAAGAAGCGTTCAAGAATCTGCTGTCGCTTCGTTATGCTCTTATCCCATACCTTTACAGCGAGTATATCAAAGCCGTTAAAAATGACGAGCTTATGTTCAGACCTCTTGCTTTTGCTTTCAGAGGCGATAAATTTGCCGAAGCCTGCGAGGATCAGCTCATGGTCGGCGAAAGCATAATGATAGCGCCCGTTTATGAACCTAACGCAATAGGCAGAAACGTATATATCCCCGAAGACGGCATGACGGAGGTGCGCTTCAAAAGCCCGATGCAGTATGAGATAAAGGAAGTGGCAAAGGGTCACAGATTTGTTGAGATAGCAGACGATGAAGTGGTTATCTACATAAGAAAAGGCAAAGCTTTGCCGCTTGTGAAGCCTGCTTCATGTACAGCAGAGCTTGATCTTGATACGGTTTCTTTCATCGGTACTCCCGATGAGGGCTTTGCGTACACGCTTTATGTTGAGAAAGGCGCTGAAAACGGCGAAAGCATTATAGAGGAGAAGGTTATTTGTCCGTGATGCTTTTTGCCTTTTACAACAACAATAAACCATAATTTTATTTTACAAAAAAAGGAGGCATATTTATGAATGTAACAGCAGATATCCGCTATGTGGGCGTCAACGATCACAAGGTCGATCTTTTTGAGGGGCAGTACGTTGTTCCGAACGGAATGGCGTATAATTCCTACGTCATAACAGACGAGAAGACGGCCGTAATGGACACGGTGGACAAGAATTTTACCGAGGAATGGCTTGCTAATCTTGCCGACGCACTCGGCGGCAGATCACCCGATTACCTTGTTGTTCAGCACATGGAACCCGATCATTCCGCTAACATCGCAGTGTTTATGGAGAAATATCCCGATGCGACCATAGTTTCATCACGTAAGGCTTTCGTGATGATGAAGAATTTTTTCGGCACGGATTTTGAGGACAGACGAATCGTAGTGGGTGAGGGCGACACGCTTACGCTTGGTTCTCATACGCTTACATTCGTAGGTGCTCCTATGGTACACTGGCCGGAGGTCATCGTCACATACGACAGCAAGGATAAAGTTCTGTTTTCCGCCGACGGTTTCGGAAAATTCGGCGCTCTCGATGTTGAGGAGGACTGGGCATGTGAGGCAAGACGATATTATATCGGTATCGTCGGAAAGTACGGCGATCAGGTTCAGGCGCTGCTCAAAAAAGCGGCAGGCCTTGATATCGAGATCATCTGTCCGCTTCACGGTCCGATCCTTAAAGAAGATCTCGGCTACTACATCGGTCTTTACGACACGTGGTCAAGCTATTCCGTTGAGACGGAAGGCGTAATGATAGCATATACATCGGTTTACGGCAACACTAAAAAAGCGGTAGAGCTTCTTGCCGAAAAGCTTACCGAAAAGGGATGTCCGAAGGTCGTTGTAAACGATCTTGCAAGGTGTGATATGGCAGAGGCTGTTGAAGACGCATTCCGCTACGGAAGGATCGTTCTTGCCACAACGACATATAACGCCGAGATATTCCCTTTTATGCGTGAGTTTATCAACCATCTTACGGAGCGCAATTTCAAGAATAAGACGATCGCTCTGATGGAAAACGGTTCGTGGGCACCTATGGCGGCAAAAACGATGAAGAACATGCTCTCAAACTGCAAGAACATTACGTTTACCGACAATACTGTTCATATAATGTCTGCTTTGAGTGATGAAAGCAGACAGCAGATAGAAAAGCTATCCGACGAGCTTTGTATGGATTATCTTGCTCAGCATGATGAGACAGCTAACAAGAACGATCTCACGGCGCTGTTCAATATCGGCTACGGTTTGTATGTCGTCACATCGAATGACGGCACACGAGACAACGGTCTTATAGTCAATACCGTAACGCAGGTAACGAACACGCCGAACAGGATAGCCGTGACGATCAATAAGCAGAATTACTCCCATGATGTTATTAAGAAAACAGGCAAGATGAACGTCAACTGCCTTTCTGTAGAAGCACCGTTTAAGGTGTTTGAGGATTTCGGATTCAGAAGCGGCAGAGATACGGATAAATTTGCCGACGAAGCACCGCTTCGTTCCGACAACGGCCTCGTATTCCTGCCGAAGTACATCAATGCAATGATGTCGCTCAAGGTCGAGAAATACATCGACTTTGACACACACGGAATGTTCGTCTGTTCGATAACGGAAGCAAGAGTTCTTTCCGATAAAGAGACTATGACGTACACGTATTATCAGAACAACGTCAAGCCTAAGCCGGAAGTTGACGGCAAGAAAGGCTTTGTCTGCAAGGTGTGCGGATATATTTATGAGGGCGACGAGCTTCCCGATGATTATATCTGTCCGCTCTGCAAGCACGGCGCAGCAGACTTTGAGCCGCTGTAATGATAAAATAAGAAACGCACAGCCCGAAGTTTTTACCCCCGTTTTTTTCAAAAAGCGTGCGAGAGTGTGGGCGAGAAGCTCCATAAAAAACTGCTAATAAACAAGACGCAGCTTTATCAACAATAAGACATGCCCTGCAAATTTTTGCAGGGCATGTTGATTTATTGCCTTTTATAGTCAAGCCTTACAAGAGCCTTTCCGTTCGGCAGCGCTTCGGAAGTCTGCATTATTTTTGAGTAACCGATCTCATTCATAGCATCAGTAAGCGCCTTTTCATCCATTTGATTATGTACCTCATCAAGCCTGTCAAATGCGTGAAGGTACGGGGAATCGGATACCCACTGCTTTTCATCTGTGTTTATCTGTATCACACAGGAGACATACTCGGCGGCTGTTTTCAGAACGGCTTTCTGAAATGCTTTGTATCCGATATATTCGATCATCAGATTTGCGATAAGCAGCTGTGCTTCGGGTAGTTTATCGGCTTCATTTATCAGATCTATCCTGAGACATTGCAAAATTACCGACAAATGCTTGTATCTTTCCGACACTGCCTGAAGGTATTTTTCGTTTATGTCAACACCGTAGACTGAGGTATACTTACTTGTGTTGATGTGTTCAAGCCCGTTGCCGCCTGCAACACCGAGTACCATTGCTGATTTCACCGGAAAAGCATCAAACTGATCCTTCATGACGGAGTTCATAGTTTGAAGCTGTTTGACGGAATCAAGGCTCATGTGTTTTTCATAATCACTCAGACTTATTTCTTCCCAGGGATTATTCATATATATCCGCCTTTCTTATATTTATAATTCTATCTACCGTAAATTATAGAGTGTATATCCGGTAAAGTCAATATCTATGGACAGTGTTTGAGCTTTTTAACTTACTCGGATGAGTAAAATCTGTAGGAATTACAGATTGATTTTAACGGCTAAGTGTGTTATAATCAATATAATATAGTATAAAAAGCTATTTGTATGTTCAATGGATTTGTATAAAACACAAACGGAGAGGTGATGTTATAATGACCGACAGATCAAAAGTTATTTTCGGAAACGAGATAAGCCGCTCGGCTTACAAAAAAGCCGAAAACTCCAAGAAAAAGTACGCAAAAAAGTACGGCGATGACAGCTCGGCGGATTATCCTGCTAAGCTTGTTGCCAACGCCTGCCTCAACAAGCCGCTCGGAGTATACGATATCAGAGTTGCCGAGGGAAAAGGAGATATCCCTTTTGACAAGGATAAGGGCATAATAGTCGGAAATATCCGCATGGGTTTCGGTCATTACAGGATCTCCATAGCGATGGCTTCCGCCGCTCATGCGCTTGGGTACACTCCGTACTGGATGGATCTGAATTCTTACCCCGAAACGACGTGTACGAAAGTGATCGGTGCGCAGAACGATCTTTACTCGATGGGCTCACGCTTGTCGCAGAAGATAGGTCTATTCAATAAGCTTGTGTGGGAACCGCTGAATTACGAGGGATTCCGTCAGCTTACTTACAATTCATCGGATCAGAAAAACGCCGAGCTTATGTCGCCCGTGTTCAGGAACGTTCCTAAGGATATCCCGATAATAGGCACTCATGTATGGCCTGCGCAGGCGGCGCTTCATGCCGGTATGAAGCATGTTGTAAATGCTATTCCCGACAACTGGCCTATGGCGCTCCATTTTGCTGAGGGCAGCGTCCACACTGTTCAGACGTATCAGGCGTATATGGGTTATCGTATTCTCAACGGCATGCAGAAAAAAGACGTGCTGAAGCCCATGCCTGCCGACAGTCTTGTTTATACGGGGCATTATGTCGATCATGAGCTTGTCTCTAATATCGACGTTGACTGCGAAGCAAGACTCAACCGCAAGAGAAACGGCGAGCCTATGCGTTTTCTGCTTACAATAGGCGGAGCAGGTGCACAAAGAGAGCTTTTCTCCGCAATAATAACGCATCTTCTGCCTGCTGTAAAGCAGAAGAAAGCCGTTTTGTACGTTAATGTCGGCGACTATCAGAACGTATGGACGGAGCTTACCAACGAGATCGATGGTCTTTCCGCACTGAGCACAACTCATTTCGGCAAGTGGGAAGATACCGTCAAGTTCTGCACAGACGCAATTACCGGCAGGGTAGAGGGCGTTCATGCTTTCTGGCATGAGAATATTTTCGAGGCGGTTTACTGCACCAATCTGCTTATGCGCAGTGCAGACGTTCTTGCAACAAAGCCGAGCGAGCTTGTATTCTACCCGATACCGAAGCTGTTTTTGCGGCATATCGGCGGTCACGAGCGATGGGGTGCTATCCATTCGGCTGAGGTAGGTGACGGAACTCTCGAATGTGAGGATATTCCGCACACGCTGCAAATGTTCGATCTGTTCTTAAATGACAGCAGTATTCTGGAACAGATGTGCAAATGTATAAAAACGAACAATTCGATCGGCGTTTACAACGGCGCATATGAGGTCGTAAAGCTTGCAATGAACATGAAGAATAAGAGGTGAATCATATGAGTAAAACTCGGAATTCGCAGAAGCTCACCACAGGCGCAAAGCTTTCGTATGCGCTCGGTGCTGTCGGCAAGGATATGGTTTATATGCTGTCGGCTTCATATGTTTTGTATTACTATCAGGATATCATAGGCGTTTCGGCGTTTGCAATGGGTATCATACTGCTTGCAGCAAGGATATTCGACGCATTCAACGATCCTATCATGGGCATTATCGTTGCAAAAACAAAGACAAAATGGGGCAAATTCCGTCCGTGGCTTTTGATAGGCACGATCCTCAACGCCGTTATCCTCGTACTCATGTTTGCCGCACCTCCTAAGCTCAATTCAGCAGGTCTGACGGCATATGCTGCGTTTGCCTATATTCTGTGGGGCGTTACGTACACCATGATGGATATCCCGTACTGGTCGATGATACCTGCGTTCACTGAAGGCGGCAAAGAGCGTGAGGGGCTTACAACGCTCGCACGAAGTGCCGCAGGCGTAGGCTCTGCGCTGGTCATGGTGTTTACCGTTATGGCGGTTCAGTCGCTCGGAAAGATTTTCGGCGGCGATACACCGAAGAATATCGAGATCATAGGTTTTCGCTGCTTTGCGGTGATGATCGCATCTCTGTTTATCATTTTTACGGTGCTGACGTGCATCAATGTAAAAGAGCGGTCTACGGCTGAAATGGAAACCGTTTCGGTAAAGCAGATGTTCAAGGCTCTTATTCAGAACGATCAGGCGCTGACCGTTGTTGTTGCTATCGTACTGATAAACTGCGCAGTTTATATCACGTCGAATCTTGTTATTTACTTCTTTAAGTACGACTTCGGCGGAACGGACTGGTACAAAAGTTACACGCTGTTCAACATGTTCGGCGGTGCAATGCAGGTCCTTGCGATGATGATACTTTATCCCGTGCTTCGCCGTTTTTTCTCAAATACGAAGATTTTTTACATAGGATTATTCGCAGCTATCCTCGGTTACATTGTGCTGCTTGTGCTTTCGTTTACGAACATGAGCAACGTTTTCCTGCTGTTCATACCGGGCTATCTGATCTTCTCTTCAAGCGGAATAATGAATATCCTTACGACTGTCTTTTTAGCGAACACAGTCGATTACGGCTACTTGAAGAACAAGCGCCGTGACGAGAGCGTTATCTTCTCGATGCAAACGTTCGTTGTAAAGCTTGCGTCGGGTATTGCTGCATTTGCTGTATCTCTCTGTTTGCAGATCAATAATTTAAGCGACGCTGCAACAACTGAGGCGGAACAGACTGTCGATCTTTCTTTGCTGGTATCGCAAAGCGCAAAGATAGGTCTCAGGATGACGATGGCTCTTATCCCGATAATCGGCTTGTTTATCGCAATATTCTGGTTCAAGAAAAAGTTTGTCCTTACCGATGAAAAGATAAAAGAGATCTCGATAAAGGTTCACGAAATGCAGGGTGATGAAAATGATCAGAAAGCTTGACGGAGACCGTCCGTTGTTCGTAATAGATACGGAAAATACGACATATGCTTTTGCTGTAATGGCGTCGGGACACCTTGAACATTTGTATTACGGCAGCAGAATAGAGATCGAAAAAGCCGAAGAGCTTGAAGCGCTGCGTGAAAAACGTGAATTTGAGCCGGGCAATGTTATCGCTTATTCAAAGGATCACCCGACAGAGATACCCGAGGACGTATGCTATGAGCTGTCTTCTATGGGACACGGCGATATCAGGGAACCGTTTCTTGAGATCGTTTATAAAGACGGAAGCAGAACGACCGATCTTCTGTTTGATTCATTTGAGATAAGTGAAAATAAGCCGCCGCTTGAAACGCTGCCCTGTTCCTACGGTGAAAGCGAATGCCTGTGTATAACGATGAAAGACGGAGATATCACGCTTGATATAGTTTACAGCGTTTATCCCGACTGTGACGTTATAACACGAAGCTGCAAGCTAAAAAACAGCGGCAGCGATCCCGTAAGAGTCGAACGCCTTATGAGTATGCAGCTTGATATGCCGTCAAGCGGTCACTGCGTTTCGACATTTCACGGTGCATGGGCAAGGGAGATGGAAAGATCAAGCGTAAAGCTTACGGCAGGCAAGTTTGTAAGCGAATCCCGTGCAGGGTGTTCGTCAAGCAGAGCAAATCCGTTTTTTATGCTTCATAGTGAGAATACAAACGAAAGCTTCGGTGATTGTTTCGGCTTCAACCTTATTTACAGCGGCAATCATTACGCCGCTGTTGAGGTGAATTCCTTCGGAAAAACACGTATCGTAAGCGGTATCGATCCGACAGGCGCAGAATTTCTGCTTGAAAAAGACGAGATCCTTGAAGCGCCGGAAGCTGTTCTCACATTTTCGCAAAACGGCTTTACAGGCATGAGCGTGAATATGCACCGCTTTGTAAAAGAGCATATCGTGCGTGGCAAATGGAAAAACAAACCTCGCCCGATCCTTCTTAACAGCTGGGAAGCTTGTTATTTCAATATTTCGGAGCAGAGCCTCGTTTCGCTTGCAAAAGCAGGCAAAGAGCTTGGTATCGAGCTTTTTGTAATGGACGACGGCTGGTTCGCTGAACGAAACGACGACAGCCATTCACTCGGAGACTGGGACGCTTCAAAAAAGAAGCTTCCCGGCGGACTTAAAGGGCTTTCAAAAAAGATAAACAATGCAGGCGTGAAATTCGGTATATGGGTCGAGCCTGAGATGATAAGCACGCAGAGCGAGCTTTACAAAAAGCACCCCGATTGGGCAATGGCTATACCCGACAGGCTTCACTCGGAGGGCAGAAATCAGCGTGTGCTTGATCTTGCAAATCCGCAGGTCGTTGCTCATCTTGAAAAAAAGATGAGCGAGGTCTTCTCTTCGGGAGATATTTCTTACGTCAAATGGGATATGAACAGGATATTCTCCGATGTCTATTCTCCGCATCTGCCCGAAACAAGACAGGGCGAAACGGCGCATCGTTATATTTGCGGATTATACAGACTGATGCGGTCGCTCACCAAAAAGTTCCCTGATATCTTGTTCGAGGGCTGCGCTTCGGGCGGCAATCGCTTCGATCTCGGCATACTTTGTTATTTTCCGCAGATATGGGCGAGCGACAACACCGACGCACTCAGCCGTGTTCATATTCATGAGGGCTACAGCTACGGTTATCCGCAATGCTGCATCGCTGCACATTCTGCGGCAAGTCCGAATCATCAGACGCTTCGTGAAACGCCTCTTGAAACACGGTTCAATGTTGCGGCGTTCGGTGTGCTCGGCTACGAGTGTGACGTTCGTGATCTTACCGGTGAGCAGAAGCAGCAGATAAACGTGCTTAACGAGGTTTACAAAAATTGGCGTGATGTGTTGCAGTTCGGGCAGTTTTACCGTGTGTTAAGCGGAAACGTTCATGAGTGGTGCTGCGTTTCTCCCGATAAAAAGAGAGCTGTCGGTATGATAATGCAGGAGCTTGTTGTTCCCAATACGCAGGCGCACCGATTCATCGCAGCAGGGCTTGATCCTGATATGACTTACAGGTTTTCCAATATCCCGTCACGGGTGAACGTCAAGCTTTTCGGCAGCCTTATCAACACAATGGCGCCGTTCCATGTCAAGCAGGATTCCCTTGTTCACAACGTCATAGCAAAAGCTGTTAAGATGAACGGCGAAGAAGAATCCTGCATTGTTTCCGGGCGTATACTTATGAGCAGCGGTATTGCTCTGAAACAGGCCTTTTCAGGAACAGGCTTTAACGAAAATGTCAGAATGTTCCCCGATTTTGCTTCGAGAATGTATTTTATTGAGGCGGTTGGAGAGTAGTAAAGAATATAGAATAAAGAATAAAGAATAAAGAGTTGCCCCTGAGCAGGTTTATTACTGCTCAGGGGCATGGTAATTGTGTATGATACTTATTTTTTTACTGTCCAGTATTCATTGTATGGATACTTATCGTGTGTTCCGTATTTTCCGACAAGGAGCCCATCCGATTTTTTGAACCCGAATTTCTCTATTGCACTGATTCTTTCAATTGCATAGCTTGGAGCTTTTGTTATTATCTCGGTGCAGTCAAACAATGAATAAGCGGAGGGTATGATCAATGATATAATATCGAACAATACACTTTCTTTTTCATGATCGCTGCGTATATCAAGCCGCAATACTCCGACATTACTGAAATCATCATCGGTTTCACCCCGGTTAAATAACTCTATCGTTCCGATAGCCTTAGAAGTTTTCTTGTCTATAACAGTAAACCGCACAAACCATCTGTTCTCATATGAGTAGAGCCGGAATTTTATTGCTTCCTGCATTTTTTCTGCGGTCGGGTAATAAAAGTTATCTCCATCGCAGTTATCACTGTTAAGGAAGCACTGATTAAATCGAGTGCCCATATTGCGCAGTCAGATTTGCGGACAGTGTCCGCAGACAGATATGCGCTACACACTTTGATCCTGACGTATTTCAAGGTTTTTGAGTTCAATTTGACCAAAAGATGCAAGCAAGATGGGTGCTCAGTCCGCAGGACGTGATTTATTCAGTGGTTCCTTAAAAAACGGCAATGCTTTTTTATCGCTGTATACTTCTGATAAGTCTTTCTCATCATTCTTATTGATAAGGCGAAGAAGATAATTATCGTTTTCAAAAACGGGGCATTGTTTGTAAACATCAGTCATGCTGTTTCTCTCCCAAAAGACATAGGTTATCACTGTAAATTGAATAATAGATTTTCAGAGCAGGCCATTACAGCGTATCAACAAACCTCAAAAATGCCTGCTTACCCTCGTGATCTCGCTTGAAAACACCTGCGTCTTCAAGAACCTGTTCAAATACACGTCCGACTTCAAGCTCCAGCCGTTTGCGTACAGTGTCACGGTCGGCTTCTGCAAGTTCGGGTATAAACGAAGCTGCCCATGCTGCATGGCTTGCCGTGAGTGTGTTCCTCATAGGGTCATCGCCGTTTATAATGCACTGTTCAAGTGCGTCAAGCTCACGATTAAGGCGTGCCGGAAGAACAGCAAGCCCCATGACCTCGATAAGACCGATGTTCTCTTTTTTTATGTGGTGCCGCTCGGCGTGCGGATGGTAAAGTCCGAGCGGATGCTCTTCTGTAGTTAAGTTGTTTCTCAGGCACAGGTCGATCTCAAAATCTCCGCCCCGTCTGCGTGCGATAGGCGTTATCGTGTTGTGAGGCATTCCATCTGTATAAGCAAGTATAACAGCACTTTCGTCGGTGTATTCACGCCATTTGTTGAGTATCAATTCCGAAAGCTCGGCAAGTCTTTTCCGATCGCTGCTTTGAAGTCGTATTACCGATAAAGGCCACTTGACAATTCCGCAGCGTATATCTTCAAATCCGGGAACCGAAAACTCATGTTCGATCCCGGATTTTTCCATAGCGAATGTGTAGTGCCCGCCCTGAAAATGCTCATGGCTGAGTATAGAGCCGCCGACTATGGGCAGATCGGCATTTGAGCCGACAAAGTAGTGCGGAAACTGTCCGACAAAATCAAAAAGCTTTTCAAAAGCTGCACGGTCTATCTTCATAGGAACGTGTTCGTTGTTGAATACTATGCAGTGCTCGTTGTAGTAAACGTACGGCGAATACTGGAAGCTCCAGCTTTCGCTGTGAAGAGTGAGCGGTATCACACGATGGTTAGCTCGTGCAGGGTGTCCTATCCTGCCGCTGTATCCTACATTTTCAAGGCAAAGCTGACATTTCGGGTATGAGGAAGATGAAGCTTTGCCTGCGGCGGCGATATCTCTCGGATCTTTTTCAGGTTTTGACAGATTTATAGTAATATCTATCGTTCCGTATTTGCTGTCATACGTCCATTTGCGGTCTTTGGCGATCCTGTCTCGTCTGATGTAGTTTGTGTCTTTGCTGAACTTGTAGAACCAATCTGTTGCGGCTTCTGTGCTTTCATTAAGCTTTTCGTTAAACTTTTGTCTTACTTCGGCAGGGCGTGGCGTAAGGCAGTTCATCAGCTTAGTGTCAAAAATATCTCTGCTCTCGGTGGAGTCGGATATCATGCCCTTTGAAACTGCGATATCGGTAAGTTCCTTTAAAATATCGGCAAGCTTATCGGAGCCGCCGCCGTCTGTTTTGACGTACTCTGTCTCGTTCATAGCTTCAAGCAGCACGTTGCGGACGTATATCTCATCAGCAGTATCAACAAGCTCTGCGGCGATGCCGTATGATATCAAGCGGTCAATTGCATTAGTGATCATTTATCTCAGCTCCTTTGCGCCGTCCTCGGCTGATATTTTGTATATTTTCGGGACAATACCCGTTTCTTTGCTGTAAATGTCATGGATCGTTCTTTCAAAAGCTTCTACAGATCCGTTCTCGACAAGGTTTACTGTACAGCCGCCGAATCCGCCGCCCGTCATTCTTGCGCCTAAAACTCCGTCGATCCCTTGTGCTGTTTTCACAAGCAGATCAAGCTCTTTGCAGGATACTTCATAGTCCTCCGAAAGCGATCTGTGTGATTCGTTCATGAGTCTGCCGAAAGCCGATAGATCGCCGTTTTTAAGCGCAGCAAGTGCGGTGATCGTTCTGCTGTTTTCATAAACGGCATGGCGTGCTCTCTTCCTACAGATGGGTTCGGTGATATACTGTGCGTTTTTCTCAAACTCATCATCTGAAAGAGCGCATAGGGAAGGAGCGTCTATGTGTCTGCGAAGCTCCGCAAGCGCCGTTTCGCACTCTCTGCGGCGGTCGTTGTAGGCAGACGATGCGAGCGAATGCTTGACGCCTGAATTGACGATAAGAATGCTTGCCTTTTCACGGGGGATAGGTGCATAGCTGTAGTCGAGCGTGTAGGAATCGAGCAGTACAGCATTGTCACGCTTTCCCATAGCGCTTGCGAATTGATCCATTATGCCGCAGTTTACGCCGATGAATCTGTTTTCCGCAAACTGACCGATAAGCGCAAGCTCCTGCTTTGTGGCAGAAAGCTTGTACAGCGTGTTTAGAACAGTTCCTGTAAGCACTTCGAGCGCCGCCGATGATGAAAGGCCCGATCCGTCGGGAAGATCACCGAAAAAAGCCATATCGGCGCCGTGCGGAAAAATGTAGCCGTAGCTTCTGAACGCCTTGACAACGGCGATAGGGTAATCAGCCCAAAGGCCGGTTTTGTTAAGCTTGTCAAGCTTTACTGATATGATGCCGTTATCGGGGAAATTATCGGAATAGAAACGAAACTCATTGCTTTTTGAAGCTTTGGCGGCGCAGTACGTTCCGAGGTCTATGGCGCATGGAAAAACATGACCGCCGTTGTAATCGGTATGTTCGCCGATAAGATTAACACGCCCCGGCGCAAAAAATACCGAGTCCGCTTCAGCTTTGAATACGTTTTCAAATATCTTTACGATCTTGTCTTTATTGTGTTCATTCATACTATCGCCCCTTTATACATATATATACTAATCATATCATAAAGAAGATGTATTTTGAATACCATATCCGAAAATTATGAGTGCTACATCATAACTTTGTTGCATATGCACAATTTATCCCTGGAAGATTGATAAAAATGGCAAAAGAAAAAAGGCTTAAACAAAACGTTTAAGCCTTTGGAGCTAGTAGTCGGACTCGAACCGACGACCTGCGCATTACGAATGCGCTGCTCTACCAACTGAGCCATACTAGCATGCGTTCAAGCAACAATAATATTTTACTACTATCGAACCATTTTGTCAATACCTTATTTAAAAGTTTTTGAAAATTCGTTAAGGAAGCACTGATTAAATCGAGTGCCCATATTGCGCAGTCAGATTTGCGGACAGTGTCCGCAGACCCTGACGTATTTCAAGGTTTTTGAGTTCAATTTGACCAAAAGATGCAAGCAAGATGGGTGCTCAGTCCACAGGACGTGATTTATTCAGTGGTTCCTTAACTTTACAACTACACTGTAAAATGTTATAATCAATTTATACGTTTACAAAGGAAGTGTGAAGCATATGAAAAAGATAGTGATCGGTATATTGGCGCATGTCGATTCGGGTAAAACGACGCTTTCCGAAGCGTTTATGTACCGTTCGGGTGCTATATCAAAGCAGGGACGGGTGGATCACGGTGATTCTTTTCTTGATACATTCGAGCTTGAGCGCTCAAGAGGCATCACTATTTTTTCAAAGCAGGCAGTTTTCAAGTATAACGATACTCTGTTTACACTTCTTGATACGCCGGGGCATGTCGATTTTTCCGCCGAAACGGAACGCACGCTTCAGGTGCTTGATTATGCAGTTCTTGTTGTAAGTGCGTCGGACGGCGTACAAAGCCATACCGCAACGCTCTGGAAGCTTTTAAAACGATATAATATCCCATGCTTTATCTTTGTAAACAAGACCGATCTTTTCGGGTTCGATAAAAAGGCTGTACTGGCGCAGCTGAGAGAAAAGCTCAGCGACCATGTTACCGATTTTACATATGTCAATACGAACGAATTCAAGGAGAACATCGCTCTGTGCAGTGAAGAACTTCTCGAACATTATTCCGAAAGCGGCGATATCGATGCAGATGAGATAAGAAAAGCGATTCAGAACCGTGAAGTGTTCCCATGCATGTTCGGTTCGGCGCTCAAGCTTGAAGGCGTGGAAGAGTTTTTGAATTGTTTGTCCGAGTATTCCGTCATGCCGCCGTATTCCGATAAATTCGGTGCAAGAGTATATAAGCTTTCCGAGGACGAGCAGGGCGGCAGGCTCACGTTTATGAAGATGACGGGCGGCACACTGAAAGTCCGTGACGTGCTTCAGAGCGATAAGAACGTTTCAAACGAAAAGGTCAGCAGGATCAGGATCTATTCGGGCGACAAATACACACAGACGGACGAAGTTACGGCAGGTTCCGTATGCGCTGTAAGCGGCATTACATTTGCCGCTGCCGGCGACGGCTTAGGCACGGAGAAAAACGGTGAGATGCCTGTTCTTACTCCCGTTCTGACATACAAAGCGGTTCCGCCGGAGGGGTGTGATGTTCATACGCTGCTCGGCAAGCTGCGTATTCTTGAAAGTGAAGATCCTCAGCTAAATGTCGAGTGGAATGAGCAGCTTAAAGAGATACACGTTCGTCTTATGGGTGATATACAGCTTGAAATCCTGCGGCATATAATCTGTGATCGTTTTGGGATAAATGTGACGTTCGGACAGGGGAATATTATTTATAAAGAGACTATAGCGAACACTGTAGAGGGCGTAGGTCATTTCGAGCCGCTTCGCCATTATGCCGAGGTGCATCTGCTTATGTCGCCTGCAAAAAGAGGCAGCGGAGTTGTAATTTCTACAAATTGCAAAGAAGATCTTCTTGATAAAAACTGGCAGCGGCTAATCATTACGCACCTTTATGAGAAAACACATAAAGGCGTTCTGACAGGTTCTCCTATCACCGACATAAATATTACTCTTATGTCCGGAAAGGCTCACGCAAAGCACACCGAGGGCGGAGATTTCAGGCAGGCTACTTACCGTGCCGTCAGGCAGGGACTCAGAAGTGCCGAAAGTGTTCTTCTGGAACCCGTTTACGAGTTTACGCTTGAAGTGCCTGCCGAAAATATCGGCCGTGCTCTTACGGACATACAGCGAATGAGCGGCACTTTTGACGATCCTGTGCAAAACGGCGAGACGGCAGTTATAACAGGCAGTGCGCCCGTATCCGAGATGACAGATTATTCCCGTGAAGTCGTTTCGTATACTCACGGCAAAGGGCGGCTTATGTGCAGCCTGAAAGGCTATGAGCCGTGCCACAACAGCGAAGAGGTGACAGAGCGTATAGGGTACGATGCCGATTCCGATATAAATGAGCCGAGCGATTCCGTTTTCTGTTCACACGGTGCAGGCTATACCGTCAAATGGAACGATGTGCCGCAGCATATGCACCTTCCGAGCGTTTTGAAAAAGGAATCTTCCGAAACGGAGGATAAAGCACAAACAGCAGATGCACTTTTTTCTAAATGCCGCACTCAGCGTGACGTGTTCGCACTTGATAAAGAGCTTATGCAGATCTTTGAAAATACATACGGTGCTGTAAAGAAGCGCACAGCTTCTTCCGGCGGAAGCTTTACAAGCTATGACAAAGACAAAAACGCCGCCTATAAGCGAAAGGCAGCGAAGAATTACGACGGGGAAGAGTACGTTCTTGTTGATGGTTACAACGTTATTTTTTCGTGGGACGAGCTTAATGATGCAGCAAAGAAGAACATCGAAGCTGCCCGTGCTATGCTTGTGAATATTCTGTGCAACTATCAGGGCTACAAAAAGTGCCGCCTTATTCTTGTGTTTGATGCTTACAAGGTCAAGGGTAATGTCGGTGAAGTAGAAAAGATCGGCGGTATAGATGTAGTTTACACAAAAGAAGCCGAGACTGCCGATATGTACATAGAAAAGGTAACGCACAAGCTTGCAAAAAACAATCGTGTGCGTGTAGTTACGTCGGACGGTCTGGAGCAGCTTATTATTCTCGGCAGCGGTGCGCTGCGAGTATCGTCACGGGCTTTCAAAGAGGAAGTGCGCTCGATCGAAGACGAGATCAGAAGGATCATTTCCGAATAAAACAGCGGGTGCGCCTGGATCGGCTGCACCCGTTTAATTATTGGTCTTTGAGATTTCCTTTTTGTATATTGCTTTGTATGATAGACTCTATAACGCTGTAAAGAGTGTCCGAGCCGAGTTTTGTTGTCTCATTTCGCTTGTAGACCTTTGATGCGCTTACGCCGTGTTCCTTCCAGTCGCCGCCGTTGTTGCTGTTGTTGAGCATGATCGGCTGAAGATTGTCCATTGCGTGGGCAAATTTTGCTTCGGCAGTCTCGCAGGCTTCAAATTCGTCAAAGAGCGCCGTGAGTTCTTTGCACTGATCTTCGGGCAGCAATGAGAATATACGCTCCTTTGCGGAGTCTTCACGCTGCTTCTGTGTTTCTATCATCTTTTCGTCATACGCATACGTATCGCCTGCATCTATCTCAACTATGTCATGTATGAGACACATTATCATGACCTTAGTTATATCAACGCTTTCGTTGGCATATTCACGCAGGAGATACGCCATGATCGCCATGTGCCATGCGTGTTCCGCATCGTTTTCACGTCTGCCGTGACCTGAAAGGTGCGTTTGCCGAAGAATACTCTTTTCCTTGTCGATCTCCAATGCAAAACTTAGTTGTTTTTCTAAACGTTCTTCCATAGTATTCACCCGATCATTTATTCAGTGTTTCTCCAGTATCCAGTTAGTTTTTGAGAATAGGCGGTAATACAAACTGTATTACCGCCAAACATTTTTTATTTAAAATAAATATCGTACCAAACAATGAATACGTAGATCGTCCAGAGCTTTCTCCAAAGGTCGCTCTGACCGTTAACGTATGCATCGAAGATCTCGTGGATTTTGTCAACATTGAAGAACTTTTCGGCAGTTGCTCCGAAAAGCTTCTCTCTTACGCCGCCGTTGTAGCGGTCGTCTGCCATCCAGATGCGGATAGGCACGATGAAGCCGAGTTTCTTTCTGAATGCGATCTCTTCGGGAAGAACCTTTGCGGCAGCAGTTCTGAAAGCTACCTTGTTCTGCTCTTCGTTTACTTTATACTCCGAAGGCATTCTTGCAGCTATATCAAAGATACGTCTGTCGGTAAGAGGCATTCTGATCTCAAGACCGCATGCTGTGCTCATCTTGTCTACGTTAAGATAGATATCGCCCTCAAGCCAGATCTGAATATCAACATTCGACATCTTTGAAAGCGGATCAAGTCCTTCCATTCTGTCGTAAAGGTCACCGACAACGCTTATCGGAAGAACACCTTCATAATAGTTTTTAAGAAGCTCCTTCTTTTCGTCCTCTTTCATTATCATCGTGTTGCCGACGTAGAAATCCTTGAGGTTGTCGCCGTAGCGCTCTGCGTTGCGGTACATATTGTAGCCGCCGAAGAACTCATCGGAGCCTTCGCCGGAATAGCAAAGCTTTGTGTGCTCTGCCGTTGCTTTGCAGGCAATAGCGAAAACGATAGCGGAAGCGTCCGCAAGGGGCTGCTCCATGTATTCGCATACGTATTCAACAGCGTCAAAGTACTGCTCGGGTGTGATTATCGCAGTGATGTTCTTTCTGCCGAGAAGGTCAGCCGTTTTCTTTGCAAGCTTCGATTCATCAAAACGCTCGTCGGTGTAGCCGCAGGAATCGGAAACCTCAGCGTCGCTCATAGCGAAAACGTATGAAGAATCAACGCCGCCCGAAAGGAACGATTCTGCTGTTTCGCTGTCTTCCTTGACTTCTTTCATAACGGCAGTGAGAGTGTTGTGTATCTCGTCTGCATAGTCTTCAAGAGATTTGCTACTGTCGGGTGTGAATTTCGGCTCCCAGTAGCGTGTGATCTCTGCCTTGCCGTTTTTAAATACAAGATAGCAGCCGGGCATGAGCTTTTTAAGACCCTTGAAGAATGTATTCTCGCCGCCGCAGTACGTAAGTGTGAGGTAAAGCTGGAGCATTTCTTCGTTAAGCTCTTTTTTGAAGCCCTCGCCGTTGATGATATCCTTGATGAAAGTGCCGTGAAGCAGCTTTCCGTTTTCCGTTACATAGTAGTAGAAAGGCTTTGTGCCGAAGTGGTCTCTTACGCAGAAAAGCTCGTCGCCGTCTTCTATTGCGAACGCAAACATTCCGTAAAGGTGGTCTGCGATGCTGTGGCCCCATTTTTCGTAAGCCTTGATGATGATCTCACGCTCACGCTCTTCTCTCGGAAGCTCGCTTGTAATGCCAAGCTCTTCGTTCAGAGCCTTCCAGTTTCTGATATGTCCTCTGTATTCAAGTAATTTTGCGCTCATTTTAAACTCCTTTCGCACGTTGCGACATTTTACGACTATAATTATAACTTAATTGCTCTTCTTTTGCAATATTAAAATCATTTCTCCCAAATATTATTTGCCATGTTTCGATTATATATGAATTTGTCCGATTGAATTTTTGCTTTGAGTGTGGTACAATTGTGAAACAGGTTTTATTAAAGGGGTCATTTTATGCAGGAAAACAAAATGGGTGTAATGCCCGTAAAAAAACTCGTTATATCAATGTCTGTGCCGATGATGATTTCGATGCTCGTTCAGGCGCTTTACAACATCGTGGACAGTATATTCGTTGCAAGAATAGGTGAGGATGCGCTCACCGCAGTAACGCTCGTATTTCCGTTGCAGCAGCTCATGATCGCAGTAGGTTCGGGTACGGGCGTAGGTGTAAACGCATTCTTGTCACGCTCGCTCGGCGAAAAAAATCAGAAACATGCCGACAGCGCTGCGAATACGGCTGTTCTTCTTTCGTTTTTAAGCTCGCTTGTGTTCGTTCTTATCGGCTTTACAGCCGTTACGCCGTTTATCAATTCTCAGACAACAGCGCAAACTATAAGAGAATACGGCATATCTTACGCTTCCATAGTATGCTGTATGAGCTTCGGCTTGTTTTTTCAGATAATGTTTGAAAGACTTTTACAGTCTACGGGCCGCACCATACTCAGCATGACGTCACAGATCATAGGCGCAGTTATCAATACTATACTTGATCCGCTGCTTATTTTCGGTCTGCTCGGTTTTCCGAAGCTTGGCATCGCAGGCGCTGCATACGCTACTGTGATCGGTCAGTGCTGTGCCGCAATCGTGGCGTTTATCCTGAATCTTACAAAAAACAAAGAGCTGCATTTTTCGCTCAAAGCTGTTGTAAAGCCCGAGCTTCATGTGGTCAAAGCTATATATGCAGTAGGTCTGCCGTCGATAATGATGATCTCGATCGGTTCAATAATGACTTACTCTATGAACATGATACTCAAAACATTCTCCGACACTGCAACAGCCGTATTCGGCAGTTACTTCAAGCTGCAGAGCTTTATCTTTATGCCTGTCTTCGGCCTTAATAACGGAACTATCCCTGTGCTTGCCTTTAATCTTGGCGCCAAGAAAAAGGAAAGGATCGACGAAACGCTGAGTTTTGCTCTGAAACTCGCAATAAGCATAATGGCTCTCGGAACGATACTTTTTGAAACATGCCCAAGGCTTTTGCTTTCGCTTTTCGATGCGTCCGAAAACATGCTTGCGATCGGCGTGCCTGCGCTGAGGATAATCGCACTCCATTTCCCGATAGCTGGCGGATGTATCATATTGATATCGATGTTCCAGGCTTTTGCAAAAGGAATGTACTCATTTACGATATCGATATGCCGTCAGCTTGTTGTGCTGATCCCTACGGCGTATCTGTTCTCTCTTACGGGCAACGTTTCCAATGTATGGTGGGCTTTCCCGATAGCAGAGCTTTGTGCAATAGTTCTTACGCTTATCCTGTTTAAGCGTGTTTACGGGCAGGTATTCGGAAAAGAAGCTGCCGGAAAGATATGATATCAGCTGCCGCAGACAAGCGGCAGCTTTGTTTTTGAGAAGTAAAAACGCTCATATCCGAAAGTTTTTGCCAAGCTGCACACGCTATGCAGATCAATTTGCATAGCGTGCTTTTTTATACACAAAAAAATATTTAATATGCTCAATTGGAAATATGATCGAAGATTGTTGTGCATAGTACACAGAAATCATCACTGATTTTTGTGTAGTTCTTTTTTGGCAATAATATTGTTGGGCTTTTTCACAAATTAATCACCTTTTAGCCGCTATCGTTGGCGATTTGTTACCAAGTTAAGTAACCTTTTGAAAATGTTGCACAAACAGGTTGATAATTCTTTATGCAGTATGTATAATAACAATTGTGAAGCGCAACACACAACAACAACTCAGGACTCTGACATTCCCAAGAATAAAGAAAAGAAATCGATTGTTTAAGATAAGGAGTCTTGCAAATAAAAGTCAAGACCTAAAATGAAAAAAGTTAAAATTATTTCTGCTGAATAAAAATGTGTATAGCAAAGCAAGCCGAAAAACA